>JAGPDW010000074.1:0-13747 GCA_018057345.1 Bacteroidia bacterium | reverse complement strand
TTCATCATTTACATAACGATCATAATCCGGGTTTTCATGGACAAGCACCGGAACCAATTCATAAGAATTTACAAGAGCTTAGTAATTTTATTAAGTCGAAAGGAAATATTTCGTGTGGCTTAGCTACTGATGGAGATGCCGATAGAATTGGATTATATGATGCAGAAGGAAAATTTGTGGATTCGCATCATATCATTTTGTTGTTGATTCATTACATGGTGAAGTATAAGAGCATGAAAGGAAAAGTAGCGGTTGCTTTTAGTACTTCAGTGAAAATAAAAAACATGTGCGATCACTATAACTTACCATTAGATGTTGTGAAAATAGGATTCAAATACATTTGCGGCATTATGGTTAAAGAAGATGTATTAGTTGGCGGTGAAGAAAGCGGTGGAATTGCAATTAAAGGGCATATTCCTGAGCGCGATGGAATTTGGATGGGCTTGACCATTTGGGAATTCATGGCTAAATCGGGCAAATCATTAAAAGAATTAATTCAAGAGGTTTACGATATAACAGGCACATTTTGGTTTGAACGTAACGACCTATATATTGACGAAGCTACCAAACAAAAAGTATTGGAGGCTTGCAAAAAAGGAAGTTATAAAGCTTTTGGTAAATACAATGTATCGCGTATTGAAGACCTAGACGGTTACAAATATTTCTTTGATGATAACACTTGGTTAATGATCCGCGCAAGTGGTACAGAGCCAGTATTGCGTTTGTATGCTGAAGGGGCAACAAAAGAAATTGCTTTTGACATTTTAGAGCATACTAAAAAAACTCTTTTAGGCTAGACCTAAATACATGAGATCTCATTTAAAATGTATTGTACTTTTTCTATTCTTTCAAACTTTAATTAGTGCGCAAGATACTTTGGTGTTCGCAAAAGCTAAAGATTCAAGTTCTCTTTATAAACTACCATTAGGAAAATATCCTATTCAGATAAAATTTAGCGACTCGCTTGCGTTTAAGGCGATCATACATGATGTTTATGATACAGTAATTTCTATTAAAACTTATATAAGGACATCTCTTTCGGATAGCCTTATAAAAGAATTGAAAGATCGCTATACTCAACTTTCTAAACAAAAGCATAACAAACGAAAATATAGGGATAGCTTAAATAGAGAGTTAAATTTTAAGATACTCCATGTTCAATATTCGGTTCAAAGAACAATTAAAACATCTAGGATAAGAACTATTACGGTTATCAATCATTACCGCCCTGAAAAGAGAAAATTAATTAAAGCCGCAAATGTAGCAGCCGCTTTATTTATTGCAGCCACTCTTATATCGGCCGACACTCAAAATCCATACATTATAGGAGCCGGAGTTGGACTTACTGCTATTTCATTCATTGCAAAATCCATTATCACGTCAGAAGATCTTGATCTAATCGTTTCAAAAAAAGCAAAGCGCAAAACAAAGTGGAAAATAGCAAAAGTGATAAGAAAAAGTTGATTCAATTCTCATAGGTAAGTCATCAAATAAAAAAGGCCCCGAAAATATCGGAGCCTTTTCATAACCTCTAAAATAACTTACAACTACCTCACACCATTCATCATGGCAAGTAACTTCTTTGATAAGAAGAATAGAATAACAGAGGCCACGCCTGCCATTACCACAAACAACATAAAGAATGAATAAAGATCATTTATTTTATATCCAATAAATGATTTTTCCTTTATAACTGAATTTGCAAAAATATTCTTAACTACATCTTCCTTCACTACTTTATCCTTAATTCCATCTAAATTAATTAAGTCGATGCTCACATACTTAGTTCCGTTAATATCCTCCGCCTTATCTAATTTTGGACATATCTCAATTGCTTTTTCGGTTTGTTGCTTTTCAACAGCCGATACAACCAACATTGTTTCCGGATAATATGAACTTAAAGTTCCGGCAAATTTATTAGCTGAAGCAGTGGATAAGAACCAAACACCCATTAAAAGAGACGCGAATTTGACGGGGGCCAATTTATTTACCATTGACAAACCAATTGGAGATAAACATAGTTCACCAAAAGTATGGATCACATATAAACCTAATAACCACATCATACTTACTTTTGTTGAAGGGTCGATCCCTTTTACTCCTGCAGCAATTACTACATAACCTAAAGCCAATAAGAATAAACCTATCGCTTGTTTGTACGGAGATGCGGGTTCTCTGTTACGCTTTCCTAAGAAACCCCATAAAGCCACAAATACGCCGGCAAAGATCACAATAGCAACTGCATTTACTGATTGAAAATAACTTGCAGGAATCTCATTTCCAAAAAGAGTTCTATCAGTTTGTTCTGCTGCAAAGAAAGTTAATGCGGCGCCTGCTTGTTCAAAGGCAGCCCAAAAGAAAATAACAAAGAAAGCTACAATGTAAATAACCCAAATACGTTGTTTCTCAACTTTTGTTAAGCTTCTATCTGAGATAATAAATCCCGGAGCGGCAATTGATAATGAAAAAATAAATGATCCAATAATACCTTGTCCTAATAGCATGAATAACGTAAACAATCCAACTTCAATTCCTAACCAGGTCATTATTTGACCATTTGTAAATTCAGTTTTTACTTCTTTCGCTGTATCAATATCACTAGTTGCAATGTTTCTATTTGGTTTACCACCAATAGCTGCACCTTCAGGCGTTACAATATATTTATCTTTTAACGAGATAAATAATATCAAACTAAGTATCATACCAAAACAAGCTGCTAAAAATCCCCATTTAAAATCTCCGGGATCGCCGGTATCACCAATGTATCCACAAACTAAAGGAGCAAAAAATGCACCTAGGTTAATTCCCATGTAAAAAATAGTAAACGCTGAGTCAACTCGTTTATCACCTTTAGTGTATAACTGCCCAACCATGGTAGAAATGTTTGGTTTAAAGAACCCGTTTCCAATAATTAGCATGGTTAAACCGCCCATCATAATAATTCTCGCGAGATCAACATTTTGATAGAACGAACCTGCCAAGAACATTAAAAACTGCCCTAGTGCCATCATTATACCACCAACAATGATCGATTTTCTATTCCCCCAATATCTATCTGCCATATAGCCTCCAATTAATGGAGTTAAGTATACCAAACCGGTATAACTTCCATAAATATCAGAACCAAAGGCTTTATCGTATAATAATGCTTTGGTTAAAAATAATACGAAAATGGCACGCATTCCGTAATAACTGAAACGTTCCCACATTTCGGTGATAAAAAGTACGTAAAGTCCTTTTGGATGACCACTTTGAACTTGTTTTTGTTCCATGTTTTTAAATTAGATTCGTAAAAATAGCCTTTTAATTCAATAATTCAAATGTATTTTGAGGGGTAAAAAGAGCTTATTGTTTGATTATTTTCTTAGTAACTGCTTGGTCCTCTTTGCCATTCATAAATACCTTTAAAAAGTAAACACCCTGCTCAAGATATTCAAGGCTTAATACATACTCTTTATCATTAACCTTTGTTTCAAGTATAGCTTGACCTATAGCATTATACAGTACTATACTATTTTCTCCTTGCAAATTCTTTATAGTTAATTGCTGCGTAAATGGATTGGGGGAAATAATAAGATCACTAAATAAAGCACTATTATTTTGCAAGCCATTACAAATAATAGCACTTATCAATACGCCTGAAGTTGCGGTACAACCTGATAAAGTATTTGTGCCCAATACCGTATAAAAAGTGTTTATTAAAGGTGAAACAACAATTGGATTTGTTGTAGCTCCATTGCTGAACGAATACGTATCGGCACCACTTCCAGAAAGAGCAACCGCACTACCTGCACATACAGTTAACTGAGAGGCAGAAATAATTACAGTTGGACTTGGGCTAACAGAAATACTAATACTGTTATTTCCTAAACAAGTTAAGGAGGTTGAACCAACCACAGAATAAACAGTGTTACTGGTTGGTGCCACAATTATTGATGCAGAATTTGATCCTGTATTCCAGGTATACGAATTAGCTCCACTTATTGATAAAGAAATTGTACTTCCTGAACATAGTGATGATTGTGAACTCACCAAATTCATGGTTGGTGAAGGCATTACCGAAATGTTCACACTATTACTTCCAGAACAATTTGCAGTTGCTGTTCCGCCATTAACAGAATAAACTGTATTAGTACTTGGAACTACTATTATTGAAGATGCATTGGAGCCAGTGCTCCAGGTATACTGACTAGACCCACTTGCAGTTAAAGTAACTGAGGCTCCTGAACAAATAGTTGTTTGACCGCTTACGGATATTAAATTAAAATTACCGCATGTTCCCGAAATAGAAGTTGTTGAAGCGATCCAATTAGAAGTTGCTCCGTTTAAAATAAAACCGGTAAGACTCCCTGTAACAGCTGCAGGAGAACTATCGATCAGTGTATTTATTCCGGTATTATTACTACTTGCAACACCTTGGTTAAAATTATAATATGCCAATAGTTGAGATTCGTTACCTACTAAATGACAATTTTTTCTTCCAATAATTTCTGCAGGACAAAGAGCTTTACTCCAAAATCTCAATTCGTCAAAACTTCCAGTATAAAAATAAGAACCATTATTTCGAGATCCAAGATTATATGAAGCTCCCGAGTTAAATGGTCCGGTTAAATTATTGGCACCGATCACAACCGTTTGAACGTTTCCGTCAACATATATAAACATTCCACTGGCGTTTGAATTTCCACTGCTTACACATGCTAAGTGATGCCAATTGCCATCATTAAAGGTGTTATTACATGTTATGTAAACAGAATTTACACCGGAAGAATTTCCTGTATAAAAATACGGCTTACCAGCGATCATACCAATAACAATTCCTTTAGCTGGTATGTCATTTATAATATTCGATAAAAATTCACAGCTAGAGCCCGTGCTTGTTCTAAACCATAACTCGATCGTAAATGGATTGCCGGTGCTATAATCCATTGATGCGTTATAGGCCAATTTCACATTATCATTCCCATCAAAATGCAAAGCATTGGTTTGCGCTTTAACATTGGTTAAGATCGCTAAGCTCAGTAATAGAGCAACTGTTTTGCATTTTTTCATTATTTTAATTATTTAATTTGATTAACGTTCATTACGGTAGCCTCTCCACTCGTACAAACTGCTCCTGTGGCCTTATCTTTTATAACGGTTTCAACCACTGCTCTATTCTTTTCTACAACAACTTCCTTAACCGTAAAATGAGCTTCATACACTGTGTCAACATACATTGGTCTTAAAAACGATAAAGATTGTTTTAAATAAATTGTTCCTTCTCCCGGAAATAATGTTCCGAATACTTTACTGAACAAGGACGCGCTTAACATCCCGTGCATGATCGGTTTTTTGAACATAGTAGTTGCTGCATAAGCCGCGTCTAAGTGAACAGGATTTTTATCGCCGGTTGCATTTGCAAATGCTTGCACTTCTGCTTGCGAGAATTGAAACTCATGTGTGTAGGTGTCGTTTTGTTTTATCATGATTATATTAATTTAATTATATTGCTGAAGTACGAAGGACGAAGTTGGAAGTACGAGGCTGGGTTTAGATTCGTACTTCGAACTTCGTAGATCGTACTTCTAATACTCCATTAGTTTTTTAAGTTTTACTTTAAATCTTTCCTTAGGCAAAAAATTCTGTTCAAGATCCGCATTCATTGGCACCGGTGTATCCAAACTTCCTTCGCGCATAACCGGCGCATCCAAATATTCAAAACAATTTTCGGTGATCAATGTAGCTAACTCTCCTCCTATTCCACCGGTAAGTGTATCTTCATGCAATACCAAAACTTTTCCTGTACGTTTTACCGATTCATAAATTGTTTCTGTATCCAAAGGTGCTAAAGTTCTTAAGTCGATAAGGTCAGCATTGATATCTTTATTTTCATTTAATAATTCCAAAGCCCAATGCACCCCTAAACCATAAGTAACAATGGTAACATCATTTCCTTGTTTCACCAAACGTGCTTTTCCAAAAGGGATGTTATAATAATCATCAGGTATATCTTCGCTGATACTTCGGTACAATGCTTTATGTTCAAAGAACATCACAGGATTTGGATCATCAAATGCCGTAAGCAATAAACCTTTTGCATCCGACGGAAAAGCAGGATACGCAATTTTTAACCCTGGTGTTTTAAAGAACCAAGCTTCGTTACTTTGAGAGTGAAACGGTCCTGCAGCAACAGCAGCTCCTGTTGGCATTCGCACAACTACATCGGCATTTTGTCCCCAACGGTAATGACTCTTTGCTAAATTATTTACAATTTGTGTCATGCCTTCGCTTACAAAATCAGCGAACTGCATTTCAACCATGGCTTTATAACCATTGATGGATAAACCAAAACCGCTTCCTAAAATTGCACTTTCGCACAAAGGCGTATTGCGAACTCTTCCTTTTCCAAACTCTTCTACAAAACCTTCTGTTATCTTAAATACGCCACCGTAATCTGCTATATCCTGTCCCATCAACACCAAATTAGAATGTTTGCGCATAGCTAATTTCATGGCATTGCTAATTGCATCAATAAAACGCATATTGGTTGTAGAACCCGAAGGAGTTGTTTCGCCAACTATAAATGGTTTAAATAATTCGCGCAATTCTTTTTCGGTATCAGGTTTTGGCATTTGTTCTGCAAACGCTGTTTCCAATCCTTCGTCAATTTGTTTTTTTACATCTGCACGATACTGCTCAATGATCTCTTCGGTTAAAACACCTTCGCCTAATAAATACTTCTCAAAATTATGCACAGGATCTTTTCTTCCCCAAATATCAAATAATTCTTTTGGAACATATTTTGTTCCGCTAGCTTCTTCATGTCCGCGCATACGGAATGTAACACATTCTAAAATAACAGGACGAGGATTTTCGCGTAAACTTTCGGCTAATGTTTTTATTGTATCGTAAATCTTTAATAAATTATTTCCGTCAATGCTAATGCCTTCTATCCCATAACCAATGGCTTTATCGGCAAATGATCTGCATTTGAACTGCTCGTTGCTTGGTGTACTCAATCCATATCCATTATTTTCCACAATAAAGATCACAGGCAAATTCCAAACCGCTGCTGTATTTATGCTTTCATGAAAATCGCCTTCGCTTGCGCCACCATCGCCACTAAACACTACAGTAACTTTTTTATCTTTCTTTAAAATATCCGCCAGTGCAATTCCATCAGCTACTCCCATTTGCGGACCAAGATGCGAGATCATACCCACAATTTTATATTCTTGCGTACCAAAATGGAATGAACGATCGCGCCCTTGTGTAAAACCACCGGGCTTACCTTGAAACTGTGAGAATAAACGATTGAAGGGAATTTGGCGCGTAGTGAAAACACCTAAATTACGGTGCATTGGTAAAATAAATTCATCAGCGTTTAAAGCCGAGGCAACGCCAACGCTAATTGCTTCTTGCCCAATACCGCTGAACCATTTTGCTATTTTACCTTGGCGCAACAGTAAAAGCATTTTCTCTTCAACCATGCGTGGCTTTAAAATATTCATATAAAGCTCAAGCAAAGTGCTATCCTTTAACTTCCTTCTATCAAATTTTACCGGTGTATCTGCTGTGATCATTTTCTACTCTTTACTTTTTCCTATTAAAACATTTATACCAAACCCTACAGTGAGCCAACTCATTGCATACCTGTTTGAGATCGGTTGAAGCTCATAAAAATGTGCAAAGCGCGGCGATCTTGGATCGTATTTATACAGCAAAGTGGTATAACTCACCATCACCGAAAAAGAAACCCAGGTATTATCCTTATCAATAAAATTAAAACTTACTTCCGGTTTAATGTACTGTCCACTAAATCCTTTACTAATAAAGGGTTTGTTCTTTTCAGAAGTATCCGGATTTACATTGGTGTATTTGCCCAAGATATAACCATAATTCAAAGAGTACTTTACATACGAAGTACTTTTAAAAAACTTATCGTAACTAAGTGTTACAAAAGGAATATCAGCTAGTAATCTAGTATCGTATGGTATGCTTGCATTATAAACTTGCTGTTTTAAATACGCATTATTTTTAAAAAAAACATTCTGGTATCCAATTCCAAAATAAAAGTTCCCAACTGTTCTAAAATTAAAAGATATTCCTAGATCGTAAAACCCGTTAAATGATTTACGGAATAAATTACTTGTAATAGGCTTTGGAATGCCGGCACTTGTTTTGATCACAAATCGTGCATTTAATTTTTCAACAGGTTTTTCCTGTCCCAAAAAAAGCAAGGGGAATAAGATCAAGATTAGTGCTATTTTACAGAAGGGATTCAAACAAAAAGTTAACGTTTAAAGATAAGGAAAAAGGTCTTAAAACTGAAAATAAATAAAGGGTTGCATTTCGCTACTCATGATCTGATAAAGCAAGAATATAGTAAGACAGCAAACCGCTACCATTGCGGGAACCGGGAGATTTGCAAAGGCATTACGATACTTCTCTTTAATAGTTTCGGGGATCCAATGGATCAAATAGCCCAACAAAACAACCAATAGAACCGACCAATATCCAATTAATATATCACCAAATAAATATAACGAAAAATGGTTTCCTATTCGGTCGTAGATCTCGTTCACAATATCCATAGTTGGACTTCGGAAATAAATACGAGTAAAACTAATGAAAGTAAGCGTGACCAACATGAGCATGATCTTTATAGGAATGCTTGTATTGTCTTTGAACGGCGAAATTTTTTGCCAAAATTTATGAATGATCAATCCTATTCCATTCAATCCTCCCCAAATTAAGAACAACCAACTACTCCCATGCCATAAACCGCCAAGTAACATTGTAACCATTAAATTTATGTTCGTATTAATATTTTGTTTCACTTTGGGAAAAGCAAAAGCAAGTGCAACGAGTAGCAGAAAAAATCCAGCAAGGAAAAATAAGAGCCATAATTTTCCGCTTAACAATACCATGAAAAGAGAAATAATTACAATACAAATATAAGATCCTACACTTCCCGATCTGTTACCACCCAAAGGAATGTACAAATATTCTTGCAACCAACTCGATAAAGAAATATGCCAACGCTTCCAAAATTCGCTTGTACTAAGGGCTTTGTACGGAGACTTGAAATTTGTTTTTAAGCGATAACCCAAGAGTAAAGCAATGCCAATGGCAATGTCTGTATACCCGCTAAAATCCATATACACCTGTAATGAATACGAAAAAATGGCCATTACAGCTTCTAGGCCAGTATACAAATGCGGACTTGTGAATACACGATCGATAAAATTTACCGCAATATAATCGGCCACTATTTTTTTTCCAAAACCATTCATGATCCAAAAACCCGCCATGCCAAATTCAAGTTTAGTTAAACTGTAAGGCTGATAGATCTGATAAAGGAATTCGTGCGCTTTTACAATGGGACCGGCCACTAAATGCGGAAAAAAACAAACAAAGAATCCGTAATCAAAAATATTATCTACGGGTTTTACTTTGTTGCGATACACGTCGATTGTATATGATAAAGATTGAAACGTAAAGAAAGAAACACCAATAGGCGTTAAGAGTTTATCCACTCTAAAATCAGATCCAAAAAAAGTATTTGAAAAGCTTGCGAAACCATTAAAGTAAGGTTCTGAAGTACCAAATAATTCATTGCTGCTACTTACAAAAAAATAAGAATACTTAAAATAACATAATAAGGTCAAATTGAGTAATACGCTGCAAATAAGGAATAGTTTACGTTTAAATGCGTTGGTTGAATTATGAATCATCCTTCCCCAACAAAAATCACTCACAATAGTGAACATCAGCAGTAAAATGAAAACACTATTTGTTTTATAATAGAAAAAGAAACTAAATAGCAATAAATAAATTGATCGAGCCTTATTTACTTTGTAAATGAATGAATAACCCAATAAACATACTGCAAAAAATCCCCAGAAAAACAAATGAGTGAACAGTAATGGCTGTTCAGGATTAAATGCAAGAATATGTTTTAACCATTCTATTTGTTTACAAACTTCCGGTTACATGAATAACTTCTATAAAGTGCCTCAAACATTAAGTTGCCTGAGATCCTATATCCTTTAGGACTAAAATGGATCCGGTCGCGCGCAGCTAACCCGGTTTTGGTCCATTTGCTAATTGACTTAAAACCACCCATGATCTCATACATATCCCACACGGCACATTGATGATGAGCCATCACTTCCAACAGAGCTTCTCTTGCCGACTCTGTGCGTTTATTAGGCGTTCTTCGTCGTATGTAATTATCTGTTGTAGTAGTAAGTAAAACAGCACAGTTTGGAGAAGCTTCCTTTATATTACGAATCAGTGAATCGTAATGCTGAATGAATTCTTCTTTAGTGAACCCTTTTCCTTGAACATCATTTACTCCTAAAGAAATAACCACTAGATCAGGCTGAATGGTTTTTAATTGCGATACAAAAAAATTACATCGTAAAAACGAATTACTTGCCGCGCCATTAGCTCCTAAGCCGGCTAGATAAAAACCTGAAGATGTTCTATCTTCCAACGAAAAACCAAATAACGTAAAGTCCTTTGCCAAAGTATCTTCTTTAATAAGCTGGAAGCTTACCGAATCTATAAGTTGGTCAAATTCAAAAATTGTATAACCCTCGTCTTTACAATCTTCTTTTTTTGCTTCCATATTACAGTTCACTTCAAAACTGCAATTGAAATTATGATACACTTTTACTACATTGAATTTTCGGCAAACCGCTTTGTTAGTTAAAGCCACACCAAATACATTTGCGCTATCATTCGAACTCACACTCATTCCATTCATTCCTAAAGGCAAACAAAAATCCTTTTGCACACATCTGCATTTCTTCCAATGCCCGGTACTAAAGCTTCGTGCATAGGGTTGCGAATTTGTTTTGGCAAGTTTATAAGGAAAAACAAAATATCCTCCACCCTGCACGTTGAACGAATGTTGAAACCCTTCTAAAAATGCATTACTCCAAGTTCCGCCTTGCACATGCGATCCGCCAATATGAGCGATCGTTAGTTTTTTTATCTCTCCGCCATTCACCTCCTGCATTTTTTTAAAAAAATTCATAAAACTGGAGCTATCCTTATCAAACAGTAATCTATTCTCTTCATATTTTATGAATGAGTAAGTTCCAACTGCAGCTTGTGCTGATACACACTGAACAAAACAGATTCCTAATATGACGCCAAGTACTTTTCTCATTTCTTAGGTTTTGTTTTTACGTAATTATTGTAATTTGTTATCAAAGACGAATACAACAATGTTGCTATTTTGCGCGCGCCTTGCGGACTAAAATGAATATAATCAGTAGCCGCCAACTTTTCATCTACCCAACTACTCATACTATTTGAACCTCCCATACAATCGTACATGTCAAAAAACGCACAACCGTTTTTAAAAGCAACTTCTCGCAATGCATTACGAGTTTCTTCCAACATAGGATGAGTTACATAGCTTGTTCCATCTTTAACACCCATGTCAGCCGGACCAATAAATAGAATGCTTGCATTTGGGGCAGCCCTTTTAATGATCGCGATCTGTCCGTTAAAATAATTTGCAAAATTTGTAACATTCTCTTTATTCTTCAATGACGGCAGCGCATTGCCTCCATATTGCAAAATGATCAACTTAACATTCAAATGGTCATAAAAACTTTTAAGTTGTCCAAAATTAATATGCTGAAAAAATGTCCCAGAACTTCCTCGTTGTGAAATATTATCAATGTATACTCCAGTCCCAGACTCTAAAGAAACGCCGTAAAAATCCGGACTGTCTTTCCCTTTAAATTTAAATTCATGCGAAGATGTAGAAACATTATATTCCTTTATTCTAAAATTCCCACCCTCTAACAAACTATCAGCGCTGCTTAAAGCCGGTCCATCATAAAACTCACACCAGGTTTTTGCTTGGGCGCCTCCGTAAAATAATTTTATCTTTTTATATCCTAAATTATTAGTGCCGGCTAATTTTGTTGTGCTAATGGTTACGTTTGTTGAAACTGCCACGCTTGTATCACTTACTGTTTTGTAACTAATAAAACGCGTAAAGCCTCCTGTAAATCCAAAATTATTATGTTTCACGCGTTTATCTTTGCTAGTAAATGTTTGATAACGATCCCAACCATAACCATTCACTACCTTATTAGTTACACTTTGTGAAATAGGCATTAACGAAACAAAACCGGGGCCATTTCCTCCAAACTGCGATTGCAATTTCATCCGTAAGTAATCCGTTATACGATCACACTCAATTTGCGAATCGCCATAATGCAATACACGAATACTTTTTGGATCACTCTTCATAGTTGAAAGCGCTTCAAAAAATGCATCCAACGACGCTTTATTGCGAAACTGGATCGTATTTATGAGTTTTATAACAGTTGTGTCTTTTGTTTGAAGAGAATCGATCGCTGAAATTGAATCATTCGCGTTGATCTTGTCTGCCAGCTCTAAAATTTTTGAAATGTCTTTTTTTGCTTGTTTTTTATGAAGCAGTTCGGATAGTTCAGGAAATTTAAGAACAACAACACCGCCCAGGCTTATTCCGTTTTTAGGATAAACAAAAGCCATTAAACCCAAAATAACGAAAAGCGAGCCTAGTGCGGCCAGGGTTTTAAGAGGATGCTGCATGAAACGAAGATATGGGTTAGATCCTCAGCTAAATTGATGCGACCTCTATGTTTTTAACATGCAAATTTTGATAAAGAATATTACCAAAATTTTGCCAAAAGCCTTTATAAATACGATAAAATACTCATAACATTTCTTTCCTTTTTTTCCTAAAAACCTTAATTTCGTTGCTTAAATTTTACCCATATGTCGTATATAAATTCAATTGTTGCCCGTCAAATTTTAGATTCAAGGGGAAATCCAACCATAGAGGTGGATGTGATCACCGAAAATGGTATTTTAGGCAGAGCCGCTGTTCCTTCTGGAGCAAGCACCGGAAGCCATGAGGCTGTAGAATTGAGGGATAACGACAAAAAGACCTTCATGGGCAAGGGCGTTTTAAAAGCCGTGAACAATGTGAATGGTGTTATTCGCGAACATTTAAAGGGTGCTTATGTTTTTGATCAAAGCGCTATTGATACGGCATTAATCGCTTTAGATGGCACAAAGAACAAAGCAAATCTCGGAGCAAACGCTATTTTGGGCGTTTCATTAGCAGTAGCAAAAGCTGCGGCCGAAGAATGTCGTCAGCCACTTTACCGCTACATCGGCGGAATAAATGCAAATACGCTTCCTATTCCATTAATGAATATTTTAAATGGTGGGGCTCACGCCGATAATGGTATCGATTTTCAGGAATTTATGATCATGCCTGTTGGGGCCGAAAGTTTTAGCGAGGCTTTACAAATGGGTACCGAAGTGTTTCATCATTTAAAGGCGGTTTTAAAAGCGCAAAAAATGAGCACCAATGTTGGCGATGAAGGTGGTTTTGCTCCTGATTTTAAAAATAATGAAGATGCTATCAAAGCTGTGATGCAGGCTATAGATAAGGCCGGTTACAAAGCGGGAAAAGACATTTACATTGCTATTGATGCCGCTGCTTCTGAATTTTATTTAGCGGATGAAAAAGTATATCACTTCAAAAAATCCACAGGAGATAAATTAACCGCTTCACAAATGGTGGATTATTGGGCCGGATGGCGTAAAAAATACCCTATTCTTTCTATTGAAGACGGTTGCGCCGAAGATGATTGGAATGGATGGAAATTATTAACCGATAAAATAGGCTCTACTACCCAATTAGTAGGAGATGATCTTTTTGTGACCAACGTAGATT
>JAGPDW010000228.1:0-3944 GCA_018057345.1 Bacteroidia bacterium | reverse complement strand
GCTGTTAGATCTAAAAGGATCTCGGCTCTTTCGCCTGGTGCTAAACGTAAGCGTGTCATTGAAACTGGCGCCGACAATAATCCACCATCGGATACTATTTGATAAAACGTTGCATTATTACTAAAACCAAAATTGAACAAACGCATGGTGGCAGCATTTATTAATCGCAAACGTACCACTTGCGCCGGTAAATTTGTATATGGATTTTTTGTACCATTAATCAGCACCACACTATCAACTGCCGACAAAGCATCAAATTGTTTGTTTACGTCAAACGCTCGTGTTTGCACAACTAAAGGAATATCATCAACACCATAAGTGCGAGGTAAAGTTAATGCTGCTTCAATAGGATCCTTTACAATTATTAAACCCGCTTCGCCTTTTGTTACTTGCGCAGCGGTGTTCATGTGCAAATGCGAATGATACCAAAACATAGCCGCGTCATCGCGCACTTTAAATTTGGGTGTCCACGTTGTTGCCGGCGGAATTACTGTATGAGGTCCTCCATCATTTTTAGGAGAAACGTGCATTCCGTGCCAGTGAATAGTTGTGGTATCGATCAAATTATTAGTTACGTTAATATGCACCGAATCGCCTTTGTTCAAGATCAATGTTGGTCCTAAATAATTATACGCGTTAAAGCCAATACTATTGGTAGAAAAACCAGGGTAAAAAGACATGGTTCCGCTGTGTATTGACAGATTAATATTTGTACCCGTTAAAGTAGACGGGATAGCTAAAGAATTTGAGAATGTTTGAGAAATAGCTGAGTTTGAAATTAGGAATAAACCTAGCGCTGTTAGTATAGTTCTTTTCATAGGATAAATATAGTAAATAAACAAAAAGCGCAGTGTAACAAATGTTACACTGCGCTTAACACTGCTAAATCCTTAGTTCGGGCAAACGGCGTTCTTCCAAGGGCCCTTGTTCTCGACATTCTTCAAGCCAGCTTGTTCAAGGATCCTTTTGGCCACACCTGCACGGTTACCACTACGGCAAACCAATACAATGTGATCGTACTTTTTGAGATCCTCTACTTTATCCTGGATCTCGTCTAATGGATAGTTTACAGAACAATCTGCATGTCCGTCGAACTCCCACTCTTCGGGACTTCTAACATCAACAATTATTTCTTTATTTTTCATGATTTCATTTTTTTGTGGTTCAACTTCTTGTTTATTATTTGTTTGAGATTGGCAATTGCTTAACAGTATAAGCGAGAAGGCTACCGTTAACATCAACATCCCATTTCTATTTTTCATTTGTATTACTTTTGTAATTTACTTTGACAAACGTAATCGGTTTTAGGTACTGCCGTTTCGGCAATAGATTTAAATCCACCTTCTACCTCTTTAAAATTATGTACGCCACGCGACTTTAAAATACTCGCTGCAATCATACTTCTATATCCTCCTGCACAATGAATATAAAAAGGTTTATTTGCATCCATGTCTATAAACCAATTATTTATTTGATCTAATGGTTTATTGAAGGCTTCATCCACATGCTCTGCACGGTATTCGCTTTCTCTTCTAACATCAATTACATTACCTGCCTTTACATCAAACTCTTTAGCAAATTGCGTTGCAGGAATACGATCAACGGTATCTGTTTCTTTTCCGGTGGCTTTCCAAGCTTCAAAACCACCTTCTAAATGTCCAAGTATATTATCAAAACCTACCCTACTTAATCGTGTCACAACTTCCTCTTCCATACCAAGCGGTGCAATAATTAACAGAGACTGTTTTACATCCTTTACCAAAGCACCAACCCAAGGAGCAAAATCGCCATTGATACCAATACTAATGGAACGTGGAATAAATCCTTTTGCAAAATCAGCTGCAGGGCGAGTATCTAAAACAATAGCATCGGTAACTTCTACCGCAGCTTCAAACGCATCGGGGTTTAGGGCTCTCATTCCATTGCTTAATACTTTATCAAAACTTTCGTATCCTTTTTTGTTCATGGCAACGTTCATGGGAAAATAAGCCGGAGGGGGTAACAAACCATCGGTAACCGCCTTAATGAATTCCTCTTTGTTTGGTTGATTCAAAGCGTAATTCATTTTCTTTTGATTACCTAAAGTGTCTACGGTTTCCTTCATCATATTTTTTCCGCAAGCGCTTCCGGCACCGTGAGCCGGATATACTGTAACGTCATCTGCTAAGGGCATAATTTTTTTGGTTAATGATTCGTAAAGCAAGCCTGCTAATTCTTCTTGCGTCATTGATGCTGCTTTTTGGGCAAGATCGGGGCGACCAACATCTCCTAAGAATAATGTATCACCGCTGAACAAAGCTATATCCTTTCCGTTCTCATCTCTTAATAAAAAGCAAGAGCTTTCCATGGTATGACCAGGTGTATGCAACACTTTGATTGTAACATTACCTAATTTAAATTCTTCACCATCTAATGCAATAATTGATTTAAATTCGGGATTCGCTGTTGGGCCATAAACAATTGGGGCTCCTGTTTTTTTGCTTAGATCTAAATGACCCGAAACAAAATCGGCGTGAAAATGTGTTTCAAAAATATATTTGATCTTAACGCCATCTTTTGCAGCGCGATCAATATAGGGTTGAACTTCGCGTAAGGGATCAATAATTACGGCTTCGCCATTTGAAGTAATGTAATATGCGCCTTGCGCTAAACATCCGGTATAAATTTGTTCTATTTTCATAAGAGTGGTTTTATTATTAATGGTTTTATTTACTTATACAAAGTTAGAGAGTTGATTGAAGAAAGTATGTAACAGGAGTTACATATGTTTTTAGATGTAACAATAGTTACATTAATGGCCAGCGCCGGTTTTAAGAAATAATTCGTTAACGATAATGTAAATACCCATTACCAATACAAACCAACCGAAGCCTTTTTTGAGCTTGTTGCCATCTATTTTTTTAGATAAAGCATTGCCCACAAAAATTCCGGCAATAGCTAAAGTTGTAACGATCATTAATAATTTCCAATCCATATGAGTAGCATGGGTAGAAATATCACCTAAAAAGCCGATTAACGATTTGGCAGCAATGATCAATAAAGACGTGCCAACTGCCATTTTCATTGGGAGTTTACTTAACATTACTAACGCCGGGATAATTAAAAATCCACCACCGGCGCCAACTAAACCGGTTAATACCCCAACAACTAAACCTTCAACAATGATCATTGGATAATTGAATTTTTGCTCTTCAACTTCAGTTCCATTTGTTTTATTTTTTTTCTCGCGTATCATGGATACCGACGCCGCAACCATTAAAATTGCGAAGAGAACCATCATTAAAATAGATTTAGTTACCACAAATTCTCCTAAGTGAAATACTTCGGTGGGAATAGAAGGCACAATGAATTTGCGAGTAGCAAATACCGAAATAATTGATGGGACACCAAAAACAATAGCAGTTTTTAAACTAATTAAACCTTGTTTGTATTTTGGGAAGGCTCCAACTAAACTGCTTGTTCCAACAATAAAAAGTGAATAGGCAGTAGCCATCATGGGCTCAACGCCAAATAAATAAACCAATACAGGAACTGTTAGTATAGAACCGCCGCCGCCAATTAAACCAAGTGATATGCCAATAATGATCGAAGATATGTAACCGAAAATTTCCATTTTTTATTTTATGACCACAAAGGTAAAATGTGTATGCGCATTTAACGGTTACAATTGTTACAGATAATCAACTATCAAAACTTATTTGGTTAAATATAGGAAAAGCGCCGCTTAATTTAAACTGTAATATATTAAAGTATAAAAGAGCTTTGTTTATAATTATCAAGTCTGTAAAATTAAATTGCTTGAAATGATATTCTCTTAAAACAAAAAGGACGGAGCGATTTGTCTACGTCCAATGAAAAATATGAAAGTGAAATTAATTAACCGGGGCAAAAACCACCACCCTAAATGTTACCTGACCAGGTGAAGAAGGTGGAACACCATGGAT
>JAGPDW010000227.1:0-3947 GCA_018057345.1 Bacteroidia bacterium | reverse complement strand
TTCAAGGCATGAAATAATTCATGACAAGAAACACCCAAAAGATCCTCATATGCTTTTGCCTGATGAAGATCGTAACCCGGACCAAGAGCAATTACCGTATTTTTAAAATGCTCAACACCATGGTAAAACTTAAATGGGGTTATTTGAAATAGAAAATGATATTCATCAAATGGGAAGTCGCCCCAAAATTTTAGTTGGTAATCCGTAAATTTTTCGAAATCCGTTTTTATTTTTTGCCAATCGGGTTTACACTCACCATTAAAATGCAAATAGAATTTTACTTTATTTACTTCATACGTTTGAGTTTGCAAACAATTTGAAGCTATGAATGGCGATTCGGTAAGTTCATCAAAATCAGCAGCTATAAGTGTATTTCCATTTTGCTGTAATGAACATGCTATTTTGTAATTTTCCGGTACTTGCAATTCCACCACATGTTCCTCCTTTTCTCTTCCTACCACGTAAAAACAACAATGCACCGGATTCATATAGATCTGATTTATGTC
Source organism: Bacteroidia bacterium (assembly GCA_018057345.1). GTDB lineage: Bacteria > Bacteroidota > Bacteroidia > B-17B0 > Aurantibacillaceae > Aurantibacillus. The sequence goes on along the minus strand of JAGPDW010000227.1, from coordinate 3,441 downwards.
GGCGTAACATGCTCCCGCGTTTAGTTCGGCCGAATAATAACTGTAAGTTACTTTCAAAGATCGAGCACCTTTACAATCTATCTCCCATAGGTCTTTGGTTTTCTTTGTATGAACAAGAACTTTACCGTTCTCATCAAACACATCTACCTTCTTTACATTCTTTGCAAAATTGCCAAGTTCATATCGCCCGGGCCTCCAGGCCGGCAATTGCAACTCAATGGAATCAGTTTTAATATTCTCAATATGCATATCAATATATACATAATGCGAAGCGGGGTTCTTTTGAAAGAAAGTGTATTTTATCATAAGAAATATATAAAAAATGTGCTTTTAAATTTATACATTTAAACTATTATGAGAAAGCAATTCTTTGCACTTTTTGTGATCATAAGTACTTCTATTGGAGCCCAAAATTTTGACTCATTGGTATTCGCCTGCCTTAAAATACCCACTGATACCGAAAAAGTAAACGTTTTTTATAAGGAGGGTTTTAAAGCGCGCGTTTTTTCGCCACAATATGCTTATAACTGTGCCAAACAAGCTGAATTTTTTGCCACGCAATCGGGCTCACAAAAACATTTGGCTAAAGCTTATAATTTAATTGGGGTATTATATTATCGCAAAGGAGATCTAAAAAAAGCTTTGGCTCAGCATCAAAAAGCCCTAGAGATTAGAGAAGCCATTAAAGATGAGCGTGGAATTGCCATGAGCGAAACTAATTTAGGTAACATTTATACCGATCTTCAAAAGAATGAAATGGCTGAGCGCAGCTACATGAAAGCCCTTCAGATAAATCATAAACTCAATAACGAAAAACAATCGGCTAATTGCTATATAAATATTGGCGTTTTAAAAATGGGAGAGAAAAAGTTAGAAGAGTCTGAAAAATATTTTTTAAATGCGTACAAGATCGCCAAGAACACCATGGATTACGAATTAGAAGCCATGTGTCTCAATAATCTTGCAGTGATCAATATTGAAGGTAAAAATTATGAATCAGCTATTGGAAATTGTTTGGATGCTTTAAAAGCCAACGAGATCATGGGAAATGAAATGGACAAAACGGATAGTTATATCAATCTTGCCAGAGCCTATTACCGTTTAAATGATGAAAAGAATTGTGAATTTTACGTGAACAAAGCCGACAGTTTATGCAGAGTGTTTGATTACTTGGATGCAAAATGCAAATTACTTTTATTAAAGTCGGGCATCGCCGAAGGAAAAGATCCAGTTTTAGCATTGCATTGTTATAAAGTATATATTACTTTAAAAGACAGTATTGAAAGAGAGAATAGGCTTATAGTTAATAGTAACGATTTTAATGATGAGAAGATCGAGCCGACAGATATTAAACATCACTTTAATTTTCCTTTCCTGATGTTGCTTTCTATAGTAGTATTATGTTTTGCAGTGATCTTTATCATTTATAAAAATAAACGATGAGCAAGAAAGACAAAAAAATAATAAATGTGGTTTACAGCACCAATCCAAACTTTAAGTTTGAAACTGAGAACACAGATGAAGACGAAACAAAAGATCCTCTAAACCAAGATCTCCGAATTTTTTTAGATAGATTGGGTGGTGGCAAAGTGGTTACCAGAATAACTGGTTTTGTTGGAAAAACCGGCGACATAGAAGCCTTGGGCAAATTACTTAAACAGAAATGCGGTGGCGGCGGAACTGTAAAAGACAGAAACATTTTGATCCAAGGCGATCACCGTGAAAAATTATTGAAGATTCTTGGGGAAATGGGGTATAAAGTAAAAAAGGCTGGTGGTTAAAAATTTTCAAATAGCACTCCTTTTCTGTTTTATTTCTTATGTGTCAAACATAGGAGCGCAGGATTCTTCCTATCACTGCATTGGCCTCGGCGGCAGTTACTTTCCTGATCCAGATAAGGCTGGTCTTCGAGGGGAATTAAATCTAAACTACGCATTTTCGTATGATCATTTCTTTCTCAAAATAGAATCAGGTATTTCACCGTTCACTAACTTCGGACCTGTGATCAGGCTTTATCCCACATTGGGGATTTGCACCGAAATGAAAAGTAAACTGATCTGGCATCTGGGCATAGGTGTTGGTGTTTTTTCCGGCACAAAACGATATGACCATCACGATTTTTATGGATTTAGTCCTATTTGTAATACCGGCTTTCTGATCTCGCCATTACGTTCAAAGAAACTCATATTTGGTCTCGACGCAACTGCCGGGAGATATACATTACACCCCCATTACCCTGATCCAACAGGTCCACTTAGCTCTGGAGCCAGAGACCCTTTTAAAAGTTTCATTTTCTTTTTAAATTTTTCAGTTTATTGTTCGATCAAAAAGCAACATGTGAAGATATTTAAGTACGTTGACTAAAAATAGATAGGAAATAATTGATCAAAAAATGAATTCAGCTCTTAAAATATGTGTTCTATTGTTGTTGTACACCAACACTATTTTAGGCGATGAAATAGATTCGCTTCGTGCTGTACTTAGAAAAACAAATTTCAACGATACATCACGGATCTCTCTTCAATTAGCCATCGGAGAAATAGAAGGTGTTTACAGATTAAGTTTCTGGGATTCGCTCAGGGTAGAATGTGAGAACAAATTAAATTCGGCCAAGCCCAACGAAAAATTATTCTATCAAAAAAATTTGGCGGTCATTATTAACGATCTTGGTTTTGTGGCTGATGAACAAGGCAAAACAGACAAAGCACTTGAGGCTTACAATAAAGCGCTTTCACTATTCGAGCAACTTGACGATAAAAAAGGAATTGCCAGAGCATTTAATAATATTGGCGCGGTGTACGACAATCTTGGTGATCTTAGTCTTGCCATTGATTGTTACTATAAAAGTTTAAATATAAGAGAAGTCATTAAAGATACTTCAGGCCTTGCTTCTTGCCACAACAACATTGGCTATTTGCATTTCAAACAAAAAAATTTCACAAAGGCTCTCGAGAGTTACAAAAAAGCAAGTGACTATGCTAAACTGGAGAATAATTTATACAGATATGCCATAATTATGGGGAATTTTGGCCTCACGTATAGCACGATGAAAGATCATGATAAGGCATTGAACTATTACATGGAAGCCAAAAAGATCTATGATACTTATAATTATCCCCTCAACCAAAGTCAAAACATAAGTAACATCGCCGCCATCTATAAAAATCAAGGAAAACTTCAACTGGCTCTATCCATGTACATGCGTAGTCTCCAAATAATGGATTCCTTAAATTATAAACAAGGACAAGCCAATGTATACAGCACCATCGCCAACATTTACTTCACGCTTGGGGATATTAAAAAAGCGCAAGCAAACGCCGAAACAGGTTTAAAACTGGCGCGCGAACTCGGATATCCTAAAGAGATAAGCAGTTGCGGTATAATATTAGCCGATGTGTACCAACGAACAGGAAATGTTAAGGATGCCTTTTTTCTTTTTGT
>JAGPDW010000073.1:0-13789 GCA_018057345.1 Bacteroidia bacterium | reverse complement strand
AATTTACCCTATCATTTGTTGTACTTTTTGCGTAAATTAACTTAATTCGTATGACAAAAAGCAAATAACAATGGTTAATCGTTCAAAAAACTCAATTAGTCGACTCATTACTTTATTGATCTTGATTCCACTTCTTTTTACTTATTGTAAGAAAAAGGACCCAAAGATTGAAGAGCGTTTAGATAACGACGCCCCTTATTATGATAAAATTCCAAGAGTAAAAATTGAGAATTATGTCAACCGTTTGTTTATTGATATAATTGGGCGTGAGCCATTTGACTCTGAAATGCAGGTCGAAACGGATAACTTGATCGCGAGCAACTTAGCTTTAAGCACCCGTGAAGCGCTTATTTTGAAATTACAAACAGACCAAACTTATCGCGCAGGCGATTCATCTTATGCCATTGCCGCAAGTAATCGTATTTACGATCTTATGACAACCCGTTTATGCGAAGGGTTTACAACGAGTGATTTTATGGGCGAGTATGGCATATCTCAATTCGCAAGATTAAGTGACTCTTTACTTGGCAACTGGGCGGGCTTTTATGCAAACAAAGCTAACTCAGAAGCAATTCTTGCCGCCGCAACAGCAAAATGGAAATGGTATCACAAAGAAATTACAATTGAGGATTACTGCACAATCTTGATCAATAACTCTGTTACATTCACAAAAACAGATTCATATATGGGTAACGAAGACAATACCATCAAATACACATTCAATGATCTTTTATTCAGACAATATACTCTTGACGAATTTAAAGTTTCAAGAGATATGATCCTTATGGGGAAATCAGGTTTGTTATTTGGTAAAACCGGTCATAGTAAAGGGGATTACATGAATATTCTTACGCATAGTAATGAATTCTATGAAGGAACAGTTAAATGGTTATATAAAACATTCTTGGTGCGCTTACCTAGTACTGAAGAGATTGTGCCGCTGATGGCAACATTGCCTATTGATAAAGACATCATTAAAATTCAACGTAATATTTTAAAAACAGATGAATATGCAAATTTCTAAAACCGGTTTTAAAAAACTCGCGCTCATTGCAGTATTCTGCGTTGGAGGTGTATTTAGCTCTTGTAAAAAACAAGAAACGAAATATGAGTACGAAGTAAACAATGAAGATATACTTCCGGCCAACGTAAATAAAACACGTTTAAAGACCACCGATCAGTATGTGGCTATTTTATACGCAAACTTATTTCAAAAGGCTTTATCATCTAATAACTTATTTACTATTTCACAATGCTTTGATTCTGTAGGTGATCAAATTTTAGCGCGCCAAATATTGATCGCCAATTTGATGAAAAAACCAGGTGTAATTTTACCAACGGTAGCGAGCATGAATGCAAATATAGAAGCGTTTATTAACGAAACTTATGTGCGTTTTTATGTGCGAACTCCAACTGAATCTGAAAAGGCATACCTAAAAAAAATGATCCAGTCAGACCCAAACTATACACCGGAAATAATTTATATTTCTTTTGCATTGAGTGACGAATACATGTACTATTAATCCAACTTCAACACAAACAATAAATGAAAAGAAGAGATTTTTTAAAGAAAGCATCATTAGCAGCCGCAGGTTCTATTATTGCTCCTTACATTTTGCCGTCGGGCAGATTATTCGCCGGAAACAATGTTCAGGCTGCACAACACGTGGTGTTAGTAATGTTTGCCGGTGGTGTTCGTCATCAAGAAGCAGCACTTCAAGGTTACTTGCAATTAGGTCAAGGTGGAAAGATCACTTCACTCAACACACCCGGTAATGCAGGAAACATTATGCCAAGTTTATTCAATGGTTTGGCGCCAAACAGTAGTTTAACTCCTATTGTTTATGGAACAGGAACAACAGGAGCAACTCCTATTGCACCAGTTATTTCAGGAGCAAACTCTATTCAATCGCTTGGAACAACATTTAAAGAAGTGCGTTGTATCACTGCCGGTCACTACGACGGGTGGACCGCTTTATTGCAAGGCAATCGTATTGCTTCTCAAGGATTGAAACAAAAACCTGTTTATCCTACTATTTTTGAATACGTAAGAAGAGAAATGGGTTTACCTGCAACTAAAGTTTGGTTTGTTGGAAATGGTATAGGAGCTTCTCTTCCTTTATTGAACTATAGTGAACATCCAAATTATGGGGCAAAATATGGGGCAAACTTCTTTGCGCCCTTAACTACTTTTGGAACACCTGGTCAGGCATGGTACGAAGATGCAAAAGCTTATGACCCAACAACGGAATTAGGACCAATGTATGCAATGAAATCTTTTTTAGATAAGAATTTCTCAAACATTGGAAAACCACTTCCTGATCTTAAAAATACAGAAGCGGAGAAATATGATATTCATAATTTCATGAAACAAATGTTCACTAAAACGCACAACAATTCAGTGGCTGCACCTCCGGGCGCAAGTAATGGTGATGCGCGTAACATTGGCTACTGTGCCGAATTAATGAAATATTTTAAGCCAACATTAACTGTAGTGAACTTAAGTGCTGTTGACTCTTGCCACCAGAACTACACCGGATATTTACAAGCGTTACACCAAGCTGATCATTCAGTAGGTTGGTTATGGAATTATATTCAAACAACAATTCCAGAAATGGCAAACAACACAGTAATGCTTGTTGCGCCTGAATGCGGAAGGGATCTTTATCCGAATCCTATTAAGGACAATAATAATTACTTTGCTTACGACCACTCTGACGCAAACTCACTAAGAACGTTCACATCTATCATTGGCGGAACAACTCCTGCTGGGCTTGTAAAAGGAGATCCAACTACCCCGGTAGGTTTAAATACAAATGTTGTTCCTACAATTGCCGAAGTACTTGGAATCAAAAATCAAGTTACAAGTGCAGGCTTCTTGGCTCCCGGCACTCAATCATTCTACGATCTAATGTCATAATAAAACAAAATGAAAAAGTATTATATCAATAGTTTCTTATTTGCATCTCTCTTTGTGGTGATGCTTATCTCTTGTAAAAAAGATGAGGCCGTGCCACCTAATCCTTTTGATGACGAATCGTTGAACGCACCTGACCCAACTCCTTCAGGGTATAATCCTTCACCAACATCGTTTGAATATATATATGACAAGGTGTTAACCAAAACCTGTAATAACTCAGGCTGTCATGATGGAACCTTTGAGCCTGATTATAGAAATATAAGTAGTGCTTATAACTCAATGGTGTATGCTCCAATAACTAACAACCCAAACACCAGCGTATATAATTATCGTGTTCAACCAGGGGATGCATCTAAATCAGTTATTATTTCAAGGATTACTCAGATCCCAGGTAAGAACTTGGCTACTGCTTTAACTTTTGGACAGGGAAGAATGCCTTGGAACGACACCATGTGGAAATTCACCGGCTCAAATTCAACCTATATTCAAAACATTACCGATTGGATCAATGCCGGTGCAAAGGATGTGTTTGGAAATCCTCCGGTACTCGGGAACAAAAATCCAAATACAATGGGATTGCAGGTAACAAACACAGGTAATGCAACAGCGTTTCAACGACCAAAATATATTAGCATTTCAAAAGGCAATGGACCTGTGGATATTTGGTGCTACGTTGTAGACGATAATACTTTACCACAGAACATGGTTAGTGCTGAAATTAAATTCTCGTTAAATCGTTTTGATTTTTCTAGTGCTGTAACTCAAACATTAAACTTTACAAGTAGTGGTAATAGCTATTTGGATATGCCGTTGGATAATACGGTTCAATATAATTATAAGCTCACTAATTTTAATTTAAATACCGTACTTAACGACACCGGATACATTTTTATAAGAACATATATCCGCGATACCGATCATACAACTCCTTCCGAAACGCCAAATAACGGATCGTTGTATTATACAGATTACTTCATACTAAAAATCACACCGTAATATGAAAGCCATAATTTCAACTTTAGTAATTGCGGCATTAATTTCGGCTTGCAAAAAAAAGGAAGAGCCAGCGCCCGATCCTGTACCAACAATTGAGATCGTGAGTATATCACCATCTACCGTAAAGGAATTTCAGGATTCTGTAATTATCAAGATAAAATATAAAGACGCTAATGGTGATCTTGGTGATCAATCGCCCGATGAACATTCGCTTCAAGTAAAAGATAGTCGCTTACCAAATCCCGACACTTACCATATAAAACCACTTGCGCCTATTACGAGTGATGATATAAATATAGAGGGTGAGTTAACTGTTAAATTGAATAGTTTGTTCTTGCTAGGTACCGGCACATCGGAAGTAACAACATTGAATATTAAATTAAAAGACCGAGCAGGTCACTGGAGTTCAGAAGTTACCTCTGCGCCAATAACTATCAATAAATAACTAAATTGAATAAGGTAAGTTTCATAAGAGCATTTCTTATTATATTGTTTTTCTGTTGCCGATCTGTAGATCTTACATCTCAGGTTCTTCAGAATACAAACATGCAAACCAACACAATTACGCTTTGTCGTTCAAAATTTTACGACGACGCCGGGCCTTCGGCTCCTTATTTTTCTTTATTAAATACAGTTGTTGTTCAAACGTTAACCATTATTGGGGGTGGACCAATTACAATGACTTTTAACACGGGATTAACGCAAACACAAATTCAGGCCGGTGATTTTATTTCTTTTTACGATGGAATGAATTCTGCCGCACCATTACTTGGTGGTCCTTTTACTGCCATCAATCCCGGCAATCCACTACCAACAATTATTGCACCATCAGGAACTTTAACTGTAGTATGGAGCGAGAATGGAAATACGGTTGGGCATGGTTGGAACGGTGGCTGGTTCTCTTTAGCACCACCTCCAACTCCACCTACAACAAGTATCAATTCTGTGCCCTCGTGTAGTTCAACTGTAATTACAATGACAACTACTGAAGGAGTTTTATGTGATTCATTAAAGGCAAACTATTTTAATATCACTGGCCCTGTGTTTCCTGTTATTAGCACTATTATTCCTACGCCATGTAGTAATGGAACGTGTAATGTATTTCAAATTCACTTAAATTCCCCGGGCTTAAGTCAAAATTGTAACTACACTATTAACTCAACTTTATTTAGAAAAGATAAATGCGACAGTATTTATAAATATCAAAACCTTATCACCACATTCTCAATTATTACGTGTCCAATAACTGGAAGTATTAACGTAACTTCAAGTAACACTGTTTGCGCATATAGTTGCACAGCAAATGTAAGAGCAGTTGTTCCGGCATCTGTATGTTTAACTTTAAATTATACATGGGATAACGGTTTGCCATCTAGTGTAGGCCCGCATCCGGTTTGCCCTACCATTACAACAGTTTATAATTGTACGGTTAGTGTTGCGTCGGCACCATCTAACTCAGTTGTTTTAACCCGTACGGTTTTTGTTGTAGATCCACAATTTGGTGCAATAGCTAGCGCAACAGTTTGCCAGAACTCAGGTTCCTTTTTACTTCCTGCAACACCTCTGGGCGGAAATTGGTTCGGCCCAGGCACCAATTCAATTACTGGTTCATTTAGCACATTTCAAGCTCCCGGCATCAAAACTGTAACATATCAAGTCGGAAGTTGTTTTACAACTACACAGATCACCATAATAGCAGGTAGTGCTGGAAATGATGATGCTGCTTGTTTAAATGGCCCAAGTTTTACTGTAACAGGCGGCACTCCTTTTGGTGGAACGTGGTCGGGGCCTCACATAAGTCCAACCGGTGTGTTCACACCAACTCAAGTTGGGTCATTTATTGTAACGTATAGCGTTGGAAGCTGCAGTGACACTAAAATTGTAACAGTAACAAATGCAATTACAGTTCCAACAGTGGCAATAGATATTTGCAAATCGCAATGGTATACATATTTATACTTACCTCAATATAGCATTACTCCTTTTGGAGGACGATATTCGTGCACTACACCAGGTGCCATAATAAATAGTGTGTATGGTACATTTAGTGCCACAGCTGCCGGACCCGGAACCCATGTTGTTACTTATTCACTCGCCAGCGGTTGCTCAGCAACATTTGCTGTGAATGTACTAGACATTAACGTATCTCCTCCAACCGCAACTACTTGCCCAAGTAAAGCGCCATTTTTAATATCTAGCGTTCCCTCTACAGCAATTCCTGCAGGAGGCACATGGAGTTGCTCTGTAGTTGGTGCAATTCAAAACCCTTTAACGGGCATGTATAACCCTTCGGCAGGCGGGTTGAGTAATCATAATGATATTGTTGTTTATAAGGCCGCTAATGGTTGTCCTGATACAATAGTTATGCGATGCATACGAACAAATATTTCTATCGACAGTTTATTCTTTTGCACTACAAGCAACACACTTCAACTCACCAATAGTTTTGCAACATTTAGTTATGCGCCTTCAGGCGGTATTTACAGCGGCCCTGGCGTAAGCTTTGTTGGTGGCAATTATATTTTTAATCCAAGTGTGGCAGGACCTGGAATTCATAATGTATTCTACGATATAAATACCTGTACCGATTCTATAAAAATGATTGTTTACCCAGCGGTAGTAACGGTTCCCGATCTCACCGTTTGTTCAACACATCCAACGTTATCGCTTGTAACACCACCTTTACCATTTGGAACTAATTGGACGGGAGGGCCGGGTTTAATTACTCCTTCTTTAGGCATTATGAATCCAGGAGCAGTGTTGGCAGGAAATCAATACACCTATACATTTACAAACAGAGCAGGTTGCGGCACGGGTAGTGCCAAAGTGTATGTGTATCAATTTGTAGCAGCCAATATTTCAAACCTTGCACCTGTATATTGTTTTCAAAACACCACGTATACATTTAATACAGTTCCGTCAAATGGAACCTTAACTGCTGTAAGTACTATTACTCCAAACACATTCAATCCGTCGGTTGTTGGGGCTGGTCAATATACTATAACTTATGAATATGGCGTTGGGGCTTGCTTAACAAGCACAAGTGCTGTGGTTAGAGTTCATCCGCAATTAACCACAACTACAAGCATTTCGGCACCAACTATTTGTTTAGGAGGTTCGTCTGTTCTTAACGTAAAAGGAAATGGTGGTTTGCCAACGGTTACGCAATACACTTACAATTGGACCAATAATTTAACGCAGCAAAGCACACACAATGTAGTTCCAAATATAACAACAGTGTATACATGTGTAACAATTGATGGTTGTTCTGATCCTGTAATTGATACGTTCAGAGTTTTTGTTTATCCTTCTTATTACCCTGCATTTGTTACACCGGTAAAACAATGCTACGGTGTAGCTGCGCAAGTAACTACTAACATCACTCCTTCAACCGGGCCTTATACATACACATGGAATACAACGCCGGTTCAAAACGGAAGTGTATTAAGCGGTTTGGCAGGGAAAAATTACATCTTAAAAATAAAGAACACCGCTACCGGATGCACAAAAGATACATCTATTGTTATTCCCGGATATAACGCCATTAAAGCACTGTTCTCGCCTAACCCAAATTTAAGTTGTGTTCCGTTTGAAGAAAGTACAATAACATTCCTCGACCTAAGTAATGGAACAACAAGCGGAACATGGAATTTTAATGGTACAACACTACCTTATAATCCAGGACAAACTATATCGCATGAATTTACTGATCCGGGAAGTTATAATGTAACATTAAATGTTGTTAACGAAGGTAATTGCCCAAGTTCGTACGCCATGTCGATCTGTATATTAGAATCAACCGAGATATTTTTACCGGATATTTTCTCGCCAAATAATGATGGCGCCAATGATGTATTGTATTTACGCGGAAATGGCGTAAAAGAAATGCTTTTTCAAGTTTATGATCGTTGGGGAAACAAAGTATTTGAATCTACAAACGTAAAAGATGGTTGGGATGGCACGTTTAAAGGAAAAGATGCTGAGCCGGGAGTTTATGCTTACTATTTAAACGTAACCATGTTCACCGATAAAAAATTAGTTCAAAAAGGTGATATAACCCTTGTTAGATAATGCTGAAGCGAATTTACATAGCATTAGTTTTGAGCGCAAGTTGTTTGCAGGCTCAAGACATTCACTTCTCGCAATTTTACGAATCACCACTACTTCTTAATCCTGCTGCGGCCGGTGCAAGTAATAGTGATTTTAGATTTGTTGTAAATTATAAGAATCAATGGAAGAGTGTTATCAATCCATTTAAAACAATTGCTATTGCATTTGACTCACGAGCTTATTTGAACAAAAAGAAAAAAGGAAATCATATTGGATATGGTTTTAGCATGTATAATGATAAAGCAGGTATGAGTAAAGTAACAACCAACCAAGCTAATTTGGATCTGGCTTATCATGTATATTTTAGCAGAAGCAGTAGTTTGAGCGCTGGAGTTAAAGCAGGTTTTTTTCAACGCAGCATCAATACCACCGATCTAAAGTGGGATTCTCAGTACGATGGCAAAACTTACGACCCCTCAAGACCTACTCGTGAGAGCGCAATTTTTCAAAGCTTTATGAAGTTTGATCTTGCCGCAGGTATTTTATATAAATATTACAGCAGAGCCAACGGAGCGCGTTTTGAATTAGGCGGCTCAATGGCGCATATCACAAAACCAAAGATCTCCTTTTACTCTTCCGATCCTTCTTTGAATTTTAAATACATTGCGCATATGCATGCTCAAGTAAAAATGGGTGAGAATACTTTGTTTTTACCATCGGCCATGTACGCATTGCAGGGCAAACACCAAGAGGTTATATTCGGTGGAAGTATCAAATTTTTAATTGGTCAATCAACGCGCGAAAAAGTTATATTAAATACATTCACCCTTATTTCATCTGCTATACAATTTGGTGCCTATTTACGTGCAAAAGATGCGCTGATATTTACAGCAGCAATGGATTATAAGAAAAACATGGTATTTGGAGTAAGTTATGATGTAAACACATCAAAACTCAGTCAGGCCAGTAAGCGCCGTGGTGGTTTGGAGTTGTCGTTCATTTTAAAAGGTCTAAGCAATGCCAAGACTAAAGGAAATAGGAACGATAGATAGACCTACTCTACAATGATCTTCTCGCTGTGAATTTTTTCTCCTTTTGAAGTGATAATCGAATAATAATATCCCGACGCAAATTTGCTAATATCAACACTATTGGTTCCTTCTTTAAGTACGTTTTTGTAGATCAATTGACCAATAGAATTATAAATTGCTATTTCCGGCTTTTCAATTTTTTCGTTTAGTTCTATTTTAAAAATCCCTTTGCTTGGGTTTGGGAATAGTTTAATAGTTCGTGAGATCAGGTCCTCATTAAGACTATTGCAAACTGTAACAGTTTGTGTTAATGTAGCACTTCCACAACCATTTGCATTTGTACTCCATACAATATAATTGGTAGTTACAGTTGGTGTTACCACAATAGAAGATCCAGTAGCGCTTGTACTCCATGTATATGTTGTGGAACCTGATGCTGATAACGTAGCTGATTGGCTACTTTGACAAATTGGATTGCTGCTGGTATTTACAGAAACAGTAGGCGCGTTGGGTGCCAGCGTACAGGTTGTACAAGCTGTTCGGTAATACAAACCTGCCACAATAATAGCAAAACAATCGCCGCCGCCACTAGCTGAATAATTAGCAGTACTTTGGCCTGCCGCTGCAGGAGTACCGGCGTCGGAAACCCAATTAAACCCAATTTGTGCGGCTTGAGGTAAAGTGTATGAAGGAGTAATACTATTAAAAGCAATGTTTGAGTTAGCCAATTTTTGAAGATCTGAAATGAGCATAAAATTAGACGTGAGACTGGTAGGTCCACAAACATTGAAACCGCCTATTGTAGCCGTTTTTGTGCCCCCTATTTGAGATGCGCAACCATCAGCTATAACAATATTTCCTGTATAGCTTTGCGAGTTATCTGCATAAATGATAACTAAACTTGCTCCGTGTGCATCATCGGGTTGCGTAGTAGCAGTTAGAGCTACAGGAATACCTGAAACAGAATACGTTCCATTGCCTGTGATCGCAGAGGTTACATCTGCCCTATAGGCATAAGTGTTAGGGTAGTTCCAGCATAAGTTTGATCCCTGACCAATTACAGTCATTGAAAATGAAGAGCTCACACTTTGTGGGTTAGTGACAGTTGCCGTAATTGGAATTCCATTTCCACCAACACTTACATATAAATATGCTTTGAGAATAGTTGTACAACCTACCGGAGGCAACGACGAAACAATCAAAGGAGCTGGCTGAACCGCGGCGCCAGGCCAAACAGTAGGATTGCGCATTGCCAAAAACACATTTGTCTGTAAATAATTAAGTCCGCAAGCGCTTGCCGTATAACTTGTAGCAATCGTTGAATTTCCATCTGCTACTTTTAAAGCTGAATTATTTTTTACGTAATCCACTGTTCCGGGTTCAGCGTTATAGAATAAAGTGTTTTGAGACAAAGCTATGTTACCAAAACAAAGTATTGAAATTAAAAAGAGTATAGATCTTTTCATATTGTAACTTTTAGAGTTAAGTAAATATATAACAAAAAAGTTATAAAGCAAATTTATCTATACAAAAAAGGCCCCGCAAATTTGCGAGGCCTTTTAAAATATACTTCCTTAAATATTACATCATTCCACCCATTCCACCGCCACCACCGTGACCATGGTCATGCGCATTTGCTGCTTTTTCTTCAACCTTCTCAGCTAAAACGCAATCGGTAGTTAATAACATACCCGCAACTGAAGCTGCGTTCTCTAATGCTACACGACTTACTTTAGTTGGATCGATAACACCTGCTTTTAAAAGATTTTCAAAAACTTCGGTACGTGCATTGAAACCAAAATCATCTTTTCCTTCCTTTACTCTTTGTACTACAATAGATCCTTCGATACCACTGTTAGCACAAATTTGACGAAGTGGTTCTTCCAAAGCACGCTTTACAATTTGAATTCCTGTTGTTTCATCATCGTTTGAACCTTTAGCTTTATCTAAAGATGATACTGCACGAATATACGCTACTCCTCCACCCGGTACAATTCCTTCTTCAACAGCAGCACGTGTTGCAGCTAACGCATCATCCACGCGATCTTTTTTCTCTTTCATTTCAACTTCCGACGCAGCACCAACATAAAGTACAGCAACGCCACCGGCTAACTTAGCTAAACGCTCTTGTAATTTCTCGCGATCGTAATCAGAAGTTGTAGCTTCGATTTGCGATTTAAGAGCATTAACGCGCGCAACGATATCCGCTTTTTTACCGGCACCGTTAACAATAGTTGTATTGTCTTTATCAATGGTAATTTTTTCTGCTTTACCTAACATGTTCAATTCAGCGCTCTCCAATTTAAATCCACGGTCTTCGCTAATAAATGTTCCACCGGTAAGTATCGCAAGATCTTCTAACATTGCTTTACGGCGATCGCCAAATCCGGGAGCTTTTACCGCAGCAATTTTTAAATTAGCGCGTAAACGATTTACTACTAATGTTTGTAATGCTTCTCCGTCAAGATCTTCAGCAATTATCAATAATGGTTTTCCTGTTTGAACTGCTTTTTCTAAAATAGGAAGCAATTCCTTCATCGCGCTAATTTTTTTCTCGTAAATTAAAACGTAAGGGTTATCCAATACCGTTTCCATTTTTTCTACATCAGTAATAAAATACGGAGAGATATAACCGCGATCAAATTCCATTCCTTCTACAACATCTACGCTTGTATCTGTTCCTTTTGCTTCTTCAACCGTAATAACTCCTTCTTTTTTTACTTTACCCATTGCTTCTGCAATTAATTTTCCGATAGTGCTATCGTTATTTGCAGAGATGGTTGCTACTTGTTCAATTTTTTTAATGTCGTTACCAATAGAGGTTGATTGCTTCGCCAAATTCTCAACTACTAATGCTACCGCCTTATCAATTCCACGTTTTAGGTCCATTGGATTTGCACCTGCTGCAACGTTCTTTAAACCACCTGTTACAATGGCTTGTGCTAAAACAGTTGCTGTTGTTGTTCCATCTCCTGCAATATCCGCAGTTTTAGAAGCAACTTCTTTTAATAATTGCGCGCCCATATTTTCTACAGGATCCGACAATTCAATCTCTTTCGCTACCGTTACACCGTCTTTTGTAATTGCCGGTGAACCAAATTTTTTGTCGATGATAACGTTACGCCCCTTTGGACCCAATGTTACTTTTACTGCATTTGCTAATTTATCAACGCCGCGTTTTAGTGCATCGCGAGCTTCTATATTAAATGTGATTTCTTTTGCCATATTTTTAGTTTTTTAATTTGTGATTTAGTGAATTTGTGATTTAAAGCGAAGCAATGAATTCACCAATTCACTACCTCACCAATTCGCCAATTATATAATTGCAAATATGTCGCTTTCACGCATAATTAAAAGATCCTTGCCGTCTACTTGTATTTCGGTGCCTGCATATTTTCCGTACAATACAGTATCTCCTACTTTCACGGTCATTGGTTCGTCGGGCTTTCCATTTCCTACCGCTACTACCTTTCCACGTTGTGGTTTTTCTTTTGCTGTATCAGGAATAATGATACCACCGGCTGTTTTTGTTTCTGCCGCTGCTGCTTCAACTAGAACTCTATCTGCCAAAGGTTTTACGCTAATTTTTGCCATATTTATTCGAATTTTAGATTAGTTTTTTTTAATTCGCATACGAAGGTAGCAGAATTTATGCCAAATGGGAACAATTGAGCTTTTTCGGTCAAATTTACCTTGTTTGACAGCCCTAAAACGCCAATCTGACACTTGAAATTCCTGCATTTATTTTCACTATATTTACATATGGGACTTTTCAGAAAAATTAGCCTTATTATTCTATGTTTTCCCCTGTTAACAAGCTGCTATTCTCAGGGTTCGGGTGGTAATTCTATCGATGCCAATATACCCGATAAATTAGCCGCTTATAGCACGCATACCATAGAGATCGCCATAAAAAAAGGATCAAATTCCAGTTTCTCTAAGTATCAATTAGATGTTCCTGCAAATGTTACCATTAAGGAAGGCATTAGCAAGGATGGTAATTTTTCGTTTGAAAAACAGCAGGCCAAATTGGTTTGGGTAGAGAGTCCAAAAACAGATGAGTTTACAATTACCATGATCATGGAAGTTGGAAATGCAACAGGGCAAGCAATGTTTGAACACCGTTATTTTTACATTGATGGAGAATCTCGCAAAGAAATTAGTGACGGCCCCATGCATGTTGAATTTACTCCCGGAACTCCGCGCGATAAAACTATTGCAGAAACTAAATTAATTGAACCTGCAAAAACAGATAAAGTTGCTACCACACCAACAGTTGCAACTAGTATTCCAAGCAATACAATTACAAAAACCGAAGAACCAAAAAAAGTGAACATCACCATTCCTGTTTCAAAAACAATTACTCCAACAAGTACCGTTGTTCCTGTTGCAGCAATAACTCCAACCAATAGCAGCAATACTACGCCTCAATCCATTGAAATAAAAGAATACAAAGTGCAAATTGGTTCGTTTGGCGCAAAACCAAGCATGGCTAAATACAGCAATATTGGAAAAGTTACTGTTGTTGAAGAAGCCGGCGTGTTTAAGATCTTAGCAGGAAGTTTTCCAACCAAAGAAGAAGCCGTTAAAAAAATGGAAGAACTCAAAACTCAGGGCCATCAAGGCTTTGTGGTGCTTTACATTAATGGTGTGAAAGCTAAGTAATTTTCAATTCTATTTTTATTTTTTGGGCGTGCCTTTCGCCACACACTTAACTGTGTTTGAAAATTTAACCGCAAAGAACGCAGAGTCTCTAAGTTTTGTGTAATTATTATAAACTGTGTGTACTGAA
>JAGPDW010000002.1:0-47649 GCA_018057345.1 Bacteroidia bacterium | reverse complement strand
GCGGGAGAGGGTCATCGCCGCGCGCTATTAACAAGGTCGCTTCGCGAAATTTAATTTGCGGCGGCTAATAAAGTTGGGTATCTTTAAATAACCTTTTGTCGGTTAAGAAAGTTGAGTGTTCCAAAAGCCCAACGGCCATTAGTCGCAAAACGTTGGGCGCAATGCTTGGGGACATCGGACAATTGGAAATCTCCCTCTTATTTTGTATCTTTATTACGTGAAAAAGACCTCGCCTCTCATAGACATCGAAATCGATAAGCTGACGAATTCCATTGAAAATGTAACGACAAGTGACAGCTTTCCGACCGACGTTTTACCCCTGACAAAAAACGACCTCAAGACAATTACGAAAAAACACGGTTGGAATTTTGACTGGAAATCTGAATTCTTAAAACCAGACCGCGATGTTTATAAACTGACAATTACAAATAACACAGAGGTAATTCAAGGACTAGTTAGTTTAGCGGTGACACCTGATAATGTATATATGCATTTGGTTGAAAATGCGCCTTTCAATATTGGTAAAAATAAAGTTTATGCTGGTGTTGCAGGTAATTTAGTTGCGTTCGCATGTAAACTTTCTTTTCAGCACGGGACAGATGGTTATGTTTCATTTCGATCAAAAACAATTCTCATCGACCATTACGTAAAAAAATTAGGTGCAATTCATTACGGCGGACACCTTTTAGTTCTTGACACAAAGGCTGCATTAAATCTTTTAAATAAATACAAGCTATGAAAAAGAAAGAAATTTTGGACGACTTAGAAATTTATGTTGACCCTAAACCGTTGACAAAAGACGAGGAACTTGCATTAAGCTTATTCATCAGACAACTTAAAGCGAAAAAAGCACAGCGCCCAACACCAAGCAAGCAAAATTTGCGGCGCAAGGCCGCTCAAATGTAGGGGTGGACATTAGCCGCAAACTTCGCCTGCTTGGGGAACGTTATAACTAACAGGGCGGGACATTCCCGTAGACAAAAAACATATCGACATGAAAAAAATAATCTTTATTCTCTTGACCATTTTCTTGACGACAATCGGACAAGCGCAAATCGACGACGCTGTAATAATTAATAAGACAGTTCCGCTCGACTCTTCGACTTATAAATCTTTAAAACAAAAGCCTTCGACTACGGTGGCGACTAATTCTGTTCTTTCCTTCACGGCCGACGACTTTATAAATAACTTAATGAGCAATTTTACATACTGGACTCCCTTTTATGAAAATCATCCAACGACTCTATATATTTTCCCAAACGCAAAAAGCAGTGCCGACAGTATAATGGTGGCTGAAAACTCAGACAACAAATATGTTTTTAAAAAGGTTGGCAGTAAATGGTTCATGACAAACTTTTCAATTAAAGTTTCAGGGTTCACGCTAAATCATGTTGAGTGCGGACAGACATCAAAAGAAGCGTTTAAAAAAATGGATATAAAAATTAAAAAGCCAATAGCTGACGGACAAGTTTGGGTTTCAAATAAATCAGGGACATATAAATTCTTGCTCACATTTGTTGGCGACAAATTGACAAGAATTCAATTGTAAGCAGACACCGAAAGCAAAACGTATCGAACTTTGTGCCGCCCTGCAAGTTATAACAGCACCTACTTGTAATTTTTTGCGGGTTAGCGCTCAAATGTGTAACTTGACATAGCAAAAAACTACAAGTAGCTGCCAAACGTTAGCACTAATTGCCGCGGACAGACTATCGAAATGCGTATTTTTGACGATAAAGGAAAATTGTAATTTGACTTTTTTGTTTTTATGTTATATTTACTTAATAAAATTATAAGTTTATGAAAAATGTTTTTTTACTTTTTACATGTATCTCATGTACGGTGTATAGTCAGGAAATGAATCTGAAATGGTTCAGTGATATAAAGACTAACAGGGATTGCGAAACCACCTATACAGTACCTAATATTTTCACCCCTAACAACGATGGCGTAAACGAAACATGGGGCGTTAAATTTAATAATATTCGAGATGTAAAGGATTTTTCTCTGTTCATCTACAATCGTTGGGGAGTTCCAATCCTTCAAACAAATCTTCCTAATCTTCGTTGGGATGGATATACCACAAGCGGTATTGCTTGCGCCGATGGTGTTTACTTTTATGTTTGTGTCTTTAAAATAAAAGACGAACAAAGAACTTTAAAAGGAAATATAACTTTAATCCGATAGAAGTATTTGGGCGTTTTAACCCCGCGACACTTTGTTGGTTCATAAGGTTTTGGTTTTCGGACAAATAATTTTCCCTTTCTTACCGACATCAATTTAAAAATCGGGGGACGCTGCAACAAGACGCAACCAAAACCTGGCATGGCGACCGCCTAACAGCAAACTGGCGCAAAAAAGCGGACGTACAAGCAAAAAGTTTTGTACCTTCATATAAACATTTGTGGGGGTAGACGCAGGATTCTTCGAAAACTTTTCTGCGCCAGTTCGCAAACGTTAGCGGGCATGCCTGGACAGACCCCGAAAAATAAATTTGGAGTATATACTTTTAATGTATACCTTTGCAAATATACTCCGACATGAAAACTTTATCATTAAAACTAGACGACGAAATTTTTGACGAGGCTGAGAAAATCACTTCGAGGCTTAAACTCGCCCGAAATCGTTACATCAACGAAGCCGTTAATATTTATAATCTTTTCAATAAAAGACGCCTTTTAAAAAAGCAATTGGAAAAAGAGTCCAAGCTGACTCGCAAAGACTCTATGGACATATTGCACGAATTTGAAAAGCTCATCGATGAAGATTAAACAATTCGACATTTGGCTCGCCGATCTCAATCCAAGAGTTGGTACAGAACCTGGCAAGACAAGGCCTGTTGTAATCATCCAGACAAATTTACTCAACGACTATCATCCTTCGACGCTTGTTTGTCCTATCACTTCAAAAGTAAACAGGGACATAGAATTATTGCGTGTACATTTAAAAAAGGGACAACTCGATAAACCTTCGGATATTCTCGTAGACCAAATTCGCGCAATAGACAATAGACGATTCAAAAAAAGACTCGGTACTCTGACAAAAGAGCAAATTCAGACAATCAAGACAAACGTCCGTATTGTTCTCGACATATAAGGCACGACCCGCTAACACGGGCTAAAAAAAATGCGGCGGACGTCGTAACAGAAACTTTTGTATCTTCATATAAAGTTTTGTGGTTGTAGACAGTGGAAGCTCCGAAAGCCGCACTTTCTTTAGCCCGAAAACGTTACCAGTAATGCGCCAGGACATTCCCGAAAAGACAACATTTAGGTTGACAAAGAGCATTTCGGTTGACATTTTCGGACCTTCGTTTAATTTCTTATTTTAGCCTCATTACAACGAGTAACTTGTGTAACTTGACATAGCAAAAAACTAGGCAAGGCCGCAAAACGTTATAGGTAATTGCCGCGGACCACAGTGCCGAAAAAATTATCGGCAGACAAAATTAAGGGAATTTTCTATAAATATCTTTTCTGTGTTCGCAGACAACAAAATAGACAACATCTTTTTCGATCTTAAGACCAATTCTATAATCGCCGACTCTTATACGATAGTAAATATCGTAGCCAGTTAATTTTTTTAAATTTTTAATGTGTGTAATATTTTCGGCAGACTCGACCTGAACAATACTCTCTGCGATTGAATTCTTGAGACTTTTATTTTTAAGCTTCTTTAACTCTTTAAGGAAAGACTTTTTAAACTCGACCTTCATTTTCCTAAAGCTTTCATTACTTCACTTCGGCTTACAGTTGACGTTTTCATTCCAGCCTCAATCTTTTGAGCCAGTTTCCAATCTTCAACTTCCGAATGAGTAAGCGCTTTTGCAGACATTCCTAGTTTCTTTGCAAGACTAATAAGGAATTGCAGGTCTGACTTTTTCTCTACGTTAATTAATACGGTTTCCATGACAATAAATTTACATACAAATTTAATAAATTTCGTTGACAATTCAAAGGCTAGCGGACACCCTAGCATTGCGCACCTAAATGGCGTCAACTACCTATAACAGCAAATTCGCCCAATGCGGCGGACGAGGGTCATCGCTCGCGCGCAAAAGCAGTTGCCCCTTCTGGAAATTTTATTTGCGGCTCGCTAAAAACCATTGTATCTTTAAATAAACATTTGTGGGTATAGACACAGGAAGCTTCGAAAGCCGCACCGGGCAAATTCGCAAAACGTTAGCGCTCATTGCAGCGACGACTCCCAAAAAAATTACGGCCGACTAAGGAAAGACCTTATAAATATCTTTTCGGTGGACTACCCTCGCAAAAATGACTTTGTGACTTTCAAAGAAAAAGCCGACACGATAATCACCTATTCTAACTCTGTACGCAGACCTATGTCCGACAAGTTTTTTGAGATTTGGAATGTTGTTCAAATTATCAGCCGACTCGACAAGGCGAATTAATTTTGCAATATTCGACTTAACCGATTTTTGACTGATGTGATCTAGATCTTTGGAAAATTTACTAAGAAATTCGACTTGCATTAAGACTTCAGCTTTTGCATGATACCTTCTCTGCTTACTTTTTTGCTTTTGTTGACAGACTTAAGCATTTTTGAAAGACCTAAATCTTCCAAATCTTCTTCAGACACCATTGAAGATGTAATGCCAAGCTTTTTTAGCAAGTCAGTTAAGAATTTATACTCAGTTTGAGTTTTGGCTGTAATTACCATTCCTTTCATGACACAAATATAATAAAAAAACGTCTCATTTAATAGTTAAAAATACTTGCGGACCCGTAAGCGAGACGTAGCTGCGTGGCTGCAACGTGCGCTAACCAGCAAGCAAAAGTAAGCGGGCGGACTCGGTCATCGTTCGCGCAATTAAAGCGGCAGACAATTTGTTTGCGGCTCACTAATAAAGTAAGTATGTCCTCGAAAATAAATTTGGACATCTCTGACAAATGTAATAACTTTGTAATTACATTATAAATCGCAGACAAATGGACGTTTCATTGATATCAATAGGTAATTCAAAGGGCATCAGACTCTCAAAGACCTTAATAGAAAAGTACAACATTCAAGACACAATCGAATTGATTCTTGAAAAGGGCTTTATCATTTTAAAGCCCAAGACATCTGCACGTAAAGGTTGGGAAAAATCATTTAAAAAAATGCACGAAAACGGTGACGACAAATCCTTAATGGCCGACGTGTTTAAAGACGAAAACTTTGAAGAATGGACTTAAAACAATATCAAATTGTTTTGGTTAATCTCGACCCGACAATAGGCAGTGAAATGAAAAAGACTCGCCCTTGCGTAATTATTTCTCCAAACGAAATGAACAAATACTTGCAGACAATCGTTATTGCCCCAATGACAAGTAATTCAAAAAGTTATCCGACAAGAGTTCCTGTTAAACATAATAAGACAAAAGGTTGGATCGTCCTTGACCAAATAAGAACTATCGACAGACAACGTATCGTAAAAATCTTAGACAAACTTTCTGAAAAAGAAATTTATGAAGTTAAGACAGTTATTCACGAGACGTACGTTGCTTAAAAAAACGTAGCTAACAAGAATAATAAAGAGGGATCCAATTTTCAATACACTCTCTTTCTCCGCTTTTTCTGAATGAAAATCTACAATACATCGTAGGTTTTTGCGCACAATGATATTTAGGTAGTAGTGGAGAGGTTTTTAAACTTACTCTTCCCCCAAAGCCACCAAAAACTTTTCGATCTTCACTTTTGCTTCTTTGGCGCTACAGTTGTAATTATTGAAGAGGATAGAGAATGAAACTTCCTTACCGGTTTTTGTTGTTACATACCCACAATAACCCCGTGCTCTATTGATATAGCCGGTTTTAGCGCGCATTTTCCCTTCAATGTATGTTCCTTTGCCAATATTACTCATGCTACCTTGTTTGCCTGCAATTGGTAATGAATTATAAAAACTTTTGGCGATCATATTGTCCGCTTGAATTTTACCTAAAATTTTTGCTTGCAAGGTTGTTGTAACCAAATCGGCGCGAGATAAACCGCTGCCATCGGTCATGTATAGTTCTGATGTTTCAATTCCTTTGGCAACTAAGAATTTTTTTACCAATTCAATTCCGTTAGAAGGACTTCCATAGGCCATGGCTCTAAGCAAAGTTTCGGCAAATAAATTATTACTCGTGATATTTGTTACCTGAACAATTTTTTCGAGCGAAGGAGAGTAGTGGGTGTAAAGCGTTATACATTTTATGCTCGTATCTCTTTTTTCGTAATTACTTGTAGCAATGCCGTTGCATTTAATGCCAGTTTTTTTTAATGAGTTCAATAAACTCTCGGCGCAGATCAAAGCAGGGTCGGGCATAGCGGCCTCTACTTCAAAATTCTTTTTGTTGGGAGGAATTTTTCCGGAAATATATTTTGTATAACCAAAGGGATCGCCGTAAACAAAAGCCTCGTCTTCGGTTCCTTTGGCAATTACTTTATTTACAATGGTCATTTTTGAAGTAAGCGATTCCGGTTTTATTTTCACCATCTCTACCGTACTTCCAACTTCTTTACTATTAAATATTACTTTAAATTTATTATCCATAAACGATAAGCCGCAAGGTACAGCACCAAAATAATTTCCAATATCGGCCCATATCCAATGGCCGGGTACCAAATGTTCCCAAGCAGAAGCGTCGCCAATAATTTTTCCTTTAATTTCTTTTACTCCTGCCGCGCTTAATGCTTGCGCCCATTTATCCATTAAAGTAGTTGAATCGGGCTTATAAAAACTTTCTGATTGAATGGTTGGGTCTCCACTACCTATGATCAAAACATCGCCATCAATGACGCCGGTTTCTTTTGTAAATTTTCCGGTGTAGGCAATTTTTGTAGCGAATTTGTAATTATTTCCTAATGTTTTTAATGCCGCCGCCGTTGTAATGGCTTTCATGGTGCTGGCGGGGATCATAAATGTGTGAGCATTATTTTCTGCTAATACCAGATCGTTCTTGTAATCGTAAACGCAATAGCTGAGTACCGCACTTTTCAGATCCTTATCTTCGGCCCATTCGGCAACAAATTTGTTGAGTTGCGCAACAAATGTATATGGAATTAAAAATAAACCGAAAATAATTTTTTTCATTACCAGATCTCAATACGTTTTTCGGGCGCAACATAAAGTTTATCGCCCGGCTTTACATCAAATGCTTCGTAAAATTCTTTCATGTTGGTTAATGGTGCCCAAGCTCTAAAATTACCCGGACTATGAAAATCAACTGTGATCAATCGTTTTAATTCAGCATCGCGTGTTATAGTTTTCCAACCTTGACACCATGCAATAAACAAACGTTGCTCGCCGGTAAAGCCTGCTATCACTTTTGATTTTTGTCCTTTTAATGATTTTTTATAAGCGTAGTATCCCATGGTTAATCCGCCAAGATCGGCAATGTTCTCGCCTTGGGTTTGCGAACCATTTACATGCGTGCTATCAATAGCAATGTAGCCATCAAACTGCGCTACAATAGCCGTTTGTTTCTCTTTAAAATTCTTAAGATCTTGTTCGGTCCACCAGTTCTTTAAATTTCCTTCAGCATCAAATTGCGCTCCTTGATCATCAAAACCGTGTGTTAATTCGTGACCGATAATAGCGCCCATGGTTCCGTAATTGGCGGCATCTTCTGCATTTACATCATAAAACGGAGGTTGTAAAATTGCTGCAGGGAAGGTGATCTCGTTAGTTGTTGGATTGTAGTATGCGTTCACCATCACGGGCGTCATTAACCATTTATAACGATCAACCGGTTTTTTAAGTTCGGCCAAATTTTCTTTTATGGCAAAGTTGGTAGCTTTAACTACATTTTCCCAATACGAATTAGTTCCAATTTGTAGGGTTGAGTAATCTTTCCATTTATCAGGGAAGCCAATTTTTTTGATCAGCAGATCTAATTTGCGATGTGCTTGTTTTTTTGTGGAAGCTTCCATCCATGTTCTACTGTCAATACGCTCACGGTAAGCAGCAATTAAATTATCAATGAGTGCCAGTAATTTATCTTTGGATGATTGCGGGAAGAATTTTTTCACGTACGCTTCTGAAATGATATCACCAAGTGTACCATTCACAATATTGTGAACGCGTTGCCATCTTGCTTTTTGAATTTGTGCGCCACTTAATGTTTTGCCATAGAAATCAAAATTCTCGTTCACTAATTCTTTAGAAAGATATGGAGCCGCTTCGTGGATAACCAGCCATTTGGTATAGTTCTTTAAGATGCTCACGTCTGTTGTGGCAATAATATTATTCAACGCTGAAAAATATTCTAACGAATGAATAATAATAGTATCAGGCTGTGCAATACCAAGGGTTTTAAAATACGATTCAAATTTTAAGAGTGGCGCAAGTTTGTTTAGATCGGCTTTGCTAATAGGATTGTACAATTTTTCCGGATCGCGCATTTCGGGAGTTGTTTTTCCTTTGTCGAGAATCCTTTTCTCCAATTCAAATATTTGTTTGGCAATGTCGGTTGCTTTCGCTTTGTCTTCTCCGGCTATCACCAGCATTTTCGCAATATGTTCTTTATATTTTTCAACTATCTTTTCAAATTTAGGATTGTAATAAAAATCCTTATCTCCTAAACCATAGCCTGCTTGGTTAAATTGAAATAAATTACGTTTACTATTTTTTAGATCAGGATCAACACCGCCTGCATAAAACAAACGGATACCAATCATATCCAAATTACTTTTGAGTTTAATTATCTCATCGGATGTTTGTACTTTATTAATTTGTTGTAAAAGCGGCTCAATTGGCTTTAAGCCCATGGCATTTGCTTTTGCCGAATCCATGGCGGTATTGTAAAAATCTCTAAGCTTTTGAGCATTGCTTCCCGGCTTAGCGGTTTTATCAGTTGATGCTAAAGTATAGATGGTGTAGATATTCTTTAGATTATTATCGTTTATCTCGTTAAAACTTCCGTAGCGAGAATCGCTAGCCGAAAGTTGAAACGACTTTTGCCATTTGCCATTACAAAATGTATAAAAATCATCGCCCGGCTTTGCAGTTGAATCAATATAGGATAAACGGATCCCGGGGTTTTGTGCATTAGTGCTTAAAAAAGCAAGAAGTGCAGCTGTAAAAAATAGTTTATTCATAGGTATAATAAGGTACTAATATACTTCAATTATTTTAAGATCCTCCATATAAACCAGCAATTTTTTGATGTTTTGGTAGCCCATTTTTTCAAGCGCCCATTCGTAGTCTTTCATTTGTTGCTGATATTTAGGTGTATTTTCCTTGCCGGTTTTATAATCAATAATACAGGCTTCGTTCTCTGATATCACAATTCGATCGGGACGTAAAATCTCACCGGTATCCATTAAGATCTCTTTTTCGGTATAGATCTTTTTTGCAGGGTCGTAATAGGAATTAAGGTCTTTGTGGCGGATAAGTTTTGTAATGGTAGTTTTTAATTCTTCTTTCTCGTCTATACTAATTAAACCTTCTAAAACTGCTTCTCCTAGCGCGTGATCAATATCGCCTTCATGTTTTATTTTCGACAATACATAATGCATCAAAATTCCTTTTTGCTTGGCACCTTCTGCTAATTCGGTACCATTTAAAAAACTTCCTTTTATTTTTATAGAATGTAAGTCGGATTTTATATCTAAATGATCTAATTCAATAATGCCGCTTATGTGTTCTGAAGGTTTGGAAGGTTTTGTTGGAGCACCAAATTCGTATCCTTTTTCGGTTTTAGTAAGTAAATTATTTGACTCAATAAAAGGACGAAGCCAATGATCAACCGTTTGCCTGCGATCGCCCGTTGAAACAGAAGTAATGATATGTAATTCATCAACTGCTCTGGTGAACGCTACATAAAGTTTATTCACATTATCTAATATCCTTTCCTGACTTTCTACTTCGAGTTCTTTTGAAAATCCTGCTGTGGCAGTAGTTTTATTTAAAGGGATATAAGCACTTTGAATAGGAAGATCTTCATCGTTTATTTGGATCCATTGCTCTCCGCTTTTAGCAATATTCCAACTGCAAAACGGCATGATCACTATCGGAAATTCTAAACCTTTACTTTTATGAATGGTCATGATCTTTACAGCATCTAATCCTTCAGAAATAATTAACGAAGAATCTTTAGATCGCTTTTCCCACCAAGTATTGAAATCGCTTACGTTTGAATTTTGAGTGCTCATGAATTTGCCTACTTCATCTAAAAAGAAACGAAGGTAGATTCCTGCTGAATTTACTTTATCCATTCCTAAGCGCTCGATCAAATAAATGGCTATATCCAATAGATTTTTAGTTTGCAATTCTGTTTCAGAAACTGTAATACTTAATCCGCCTAATGTTTTGTAAAGATCTGTTTTCGAGATCTCGGAAGCGGCTTGGTGAAATTGCTCAAGTTTTATTTTTTTGACCGACAATAAATAATTAAGCACAACCGCAGCGCTGATATTGTCTTTTCCATTTTGCAAATACAAATAAAACGCAGCCAACGCATTTATCTCGGAACAATTACTTAATAAAAGCGAATCATTGGACACAACAGGAAGACCTTTCTTGCTTAAAAAATTAGCAATATCACTTCCCCTACGGTTAGAATCGGTTAAAACACAAATGTCTTTTAGCGAATAGCCATTGTTAAGTGATCGATCAATGTGTTGCCATGTTGTATCAAAAACAAATTGCTCAAGCTCATCACTTGGTTTTGCTTCATTGGTAATGCTTACATAACCAACCGCTTTATTCTTTAGAATTTGCTCCTGGCCAAGATAGATCTTATCATAGGGCGGCTTTAAAAGAGTTTTACTTAAATGGTCAAATAAAGTATTATTGAATTCAATAATGGTGCTGCGGCTTCGGTAGTTTGTATTGAGTTGTTCTTCCTTGTAATTTCTGATCAAGGCTTTTTCTTGCTCGGCCATTAGAAGCGAAGTTTCTGTTCCTTCTAAGTGAGGAAGCAAGGCAAATTGTTTTACATTGGCATTTCTCCAACGGTAAATACTTTGTTTGCCATCGCCAACCACTAAATTAAAATTTCCATCAGCTAAACTATTTTCAATAAGTGGTAAAATATTTTGCCATTGCAACGTACTCGTATCCTGAAATTCGTCTAGTAAAAAGTTCTTATAGCGATCACCTAAGCGTTCGTAAATAAAAGAGACAGGTTCATTTTTTATAAAATCAAAAATACGCGTATTGAATTCCTCAATAAAGACCAATTGCTCATCTTGCTTTAATTCATTGCTTATACTTTGGATCTTGGTAAGAAGTAGAATAGGGTAGATGCGTTTTCTGATGAGTTCGTAAAGTGTATTCTTAGAACTATTTTGGTTAATGTAGTTCAAAAGCTCTGTTCCCAATCTGTTCAATTCGGGAGTGATACCAGCGAGTTTGCTTTTTGTTTCAGCATCAGAAGTTTTTGGGAGCCACTCATTTTTTTCAATAGCCGTTGTAATTCGCGAATTATTATCATCCAATTCAAAGTCGGCACATTTTCTAAAAAAACCTTGTGCGCCGGCTTTTTTGTAGGCAAAATCATCATCGCTCAATCCTTGTTTTTGAATATGGCTAAGCGCCTCTTTCCCTTTTAATTGAACAAAGTTCTTATAAGCTTTCAGTTTTTCGTTCAACTTATCTTTCATGGCCGTAAGTTCTGTTTCATTTAATGAAACCAGATGCTTTACATGCTCTACAGAATTTTCTTTTTGCAAAAGTTTGGCAAACTCCTGCATACTTTTTTCAGGATCCCAATTTTGTTCGTCGTCGAGGTTATTAAGGGCAAATTCCTTTAAAAGAAAAGTAATGGAGCTATCATTGCCAATTTCGCTAATGAGTTGAGACACTACTTTGTTGTAAAACTCTCCTGTATCAGTCTCTAAATTAAAATTAACGGGCAATTTAAGGTCGTGGGCAAAGGTTTTTACGATCTTATGCGAAAAACTATCAATGGTGCTTACAGCAAGATCAGAATAATGGTGAAGCATATGATTGATAAGGATCTGCGCTCGTGCTTTTAATTCCTTTTGATCAATGCCAATTTCAGTACACAATAGTTTATCAAGCTCAGAAGGCTTTCCCTCGCAAATATTGGTTAATGCCTTTACAATGCGCATGCGCATTTCGGCAGCAGCTTTATTGGTGAAGGTGAGGGCCAGAATGCGTTTAAAGTTGTAGTGAAGTTTTTGTGGATCGCTGAGTGCCAGTTTAAGGTACTCTTTTACAAGCGTAAATGTTTTACCACTCCCGGCGCTGCTTTTATATACCACAAAGTTTTTTTGCACTCTTATTTTAATTTAAACCAAACAATACAACTAAGTTTCAATGATCAATGTTTTTTATGCCACAGATCGCACAAATTAACACAGATTTTTTTCACAGATCATATTGGTAGATAATGTTACAAGATAAATCTGTGTTCCGTAATCTGCGTAAATCTGTGAGATCAGTGGCAATAGACATTGTAAAAATAAAAAACCCCAGTAACTAACTGGGGTCTTTTTTATATGATTTATAAAATCTTATTCCTCTTCCGGATCATCTGGATCTTTATCTGGGTTTTTACCACCACCAGTTTTAGGAGCATTAGGATCAACGTAGTTAAAGTTCAAGATCTTGAACGATGTACGACGATTCTTTTGGTGTAATGCTTCTTTTTCTTGAGTTGTTTTAGCATTCTTGATAACAGCATCAGAAACTAGTGGCATTGTCATACCGTAACCTTTAGCAACTAAACGCTCTGTAGCAATTCCTTTTTCTTTTACTAGGAAATCAACGCAAGATTGAGCGCGAGCAGTAGAAAGAGTCATGTTTGACGCAGCCTTACCACGTGTATCTGTGTGCGAGTTAAGCTCACAAACAATTGTTGGATTGTCTTTTAAGATATTAAATAAAAATAATAATGAATCCTTTGATTCTGGTTTTAAAGCTGCACTTCCTAAGTCATAAACGATCTCAGGCATACGGATCTCAATTACAACAGGTTTTACTTCAAAGTCAGCAACAAATTCTTTTGAAGCATTCATTTGAGCTGTAGAAATGATACGTTGATCTTTGTTAGCTAAGAATCCATCCTTTTTGTGAGTAGTAGATTTAGAAGTAGGACCTGTCTCAGTTGAAACTGTGTAAGTAGTACCTTCTTTTAATTTCTCTAATTTGTATGAACCGTCTTTTGAAGTAGTAAATTCTTTAATAGAACCATCGCTACCAACGATCTTTACTTTTACATTTTCAACCGGCTCACCTTTTCCTTTTGCTAAAGCGTCACCTTCGTCGCTGATCTGTCCGCGAACTGAGAATGCTAAAGGAGGTAAGTTAAAGCTCCAAATATCATCACTTCCTTTACCACCTTCGCGGTTAGAAGTTAAGAAACCTTTGTTCTTTTTACCTTCGTAAACGATACTGAAATCATCATAAGCAGAGTTCAAAGGGAATTTTAAATTCTCAGCCGGCTTTGTGTATTTGTTATTTTCACCTGCACAAACGAAAATATCTAAACCTCCCATTCCAGGATGAGTGTCGGAAGAAAAGTAAAGTTTTTTGCTATCATCAGATAGAGTAGGATATAATTCGTTACCATCTGTATTTACAGCAGGACCACAATTAACAGGTTTACCCCATACGTTCGCTTTTTGATCGTATGTGCTATACCAAATATCAGCTCCACCGTAACCACCACTCATACGAGTAGCAAAGTATAATACTTTACCATCTGAACTTAAGTAAGGGTGACCAAATGCAATTGTATCAATACAGAAGGGAAGTACTTGTGCTTCTCCCCAAGTGTTACCTTGTTTTTTAGCCATGAAGATTTGAGTTTTTAATTGCTTACCTGTAGATTCAGGACTGCGACTAAAAAAGATCATATCACCCTTTTTGCTTACGCAACCAACACCTTCGTTGAATTTAGAGTCAACTGTTGGAGGTAATAAAACTGGAGTAGACCATTTACCATTTTTATCAACTTTTGTTTCGTAGATATCAGATTTGTTTCCACCTGTATTAGCATCGATCTCGCCACCGGCATTACCTGCACGACGTGATGTAAAGTTCAATGTTTGATATTTTTTATCAGCGAAGCTTGGTGCATAATCGCTTTCTTTCGAATTGATAAGCGCCATGTTCTCTATTTTGTAACGCATTGGAGCATCTTTCCATTGTTGAGATAACTCGCAAGACTTCACGCCTAGGTCAGCTTTTTTAGCATTACCGCCTTTTGCCTTGAAATTATTGTATTCAACAATTGCCTCAGGGTATTTGTTTTGGTTCTTTAATACTTCTGCTAAACGGAAGTAAACATTAGGATCATCAAATCCTGCTGCGATCGCCTTTTGATAATAGGTCTCAGCGCCTTTGTAGTCGTTGATCTCTTGGCTAGCATAACCTGTTTTGTAAAGGATAGCCGGCTTTTGCGCTTTTGACGCAGGAGCGTATGCTTGTTTGTAGTAATTTATCGCGCTGTAATACTGCCCTAGTTCAAAATAGGCATCAGCTTTTTTCAATACTTTTTGAGAGAATGCAGTTGTGAACGATAGTGCGAATACAACTACAGCGATTGATAATGTTCTAAATTTTCTCATACGATTAGTTAACGGTTTCAAGTGGCTAATATAAAGATTTAATTTTTTATTAAAAAATTTTAACAAATTAATATTTAACAATTTTGGACTAAGAATTCAATATTAAATAGGGTTTTTTATCGACCAAAATAAAAAATCCGCCTATGGGCGGATTTTCAGTTTTTAGTGATGAGCCTCTTCTTTTGGGGCTTCTTGGTGACCGGCTGCGGCTTCATGTCCACTACCGTGTCCATGTCCTTTTTGAAGGTCTAATTGCTGTTGAATCAGTATAGGATCAACTCTAGTTACATTTGCCTTTTGGCCAGAATAAGTACCTTCGGTTAACACTATAAAAATAATGTAGAACATGAATAGTATATAAGGCACTAAGATCATGTATTTAAAGAATTTAACCTCATGGCCTAAGTGCATAAATGCCATAACAATGTATCCGGCTTTAATAATGGTAAACGAGACAAAGAAGATCTTTAGCCAAACAGAGCCCGACCAGCCTTTACCCGGCGCCATAAAACCTACAATTAGCTCTCCAATAGTAATGGCAAGCATGATCCAGAATACATTCCAAAGTGTGCGACGTGCTTTTTTTCCATAAGCCTCATCATGGTTGTACATGGTTTCATATGAAGGATAATCATCGTGGAATTCCATAGTGTTTGTGTTTTAATTTGTTTTATAATAAGTAGAAGAATGTAAATACGAATACCCAAACAAGATCTACAAAGTGCCAGTATAAACCAACCTTTTCAACCATTTCATAATGGCCTCTTTTTTCATAGGTACCATTAATAGCATTCATGAAAATAACGAAATTTATCACTACCCCTGAAAATACGTGGGTTCCGTGAAATCCG
Source organism: Bacteroidia bacterium (assembly GCA_018057345.1). Lineage (GTDB taxonomy): Bacteria > Bacteroidota > Bacteroidia > B-17B0 > Aurantibacillaceae > Aurantibacillus. The sequence goes on along the minus strand of JAGPDW010000002.1, from coordinate 32,275 downwards.
GTGATAAAGAAGAAGTAATTAGCGAATTGAGGGACCCCGTACTCATTAACAGTCATATTGGCCCCATGCCATTCTTGAAGAACATATTTTTGAGTGGCCATATCCCATACATTGCGCATAGCACCAGTGTCGGTTCCTTTAATAAAGTGGAACCACTCCCAAGCTTGTGAGCCAACGAAAGCAAGACCGCCAATGATCGTCCAGAACATCCAAATTAAAACCCCGCGTCTATCCATGCGTTTACCGGCCTCAACGGCTAGTACCATGGTAACGGAAGACATGATGAGGATGAAGGTCATTAAACCTACATAAGCCAAGGGCAAATGTTGCTCTACAAAAGGAAAGTGAGTGAACACATTCTCAGCTTTAGGCCAGATTTCGGCATATTTGTGCCTGATAAAACCATAAGAAACAAGAAGTCCACCAAAAGTTAAGGCATCGGAAATGAGGAAGAACCACATAAACATTTTACCGTAACTAACCCTGAAAGGCGACTGACCACCACTCCAGGCTTCTTTTGCGTCGTATTCTGCTGTATGAGCCATATTGATCTGTTAAGAAAGATTAAAATATTGGGTACAAGTTTAACGAAAAAAATATAAAAACAAAAACAAATATACCCATAAGACGTCTAAAAAATGCCAGTATATGGCTGCGAGCTCAATTCCTAGGTGGTCGTGGGAACTGTAGCGCTTACGGATGCTCTTGGTTAAAGTTATTAACAGGGCAAAAAGGCCTCCAAATAAGTGGAATAAATGCATCAGAGCAATAAGGTATAAAAATGAGCCTGAGGCATTGCTGTATTTTCCTAAGAAGTAGATGCCTTGAGCTGTTAACTCCTTCCAGCCGGCGTATTGGGTATAGGTAAAAGCAAGCCCTAAAACGAAAGTTATAAACAAAAACAAAGTTGCCATGTTTTGTTTGTCTTTTCTTATGGCAAACTGGGCAATTACCATGCTTAAGCTACTGGCTACAATGATGGCTGTGCTAATAATTGCAATGGGGGGTAATTGAAACACAAGCCAATTGCCATTATCCGCTCTTACAACGTAAGCACTAGTAAGGCCTGCAAAAAGCATAACAATACTCACTATTCCTATCCAAAGCAGTGGCTTGGCCGATTTCTTTCTCATTTCAATGAGCTCGGCTTTCTGTGGATGTTCTTTTTTGATTTTTACAGTTGACATGAATTAGATTTTAGTCATTAATGCGAGTTGAACTACGGGCAAATAAATGAGCGTAGTGAAAAATAATTTTTTTGCTTGTTGGTCGGTACTTAATCGGTAAAAATTATACGCTTGCAAAAGCATAGCTAAACCTGAAATTACTACCGCACTAATGCTTAACAGGCCTACGTAATGAAAGAGAAATGGAAAAGTACTTACTATTAAAAGAATAACTGTGTAAAGCAAGATCTGAAATTTGGAAGCATCGTCTTTGCCACCGCTCGATGGTAACATAAAAAAGGAAGCTTTTTTATAATCTTCATCGTTGAACCATGCCAGCGACCAAAAATGCGGGAATTGCCAGAAGAATTGAATTGAAAACAATAAGATCGCAAAGAATGTGATGTGACCAAAACCTTCTGTTGCAGCAACAGCACCAATTAAAGTAGGAATGGCTCCCGGAAAAGCCCCAACTAAAACAGCGAATGGTGTAATGCGCTTAAGTGGTGTGTATGCTAAAGCGTAAAGTACTATTGAAATAAACCCTAAAATGCCACTTAAGGCATTGGTATACGTCCATAAAAGAACAGTTCCACCAATGCCAAGTAAAGCGCAAAACACCAGTGCCTCAAGATTATTAAGGGAGTTTGTGGGCATAGGACGATCTTTGGTGCGATCCATTAACTTATCCAGATCTTTTTCGATGATCTGATTAAAGCCATTAGCTGCGCTTGTTACCAAAAAGCCACCAATACATAAGGCGGTGAGTTGTTTCCAATCAATTTTTTCGGCAACCGTTAAATAAGTGATAACCGCCGAAAAAACAACCAAACTCCCTAATCGGAATTTTGTAAGTTGTAAAAAAGCGGAAAATTTAGAATAGGTTACTGCGGGTGATTGAATATCTGTTCCGGTGTTGCTCAATTTCGGCACAAATTTAGGTATTCTAAGCTACTCTACAAAGGTGTGCCAGAAAGGTTTTTTTTACTGTTTTTAGAGGCAGAAACCACAGAGGGCGCTAATGCGTCTCACAGAGGTTCACGGAGAAATGGAATTGCATAAAGTAGAAAGTTTGGAAAATTTCAATGCCTAAATAAGACCGCAGAGGCCATATTGAACCTCCGGTCCGACCGACTTTGCCAAAATCCCTTACTTTACCTTTTCCTTCAACAAGGCCGCTTCCAGAACTTCTTCCATTTTAGAAACATAGTGGAATTGAAGGCCTTTTAAATAATGTGGCTTAATATCTTCAATATCCTTTTTATTATCGGCGCACAAAATAATTTCTTTGATGCCAGCGCGTTTGGCGGCCAGTATCTTTTCTTTTATTCCACCAACAGGTAATACTTTTCCGCGAAGGGTTATTTCACCGGTCATAGCCAATGCTTTTTTTACTTTACGTTTTGTAAAAGCGCTTGCTAAAGAAGTTAACATGGCAATTCCGGCGCTTGGACCGTCTTTTGGAGTGGCGCCTTCAGGAACGTGGATATGAATTGAATATTCTTCGAATATCTCGGGTTTAACATCCAAAATATGAGGATGCGCTTTAATATACTCTAAAGCAAGTGTAGCGCTTTCTTTCATAACATCACCCAAATTTCCGGTGAGCGTGAGTTTTGCGTTCTTCGACTTGCTTAAACTTGTTTCGATAAATAAAATATCTCCGCCAACTTGTGTCCACGCTAAACCTGTAACAACACCTGCAATGTCATTGCCTTGGTATTTATCTTTTACATGAGCAGGACCAAGAATTTTATTCAAACTTCCTTCATCAACTTTTGGTGAAGCTTCATTTTTTGCGATGCTTACTGCTGTATATCGCGCGATCTTAGATATTTTTTTCTCTAATCCACGTACCCCACTTTCGCCTGTGTAATTATCAATAATGTATTCAATAACTTTATCGCTTAATTTGAATTGAGATTTTTTCAAACCCGTTTCTTCGGTTTGTTTTGGAATTAAATGTTGCTTAGCGATCTCGATTTTTTCTTCTACTGTATAACCATTCACTTCAATGATCTCCATACGATCGCGTAAAGCAGGTTGAATGCTGTTTAAATTATTACAGGTTGCAATGAACATTACTTTGCTCAAGTCGTAATCCATTTCCAGGAAATTATCGTAGAACGTTGAATTTTGTTCCGGATCTAAAACCTCTAATAGGGCAGAGGAAGGGTCGCCGTGAAAATCATTTCCAACTTTATCTATCTCATCTAAAATAAAAACAGGATTAGACGACTGCACCTTTTTTAAATTCTGTAAAATTCGTCCCGGCATGGCGCCAATATAAGTTTTACGATGTCCGCGGATCTCGCTTTCGTCTTTTAAACCACCAAGACTCATTCGAACGTATTTTCTGCCTAAAGCTTTAGCGATACTTTTCCCTAAAGATGTTTTTCCAACACCCGGAGGGCCGTACAAACAAATGATAGGACTTTTTAAATTCTTTTTTAATTTGAGCACTGCTAAATGTTCAATGATGCGATCTTTTACTTTATCTAATCCAAAATGATCTTCATCCAAAACAGTTTGCGCATGTTTAAGGTCGAAATTATCAGGTGTTGCTTCCTCTTGCCAAGGAAGATCTAGTAATAACTCTACATAATTTGTTTGAATGGCATATTCGGCAGCATTTGGATTCATTCGTTGAAGTTTTGAGATATTCTTTTCAAAAACTTCCTTCACGTGTTTATCCCATTTTTTATTTTTGCCACGCTCTTTTAATTCTACAATCTCTTGCTCAAAATTATTTCCACCCAATTCCTCCTGGATGGTTTTCATTTGTTGATTCAAAAAATATTCGCGTTGTTGCTTATCAATATCTTGTTTTGTTTTATCGGTAATCTGATTTCTCAACTCCAACATTTGAAGATCTTTGTTGAGGTACTCCAATAATTTTAAAGCGCGCGTTTTAAGATCGCTTATTTCCAGCATTAATTGTTTTTCGGCGGTGGTACTGTTCATGTTCGACGACACAAAATTGATCAGGAAGTTTGGTCCTTCAATATTGTTGATGGCAAAACCGGCATCGCTCGGAATGTTTGGCGATTTTTTTACGATGGCGTGCGATACTTCTTTAATATTGCTAATGATTGCTTCAAATTCTTTATCTGTTTTTAGGGGTTTAGGATCGTGAAACGGAACAACATTAGCTTTATGGTAAGGTTCGCTTTGAATAAAATTAGTTACTTTAAAACGTTTTTTACCTTGAATGATAACGGTTGTGTTCCCATCAGGCATTTTTAAAACCTTTACAATATTTGCTACAGTTCCAACCGTGTGCAGATCTTCAAATGAAGGATCTTCGATCTGATCGTTCTTTTGCGCCACTACTCCAATAATTTTATTGCCTTGGTTTGCTTCTTTTATAAGATTAATGGATTTATCGCGACCAACGGTAATTGGTATAACTACGCCCGGAAATAGCACCATATTACGCAACGGTAATATTGGCAGAGTATCGGGCATTTTTTCAGCTTCAAAGCTCTCTTCGTCGTCGGGCGTTAACAAGGGAATAAAATCCGTATCGTCCTCAATAAGGGTTCTTAGCTGCAAACCCTTGTTATCATTGTATTCTGTCATGTAAATCCTTTAAATTCTGTATGATTATATGCATTTATTGTGCCGCGGCCGTAAAAAGACTATTTGGCAGGGCCGGGCATCCTAATAAAGAAGGAAAATCCATTGGAGCGGTACATTTCTTTAATGTAAGGGAATTCACCGAGATCGTGATTGTTGGGGGTTTTGCTCACCAAAAAAGCAGGTTTGTCAACTTCCTTTGTTTTCATCCAATAACAATTAGCTGTTGCGTAGTAATTTAATTTGAATGCATCTTTTTCTTGTACCGAATAAAAATACGCGATGTAATCTACCAACGATTTGCTTTGATAATGATGAGGTCTTCTGTCTGAATAAAAAATATAAGCGTAACTTTTAAAATCATTGGTCTCCACATAGCAATCGTATTTTGCGCTTTGCTGATAAAAAGCAATGGCCGCGTGTTGTGTGATCAATTCAACTTTTGGAACAAATGTGTTGATAGCACCAACAATGAAAACAATATTTAATGCAAAACCAATAGCGATGGATCGGATGGTATTTGTTTTAATGCCTTTGAATACAAAATACATCGCAAATAAAAACAGCACAGGAATAAGCCACTCATAGCCATGCCAGATAAGTTGGGCGTTGAGATTTAGTTTAGCGAATTCATCTTTGATGAGGTCTTTTTCAAGTAAAAATGATTTTAATTTATTGATCTGAGTAAATACAATAAAAAGTAAAGAGAATAAACTTGCAATGATGATGAACAAAGTTTTGAGACTTACACCAAACACTTTTCCAAGATCTTTATGTAATATTCCAAATGTGGCTATGAAGGAGATTGGAAAGTAACAAAGGGATGAGTAGTGGACGATTTTTGTTTTTACAATTGAAAATAAAAGAAGCACCACCCAAAATAAAATTAAAAGGATCAGACGTGTGTGTGATTGCGGTAAAGTGATAGCGGTTTTATTACGATACGAAAGAATGAAGAGAATGGAGGTAGGAAAGCATCCTAATAAAAGAACAATAAAGTGGTAAATGAATGGTCCGCTATGGCCACTATCCTCAGTTTGAAATAAACGTATTTGATAATTGATGAACTGTTCGATGATATAACTTTTTCCGTTCAAATATTGGAACAAGAACCAGGAGCTGCTTGAAAATAGAATAGTAAATACAAAGAAGAAAAAAAGCGGTTTGAAAAGGAATTTAATATTACCCGAAAGTAAATGGAATAAAAAAATGCAGGCGCCTTCAATAAGTAAAGCTGCAGGCCCTTTTGTAAGAACGGCAATTCCGAGAATAATGCCAGATAAAGCAATGTAGAGCCATTTTTTTGAATTTTCGGTATGGATAGAGACAATGAATAATATAAGTGACAGAAAGATAAAATAGTTGAACCACGGATCAATAACGCCTGATTTGAAGTAGAGCGAGGGTAATAAAGTTCCGGCATGAATAAGTGCCCAAAGTAATCCGAATTTTTGCGAGAATAATTTTTTGCCTACTAAGTAAAGTGTTACAATGGTAAAGATGCCGCAAACTGCATTTGGAAGGCGGGCTGCAAACTCTCCAATGCCAAATACATTCATGCAAAAAGCCTGCATCCAAATAAAGAATGGCGGCTTTTCCCAGAAAGGTTGAAAGTGAATTTGAACGGTTGAATAATTTCCGGTGATGAGCATTTCGCGGGCGCACTCTGCAAAATTTATCTCATCCCAATCAAATAAAGGGCAATTACCAATTAGGGGAATAAAGATAACGCCTGCTATAACTGCAAGAAGTGAAACCAAAAGAAGGTTATTATTTAGAATCTTACTCAGGGATTAAAAATTTTAAACAGTGGTTTATCCAATTTTTGAAATTTGTTTGGGTTTATAAAAATAAAGTAGAATAAAATGGCGAAGGAAGTTCCTATGATGCTTCCAACAGTAATATCAACTAGCCAGTGCTGCGAAAGATACGTTCTGCTAAATGCCGCAAGAAATGCAATTGCAAAGAAGATGAATTTTAAGATCTTATTTTCGGTTATAAGTGCCAATGAAATAAAAATTGCAAATGCAGAGGTGGAATGTCCGCTTGGAAAACTACGCATTCCTAGCATATCAACTCCTTCAATGTAATTTACTTTATAATGGTATAGGTATTCGTGGAAAACAAAATGTGGGCGATCAATGTCGTAAATGTGTTTTTTTAATAGGGTAGTGGTAATTCCGGAAGTGAGGTAGGCGGTTAAAATATACAGGCCATTTCGGGCGTTAAATAAAATTATAATAACAGCGATCACTATGGCAACAAGACCATCCCCAATATGTGTAAAATATTTAAAGAATACATCCATTATCGGATTGCCGGTGAGTTTATTTATATTCAGATGGATCTGAACTTTATCAAAATTTAGTAGGTAATAAGCCGATGTTGCTATTAATAGCGTATAAAGTATTAAGAATACTTTGTTATCTTTTATAAACGTTTTCATTTATAATTTTTTTGCTTCCTCCCAATACACATTCATTTCATCAAGGGTGCAATCTTTTAGATCTCTGTTTTGTTCTTTTATTTTCGCCTCTAAATAATTAAAGCGTTTGGTGAATTTTTTATTGGTATGCTCTAAAGCGTCTTCAGGATTAATACCTAAAAACCTGCCGTAATTGATAAGTGAGAATAAAACATCACCAAATTCCTGCATGGATTTTTCGGAGTTACCATCTTTCACTTCTTTCTCAAACTCATCCATTTCCTCTTTCACTTTTTCGTATACCTGCTCAGGTTTTTCCCAATCAAAGCCCATGGCGCGAACTTTTTCTTGTATCCGATACGCTTTTAAAAGTGCCGGCATGCTATTTGGAACGCCAGAAAGAACAGTTTTATTGCCACCCTTTTCTTTTTGTTTGAGCTGTTCCCAATTTTGTTTTACTTGTTCTTCGGTTTCTGCTTTTATATCGCCGTAAATATGAGGATGACGGTAGATCAATTTTTCGCAAAGCTCATCCATTACATTTTTTATATCAAACGCTTTTTGTTCGGAACCAATGCGTGCGTAAAAAACAATGTGCAATAATATATCCCCTAATTCCTTTTTTACCTCGTTCAGATCGTTCTTTAAAATAGCATCGCTTAACTCGTAAGTTTCCTCAATAGTTAAATGACGTAATGATTCGATGGTTTGTTTTTTATCCCAGGGACATTTTTCTCTGAGATCGTCCATGATATTCAATAAACGTTCGAATGATTTAAGTGTTTCTTCTCTAGGCATAGGGCAAATTTAATGATTTATGGGGGACCGAACTTAATTTGGGATTAATTAACCATTAAGGTCTTATTAACAGCAAAGAGAGATTCTTTGGATTATCAATGGTAACCGAATTTGAAAAATCATCATAACTATCAACACTGGTAATTAGCAATTGGTAATCATTTAATAGATCATCGCTCCAATTGTTTTTACTGATAAATAAAACCGTATTAGAAGAAATATGTTCCAAACCGTTTACCTCTTCCTTTAGATCAAAGTTAGATTCTATAAAGCCTTTATGATCTAAAATGGTGATGTTGGCCGGGCTATTGCGGATTATTTTTTTGGCATAAAAGAAAAGGAAAACATCGCTCATTGAAGATATTACAATTAGAACCGATTCTATACTTTCGAGTTTATGGTCGAAGAAAATGCCAACTGGAATTGAGCTGTTTTTGATGAATTGACTGGTTTTATCATCAATAAGCTTGTTGCCTCTAAAGAAAGAAGACTTTCCTATTAAAGAGCCAATTATTCTGTCGGGCTGAAGTGCAGAAGCTGTAATGCCAATAACTTTGCCAAGTAAAGAACCTTCAAAAATTGATTGCCCGGCACCAATAATTAAAAGATCGTAATCGCCGGAATTGCTATCTTCTAAAATAGCATCGTTTACATTGTTGTTAACTTTGTAAGCTGTTTTTATTGGGAGCCCTATTTTATTTGATTCGGCTTTAATGAGTTTAAAACTTTCTTTTTCATATTCATCCAATTGGTACTGATTGATGTCGGTATTTGGTGTAACGTGAAGTGCAGTGATCTCGGTTGTGCTTTTGGTGTATCCGGTAATGATATTCACTAAACGAAGAAGTTTTCGGCCTCCTGCAGGATTAGCAAATGAAAGTAATATTCTAAAATTCTTCTTTTTAATTTCGGTGGTTTCTTCTTTATCTTTTTTGAATATATAATTTATGAGATCAAGAAATGGCCCTGTCATTAAAGTTGTTGCAAGTGCCATGATCACCATCATGGCAAATATTTCAGGAGAAAGAATTCCAAGATCATATCCAATGTTCAAAACAACTAACTCCATTAAACCTCTTGTGTTCATTAATGCCCCCATCGATAAACTGTTGCGCCAATTTTGCCCAACGAATTTAGCCGCTACAGTAGCACCAATAAATTTACCGGCAACCGCAAGAGAAATAATGTAGATGGCTGTTTTCCATAAGTGTTCATCGTTAAGCAATGTTATTTTTGTTCTTAGTCCGGTAAAAACAAAAAATAGTGGAAGTAATAAGCCCAGTGAAACTGATTCTGTTTTTTCTATAAGGATCTTCCTAAAATTCACAGATGGAGGCATTATAACTCCTGCAAGAAACGCGCCGAACAAAGCGTGAATACCAATGATCTCGGCAAGAAATGCGGAAATGAGTAAAATTCCAAAAACGGCGCCAACAATATTTAAGCTTAATACTTCTTTATGAGAATAGATCTCGCCCATTTTTTTCAGAAATGGCTGTACAAATTTTATCATTACAAAAACATAGATAACGGCCAGCGAAATAGTGAACAGGGAAGCTGCTATAGAGCCTGCATTAACAATGGCAATAACGGTTGCTAAAATGCACCAAGCAGTAAGATCGTCAATTGCAGCTGAGGTAATAGTTAAGGAGCCAAGTTTTGTTTTTGTGAGATTTCGCTCGTGTATTATTCGCGCAAGCACCGGAAAAGCCGTTATACTCATGGCGGTACCCATAAAAAGAGCAAAGGAAACAAAACCAACATTTGGTGGCGCAAAGGAATCGTAAATGCTATATGATAAACAGATCCCTAGTAGAAAAGATAAAAAGATGCCTGTGTGACTTATTATAAGAGCATCATGGGCTTTGTTTTTTAACACCTTTAGATCTAATTCCATTCCGATCACGAACATAAAGAGTACTAATCCTACCTGACTTAGAAATTGTAAGTTCCCTAGAGATTGTAGAGGAAATAAATATGCGTTGAACTCAGGAAACCAATTACCCATGAAAGAGGGGCCAAGAAATAATCCGGCAAAGATCTCGCCAATAACAGAAGGGAGTCCTATTTTGCCAAAAATAAAACCAAAAGTTCGGGCAAAGAAAATAATAGTTACTATTTGCAATAGAAGGATTGCGAGGGGATGGGTGATGTTGTGTTTTACGAGCTCACTTATTTGTTGATAGATGCTTAAGCCTTCGTTTGCCGAATGGTTAATGATTTTGGTTTGTTCTAAACCTTTGCCGTTATTAATAAGTAAGTAAAGACTTAAAGAAAAAACTACAATGGCTACTAAGTAGTAAAGGATATGCTTGTATTTTTTCAAATGGAGTGCCGAAACGCTTTATAAATTTAAGCTAAAACTTTAACTTTAAGCGTACGCAAGGCAATTAAATTTTAATTAATTTTGGAATTCTAGTGAAGAAAGCACTTTTTATAACCTTTTTAATTGCAGTACGTACAATAGTGCTTTCGCAAAATGGTTTGGTTTCGAACCCTAACTGGTACATTAAGCCATATGCAAATTTTGCGGGTATTATTCAGCATCGCAGTTCAATGGGAAATTTAATCACAGGATATCCAAAAACGTATGAATTAAATATTGTAAAACCAACTTTGGGAGATAGATTATGGCATATAGAGAACAATTTGCCAGAGATTGGAGTAAATCTTTCGCTTGTAGATTATGCCAATAAGAAAGAGTTAGGTTACGGGATCATTGTTGCGCCTTTTGTGGAGATACCATTAAATAAAAAGGAAAGAACTCGTCGTTTGTATTTAAGATTATGTTGGGGTTCGGCGTTTATGACCAAACGATTTGATCTCAGAGAAAATCAAAAGAACGGAGCTATTGGAAGTATTTACAATTCTTATGTACAATTCAAGTGGTTTTGGCAAATACCGATCAATAAAAATGTACGCTTTGAACCGGGTTTTATGTTTTCTCATGTAAGTAATGGTAGAGCGCAATCTCCAAATCTTGGATTAAATATTTTTGGGGTGGGCGCCGCATTTAATTTCAATATCACTAAAAAGCCAGCGCCTACAATTGAAAAAATTGATAGCAGTACACAAAATAAAAGCAGGCACGAACTAACATTTTTGAATTCTTATGGAGTGAATGATGGCGAGATCCATGGAAGAAAATATCTTACTGCGTGCATGTCGTTTGGATACAACTACAATAAACGAAACACGCATAAATTTGGCGTAGGCTTTGATGTTTTTTACGAACAGAATTATGTAAAAGATCTTAAAGAGTCGAACTTACCAACCAATAATGCATTTGAACAATTGCGCTATGGCCCAAAAATTTGTTATTCATATAATATTGGATGCATAAGTTTGCCTTTAGAAATGGGTGCATACATAAACCAACCCATAACCCCGGATGGAAGTTTTTATCATAAAATTGGCGTAAGATATTTGGGAAAGAAAGGTTTAATGGTAGCGTTTGGATTGCGCACGCATTGGGCAGTGGCCTATTGTTTTGATTATGGAATTGGATATAGATTACCTTTAGGAAAATGAAATTTTTGAATTACATATTCGTTTTTACAATTGGAGTGATTCTAATTTCCTGCAACAAAAGTTCACCCGATTGTTTTAAGAAGGCCGGTTCAGATAGTAATATTGAAAGGGTTGTAACGCCCTTTAAGGTTGTTCAATTAGATGCTAATATTGAAGTTACTTTGGTAAAAGGAACTGAATACAAAGTGCAAATTTTTGGCGGCGCAAACTTGTTGGAAAAAGTTACAACGTCGGTAGAGAGTTCGACCTTGATAATTGATAATCATAACAGTTGTAATTTTGTGCGTGGTTATGATCATAAATTAAAAGTTACTGTTACGGCGCCCGACTTTGATAAGGCAATAACCAATTCTGTTGGAAGTATTATTACAAACGCTGATTTTGTGCAAGACACTATGTTCTTTAGTTCGGAAGGTGGTGATATGATCATTAATGGTAATTACACAGAATTAAAATCTAGTTCACACGGAAATGGTAATGTGTATTTTAAAGGGACAACTAATGAAATGTATGTGTATATGAATGGAACAAATTATTTGTATGCAGAAGAGGGAACAATAACGAATTATATTTTCATTGAATCGGTTTCTTTGGCCGATGCATATATAACTGCGCCAACAAACGGAACTTTTGAATATCACCTATGGAAAACCGGCAATGTGTATTACAAAGGTGATCCGGCTTCAGTAAATGGAAAGAGTGAAAAGGGTGGTATTGTTATGAAGAAATAAAAAAGCCCCGCGTTGATAGCGAGGCTTTTTAATATACTTTCAAAAAACTATTTCAAACTTCCGATCATATCTTCGGGTTTTACCCACTGATCAAATTGTTCGTTGGTAACTAATCCTAAACCAATAGCAGCTTCGCGCAATGTTTTTCCTTCTTTGTGAGCTGTTTTGGCAATTTTTGCGGCGCTCTCGTAACCAATGTGGGTATTTAATGCAGTAACTAACATTAAGCTGTTTTCCATATGTTGTTTTATCATTGGAAGATTTGGTTCAATACCTTCAGCACACTTGTCATTAAAGCTTACGCAGGCATCTCCAATTAAACGGGCGCTTTGTAAAACATTGGCAGCTATCACGGGTTTAAATACATTTAATTCAAAATGTCCCATTGATCCACCAACCGAAACAGCAACGTCGTTTCCAATTACCTGAGCGCAAACCATGGTCATAGCTTCCGGTTGTGTTGGATTTACTTTGCCGGGCATAATAGATGAGCCCGGTTCGTTGTCAGGAATAATTAATTCGCCAATTCCACTGCGTGGACCGGATGACAACATGCGTACATCATTCGCAATTTTCATTAATGCAACAGCCGTACGTTTTAAAGCGCCACTCATTTCTACCATAGCATCGTGTGCTGCTAAAGCTTCAAATTTATTTGGTGCGGTTATAAAAGGTAATTTTGTAAGCTCCGCAATTTTTTTGGCAACTAATACATCGTATCCTTTTGGTGTATTTAATCCTGTTCCAACTGCAGTTCCACCCAATGCTAATTCTTTTACCGCTTCTAAGGCATTTTTTAAGCAACGTATGCTCATGTTTATTTGCTGAACATAGCCACTAAATTCTTGTCCTAACGAAAGCGGTGTAGCATCCATAAAGTGGGTGCGACCGGTTTTGATGATGCTGTTGAATTTCTCTGATTTCTTTTGAAGGGTGTTGCGTAATTTTTCCAATCCGGGAATTGTAATTTCTGCTACTTGCTTATAAGTTGCAATATGCATGGCTGTTGGGTAAGTATCGTTACTTGATTGTGATTTGTTCACATCATCATTTGGATGCAATACTTTTTTGTCGTCGGTTAATTTTCCGCCGCTCACTACGTGCGCGCGATACGCAATAACTTCATTCGCGTTCATATTGCTTTGTGTACCCGAACCTGTTTGCCAAATAACCAATGGAAATTGATCGTCTAATTTTCCGGCAATAATTTCATCACAGGCTTTAGCAATAAGATCACACTTGTCTTTTGTAAGAACACCAAGATCCATATTGGCCATAGCAGCGGCTTTTTTCAAATAGCCAAAAGCATATATAATTTCCTTTGGCATGCTAGCTTCAGGACCAATTTTAAAATTATTACGTGAGCGCTCAGTTTGTGCTCCCCAATAAACATGAGAAGGTACTTTTACCTCGCCCATTGTGTCTTTTTCTATACGAAAATCCATATGTTTTGTTTGTTTAAATACAGTACAAAAGTAAGGGTTGAAGTGAGAAAAGAAAGGATTTCGGTCGAAAAAAATTATGATTTTTGTCCACTCAAGGCATAAAAGGATTTCGTTTTTTCCGTGAAAATTACCAAGCCTTTTGTGGTTAAATGCCTCTAATCAAGCACATCCAAACTTCCTAAGCCTTCGCGAATAACCACAGGCTCATGATCACTAAAATCAATTACGGTTGAAGGGTGAATATTTCCAAAGCCACCATCAATCACGTAATCTACAACCTCGCCATATTGTTGTTCAATTGTTTCGGGATCCGAAAAATACTCCAAAATATCATCACTGTTATCATGCAAACTTGTTGAGATGAGTGGGTTTCCTAAAACCTTAATAATTTCAGAACATATAGCATTATTAGGAACACGAATACCAACTGTTTTTCTATTTTGTTTTAAAAGTTTAGGAACATTATTGTTTGCTTCTAAAATAAATGTGTAAGGCCCCGGCAATGCTTTTTTCATGACCCTGAACTTATCATTTGAAATTGGTTTTGTGAATTCAGATAAATGGCTAAGGCTATCGCATACAAAAGAGAAGTTTGCTTTTTCGGGAGCAATGCCTTTTAATTTGCAAATGCGTTCAACAGCTTTATTGTTGGTGATATCGCAACCCAAAGCATAAACTGTATCGGTAGGATAAATAATAATTCCGCCATCCTTTAAGCATTTTACTATTTTAAGAATGGTGTCGGTATCAATATTTTTATCGTTAAGTCTTAGAAGCATAATTTTTTTTGCCACGAATTACACGAATTTTCACTAATCTAAACGCATATAAAACACAGATCAGTGAAATTTGCACTAAACTATGCTTACACACAGATTAGTGAAAATTCGTGTAACTCGTGGCTTTTTTATCAATGGTACTTATTAAAAATATCCCAACTGGCCGTGTAACTTTTTTCGAGTTCAACAGTGTTTAATTCCAACGAGATCTTATTGTTGTTAGAGTACAATTCAATATCCTCTGTGGCAATATTTCCGGTTAACGAATCTGCTGCCATTGGACATCCGCCAAAACCGTGTATAGCAGAATCAAAACGGCGACAACCACTTTGGTAAGCGGCTTTTATTTTTTCTTGTGCCTTTTCTTTAGTAGAGTGGAGGTGAGCACCCATTTCAACGTTTTTTAATTCGGGAATTAATTCGTTGAATAATAGCGAAATATTTTCGGGAGTTGAAGTTCCAATAGTATCGGCTAATGCAATTATTTTTATTCCGCGCTTGGTTAATTCTTTACTCCATTTAATAGCAATGCTTGGATTGTACTCATCGCCGTATGGATTTCCAAATGCCATGGAAATGTAAACCACTAATTCTTTTTTGTGGTTGATACACAAATTTTGGATCTCGTCAACTCTAACTAACGATTCGGCAATGGATGAATTTGTATTGCGTTGCTGAAATGTTTCGGAAATTGAAAAAGGAAAACCTAAATATGTTATCTCTTCAAATTTACAAGCGTCTTCTGCGCCGCGTGTGTTTGCAATGATGGCCAGCAATTTCGACTTTGTAGTTGAAAGATCTAATCCTTTTAAAACTGTGGCAGTATCTTGCAATTGCGGAATTGCTTTTGCCGAAACAAAACTTCCAAAATCAATTGTATCAAAACCAACTTTTAATAATTGGTTCAAATAGTTTACTTTGAGTTCGGTTGGAATAAATTCCTTAATGCCTTGCATGGCATCGCGAGGACACTCAATTAGTTTTAGCATTGTAATAATTAATTAATTCCTTGTTTATTTCTTTTACCAAAGCCGGACCTTTGTAAATAAATCCTGTGTACAGCTGAATAAGATCGGCACCCGCTTTTATTTTATCCAGCGCATCTTTAACACTGTGAATTCCTCCAACACCAATTACCGGAAAAGCATTATTCGATTTTGTTTTTAAATAGCGAATTACTTCTGTGCTTCTATCGGTTAATGGTTTGCCGCTTAATCCTCCGGCGCCAAACGCTGCAATTTCTTCAGCCGTGTATTTCAATCCTTCACGACTAATAGTTGTATTGGTTGCAATTACCCCATCAATTTTTGTTTGAATAACTATATCAATGATCTCATCCAATTGTTCGTTGGTAAGATCGGGTGCAATTTTTAAAAGTATAGGTTTAGGGTTTGTTTTTTTTGAATTCAAACCTTTTACATGAGCCAAAAGTTTAGTCAGCGGTTCTTTATCCTGAAGCGCCCTTAAATTTGGGGTATTAGGCGATGAAACATTCACCACAAAATAATCTACCACATCAAAAAGCTCGTTAAAGCAGATCTCATAATCCGATATGGCATTTTTGTTTTCGGTGACCTTGTTTTTTCCAATATTTCCACCAATAATAGGGCCGTTCTTTTTTCTGTTTTTAAGCCTTTCCGCAGCCGCCTTTACGCCTTGGTTATTAAAGCCCATTCTATTAATTAGCGCCTCATTTTTTACAAGTCTAAATAGTCTTGGTTTATCATTTCCTGGCTGGGCTTTTGGGGTTACGGTACCAATTTCAACGGCTCCAAAACCAAAATTTCCAAATTCGTTAAAAACCAGGGCGTCCTTGTCTAGCCCTGCCGCCAAGCCAACCGGGTTAGGAAAATCGAGTCCAAATACGGTTCTTTTTAAAGAGGGATGTTCAATCTTATAAAGGCCCCTCAAAAGGGCCGGTAAACCCGGTATAAAATTCGCTAGTTTAATGAGCGAAAACGTTACGTGGTGGGCCTTTTCGGGGTTTAGCCTAAAAAGTAGGGGTTTTAGGATTGAATACATAAAATAGGGCTATGCAAAGGTATAAAATAGGGGGGTGACTTTGGTATTTGGGCGCAAAAAGAAAAAAAATATTTTTTTTGCTTAAATTAACAAAATATATATATATTTGCAGCAAAATTAAACTAAAACTAAAATGAAAAAAGTATTATCTATCGTTGCTATCGCTGCTTTATCAGCTAGTTTCGTGGCTTGTGGTCCTTCAAAAGAAGAAATGGAAGCAAAAGAAAAAGCAAAAGCTGATTCTATCGCTGCAGTTGAAAAAGCTGCTCAAGATTCAATCGCTGCTGCTGAAGCTGAAGCTGCAAAAGTTGCTGAAGCTGCTGCTGCTCAAGCAAAAGCTGATTCTGCACGTGTTGCTGATTCAATTGCTGCTGCATCTAAAGGTGGAAAAAAGAAGTAATTCTTAACCGCTAAAGAAGTTAAAGGAAGCCTCGGTCTTAGATCGGGGCTTTTTTATTTCATATTCATTGAGTTTCGCCTTTTCATCGTTGGATTTCAATCTTGAAATCCTCATTTACTAATGTAAACTCCGGTTTCAAGATCTCATCCGTCTCGAAAAGACAAAACTCAAAGAATATGAGGCCAAGGTCTCCCTTTCCAACAGTCGTTTGTGCATAATTGCTAGGCTTGGTTCAAGTAAAGCTCTAAAGCAATTTCAATATTTGTAGTATGCGCAAACTCCTTAAGTTGATCCTTGTATCCGGAACTGTTTTATTAACCTCATGCGGTGGCGATGATAAGCATGCCGAAAAGCATATTGTGTTTTCATATAACGAGGGTAATAGCATAACGTCATTAGATCCGGCGGCGGCATCAAGTTTTGAAAATATTCAGGGAGTTAATCAGTTGTTCAACGGTTTAGTTCAAATGAATGATGATCTAATTGTTGAACCGGCTATCGCGAAAAAATTCAGTATTAGTAGTGATGGTTTAGTTTATACGTTTGATCTAAGGACCGATGTTTTATTTCATGATGATAAATCGTTTAAGGATGGAGCAGGGCGCTTGGTTGTAGCGCAGGATTTTGTATTCAGCTTTAATCGTTTGTTTGATGCAAAAGTAAGTAGAGCTTTATCCGACGTTGCTATTATTGATAATAGTACTGGTAAAGGTTTTTTAGCAGAAAATGATTCAACGTTAAAAATATATTTGAAACAACCCTTTGGCGCGTTCTTAAATATTTTGACGATGAAATATTTTAGTGTTATTCCTCACGAGGCCGTTGAAATGTATAAGGAAGATTTTAGAAAGAATCCAGTTGGTACCGGGCCGTTTGTTTTTAAACTTTGGGAGGAAGGAACAAAGTTGATCATGCATAAAAATCCTACGTATTTTGAAAGAGATGAGAAGGGAGATCGTTTGCCTTATGTAGATGGAGTTTCGATATCGTTTATTAAACAAAGACAATCGGCCATCATTGAATTATTAAATGAGAAGTTGGATATGATAAGTGGAGCAGATGCATTAGATGATGCTTTGAGTAAATCAGGAGAATTAAATGAAGAGTACACTAAGAAATTCAATTTGCAAAGAGGCCCATTTTTGAAAACAGATTACGTTGGAATTTTAATTGATGAAGATATTGATTTCGTAAAAAATTCGCCTGTTCGTTTAAAAGCTATTCGTCAGGCAATGAATTACGCCTTTGATCGCGAGAAGATGATCAAATTTCTTCGCAAAGGTATTGGGAAGCCTGCCACTGCCGGATTTATACCAATGGGTTTAAAAAGTTTTAATAAGGATATTGTAAAGGGATATACTTACGACCCTGACAAAGTACGTGATCTTTTAAAACAAGCGGGTTATCCAAATGGCGAAGGCTTGCCTACCATTACTTTGTATACAACCGAGCATTACAGAAAATTGTTGGAGTACATGCAATCGCAATTTGCCGAGAATCATATAAAAATTGAAATAAGCATTGAGCCTAATGCAGTTTTAAGTGATAAGGTAAATAAATCTCAGTTCTTGATGTTCAAGAAATCGTGGGTGGCAGATTACGCGGATGAGGAGAATTTTTTAAGTAAATTCTACAGTAAGAACTTTGCACCGAATGGATATAATTACTTTCATTACAAAAATCCGAAATTTGATAAACTGTTTGAGCAAGCCTTGAATGAGAAGAATGATTCGTTGCGAAGAAGCTTATATCAGCAAATGGATCAAATTGCGATAGAAGATGCGCCAATGATACCAATGTTTTACGATGAAGTAGTTCGCATTGTAAATAAGCGCATAAGCGGTTTAGAGATAAATCCGATGAACCTACTTAATCTTAAAACGGTTAAGAAGGCTGAGAAGGAGTCGCATTAATTTTCAAAAAACTCATGGTAGCGCCAATTACTGCAAGTGTTGGCCCAAACATAATTCCAATAGCATCGCCTGCTATAGTTGGTAAGCTGATGAAAATAGAATACACACATCCAATTCCAATAGCGTAACCTTTGTATTGTTTTATAAATTGTACGCTTTTACTCATGCTGAATTTATAACGTTCGCAATTATAATCCATAATAGAGAAGCCAATAAAATACCAGCCAATAACGAAGCTTAATGGTATTGTAACAATGACCAAAGGCGGAATAAAAAGAGTTGCCAACCATAAAGCAAAGCTAATGAGCAATTCGAATAGTAAATTGCGGAGGCTTATGGCAATACCCCTTAAAATATCTTTTAATAATTGCTTTAAGTTGAAGGGGAACTTCTTTCCGCTCAATTTTTCATCGGTTATTTCTGAAAGTAAGGCGAAGAGAGGGGAGAGAACGATCAATAAAAAATACTTTAAAAAGATACTTCCTAAGAACCAAAAAATGATGTGAAGGATCCATTTGATCAAAAAGCCAAACACGCCGCTTAATTTTGGTTTTAACCAAAGCATGATGGTTGTATCAGTGGCGCTATCGGTACTAAGATAGGGTTCGATCAAAGAATCGATGTAATCGGCTAAAGAGATCAATCCATAAATACTCAAAACCCACATGCCTATCCAAATAAATAAAGGATAGAACAAAAACGGCCAAAGATTCTTTTCAAAAAGTGGAGTAAACGCTCTAAAGCAGTTTGCAAATCCTTTTCCAAAATCAGAGAATAATTTCATTTGTACTTTTGGTATTACATTTTTTCAGGCACCTTAATTCCTAGCAAGTGCATTCCGTTTGAAATAATAAGCGCGCATTGTTCAATTAAAGCCAACCTGAATTGCTTTACAGTTTCATTTTCTTCCTTTAAAATAGAATGATCGTGATAATATCTGCTGAATGTTTTGGTGAGTTCGTAAACAAAGTTTGCTATAAGTGCAGGACTGTATGCTTTACCACTTTCTTCAACAATAGTTTCAAATTCGTAAATAAATTTAATAAGATCTCTTTCCAAGATATTAATTGTATGAAGATCTTTTGAAATAGTAAATGGAATATTTTGTTCTTTAGCTTTTCGTAAAATAGATTTTATCCTAGCGTGAGTGTATTGTATAAAAGGACCGGTATGCCCGTTAAAGTCTATACTTTCTTTGGGGTCGAACAGCATTTTCTTTTTAGGATCAACCTTAAGCATAAAGTATTTTAGGGCGCCTAATCCAATGGTTCTATATAGTTCTTCTAACTCTGCTTCCGAAAAACCTTCTACTTTACCTAACTCAGCCGTAGTTTGTTTTGAGGTAGCAAACATTTCATCCAAAAGATCGTCGGCGTCAACTACAGTTCCTTCGCGACTTTTCATTTTGCCTTCGGGCAATTCTACCATGCCATAACTTAAGTGGTAACATTCTTTTGCCCATTTATAACCAAGCTTATCTAGTATGATGAACAAAACTTTAAAATGATAATCTTGCTCGTTACCAACTGTATAAATTGCCTGGTTAAGATCAGGGTAATCTTCAAAGCGTAAAACAGCAGTGCCAAGATCTTGCGTAATGTAAACACTGGTTCCATCCGAACGTAGAACAACTTTTTCATCGAGACCATCTGCTGTAAGATCAATTCTTACGCTGCCGTCTTCTTTTTTTACAAATACACCTTTTGCTAAACCATCTGCAACAATATCTTTTCCTTTAATGTAAGTTTCGCTTTCGTAATATACTTTATCAAAATCAACGCCCACTGTTTTGTAGGTAACATCAAAGCCCGCGTAAACCCAAGAGTTCATGGTTTTCCAAAGTGCAACTACTTCTTTGTCGCCCTTTTCCCATTTTTGAAGCATTTCTTGAGCTTCAATAATGAGTGGCGCTTTTTTTTCGGCATCTTCTTTACTTGTTCCTTTTTCTACAAGAGCACTTATTTCCTTTTTATAAGCTTTGTCAAATTCAACATAATATTTTCCAACTAAATGATCGCCTTTCATTCCGCTCGATTCGGGCGTTTCGCCGTTTCCCCATTTTTGCCAAGCCAACATGCTTTTGCAAATATGAATGCCTCTATCATTTACAATATTTGTTTTTATTACTTTATGTCCGTTTGCTTTTAAAATTTCGGCAACCGACCATCCTAATAAATGATTTCTAATATGACCAAGGTGCAAAGGCTTATTAGTGTTTGGACTGCTGTATTCTAACAGCACAGTTCGTCCTGTGCTATTTTGTTTTTTAAAACCTGTGTGTTTTTCAGAAATAACCTCGGTTAAATAATTACACCAATATGCATCGCTAAAACTAATATTCAAAAAACCTTTTACAATATTGAATGCAGATATGTTTGGGTTATTCTTTACTAAATAATTTCCTATCTCGTTTCCAATTTCTTCCGGTTTCTTTTTGGTTTCTTTAGTATAGGCAAATGTTGTTAATGTATAATCACCTTCAAACTCGCTTCGTGTTTTTTGAATGGGAATTGGAGCATTAGAAATAGTGTACAATTCGCTTAACGCTTTTGCAATGGAAGTTTCGAGAATACTAGTAGCCTTGTTCATGCTGTAAAATTAGAAATAATGTATGAATAGTTGAGAGATTGTATAAATAAAAAGGTCCGCTTTGTGGGCGGACCTTTTAAAAGAATACGTTTTGTGTTAATCTATAATGAGTTTACGCCTTGTTCTCTCGCCATCCGAAACAATTTCGATATAGTAAGAACCTCGGGCATATTCGTTCACTTTTACTTTCACCATGTCAACTACGCCTTTATCCTGGCAGATCAATCTACCGATATTATCATAGATCACATAATCAAACGTCTTGCCCATATAAGCTATAGTTAATACATCGGAAGATGGGTTAGGGAAGATGAATAGTTGGTCGTTTGGAAGCGTTTGTGTTTGTAATCCAACACCACCACAGGTATTAACTGTTTGGGTAAACACCGCTGTTGAAGTACATCCGTTAACAATACCTGTTAAAGTATATGTTGTAGTAACCGTAGGAGAAACAAATATTGGATTAAAGTTTGAACCGCCATTCCAAGTATAGGTTGTAGCACCGCTTCCTGTTAAGTTAGCTGCATCTCCAATACAAATTGGATTAGAACTTGAAGCAACCGATACAGTTGGATTTGGATTAACGCTAACTGAGATAGCAGCAGTATTAGTACAGTTGCTATTTCCACCGGTTACAATATAAGTTGTATTAGTAGCAGGGCTCACAGAAATAGATTGTGTTGTTGGTCCCGAGTTCCAAGTATAGGTGCCGGCACCGTTAGCAGTTAAGTTAACGTTTTTACCTACGCACATTAATGTACCACCTGTAATAGTTACAGTTGGAATATTTACCACACTTACTATAGCAGTTTGAGTTCCGTTACAGTTTCCTAATTTACCTTGAACAGTATATATCTGAGTTGAAGCAGGAGTTAATACATTTGTTGATCCTGATAAATTACCTGGGTTCCAAGTATACGTCGCGTAACCTGAAGCATTCACTGTAGAAGATCCACCGCCACAAACTGAACTACTGCTTGGTGAAAGCACTAATGCCGGTGCGCTAATGATAGTAATACCAATTGTTGATGTTCCGTTGCAACCCGAGTTAGTTCCGTTTACTGTATAAACTAAACTTGAAGGAGGTGTAACGGTAATTGCAGCACCGTTTAAATTTACAGGTAGCCAAGTGTATGTTGTTGCACCGCTTGCCGATAAACCTACTGTACCACCTGTACAAATGGTTGGCGTTGTAGCTGCCGGAACTATAGTAATACTAGATCCAATAGTTACACTCACCGTTTTTGTATTAGCACAAATACCATTGTTTCCAATAACCGTATAAACCGTGTTACTTGCAGGTGATGCTAATAAAGGATTTCCTGTGAAACCTGTGCTCCATGAATAGGTAGTTGCACCGCTAGCTAATAGCGTTGCTGTACCACTTGCGCAAATAGTTTGGTTTGCAACACTTACGTTTGGTGTTAATGTTGCATTAATAGCAACCGACTGTACTTGATAGCAGTTGTTGTTATTGCCTTGCACAGTATAAGTAATGTTAGCTGTTGGACTCACAACAATACTACTTGTAGTTTGAGTAGTGCTCCAGCTATATGTACTCGCGCCACTTGCGGTTAATGTTAAGTTTGTACCTGAGCATATATTATTACTCGAAGTAATTGCAGTAACAGTAGGTTGAATAGAAACTGTAAGTGTTTTTACAATAAAGTTAGTTACAGTTCCATTATTGGCGGTGCAAGTAATTGAATAAGCTCCAGGGCTTGTGAACGTAATGTTTGTATTGGTTCCGTTAGGAGCAGAGATCGACGATGGAGGATTAGATGTCCATGTATATCCTGCTGCACCGGTAGTATTATTTGTAAATGTGTAAGCCGTATTTGTACAAGCTAACGACGGATTTGAAACGGACATTGTTGGTGCAGGTAAAAAGATATTGATATTATCTACATACATTGCCTGGCCGTAATGCGCACGATTCACAAAGTGCATCATTACATTTGGTTGAAAGGCTGCCAAAGCAGTAATGCTCATACTATCTGTTCTCCATTCTGTTGCTGTTGGAACGAATATACTTGCTTGCAAAGTTCCCGGTGAAGTAGAAAGTGTTTGACCACCTTTGCTATATATTTGAGTAGAAGTAGCCCCACAATTAGTAGAAAGCCTAACTTCTAAAGTGTCAGAATATGGATTTTGTGGAGTAATATTCGCAGTAACGTCATACTGTTTATAAGCTACGTCAAATCTCAGTTTGGCATTTGCTACGTTGCTAAAATTATAACGCGGCGTTCGCATTTCATCTCTATCACCGGTGGCATCTTCTTCGTAATCGTTGAACATAGCACATTTAGCTGCGGCGTTCACAACAAATCCACCAACACCAGTTTTAAGTTTCCAAAACAAACTATCGTTATAAATATTTAATGGTGTCCAGTTTGTTGGAAGGAATGGAGGCGATGATTGGAAGCCTTCCACTAATGGCAGTGCAATTGGTCCTGCAATAGTAATATAAGAGTTTCGTACTTTAACGTTACTGCCGTTGGCGTTGCTAACGGTCATAGTTACGTTGTATGAACCGGGACTTGCGTAAGTAATAGTTGGATTTGAAGATGTAGAAGTTGCAGGTGTTCCGCCTGGGAAACTCCAAGCCCATGTTTGTGGATTGTATCCTGAACTATCAATAAATTTAATTGGTGTGTTAGGACAAGTATTTCTTGTTAATGTATAAAAGTTAGCAACAGGAAGTGTTCCGGTATAACTGGCAGCACACTGCATGGCAGCGTAAGCATTGATACGGCCAGCGCCTAATAAACCTGTCAAGCTTGCGTTATTTGCGGCGGTAATGTTCACCGCGGTTGAAGAGATGCAATTCAAAACATTGGTTTGTGTCATCCAAGGGTATTTTGCCAACATTAAACCAGCTAAGCCAGCGGTAATGGGGCAAGCCATAGATGTTCCCGACATTTGACCGTAATTATTATTTGTGGCATTTGGTAGTGTGCTAAAAATATTAACTCCCGGAGAAGAAATGTCAACCCATGTTCCGTAACATGAAAAACCTGCTTTTACGTCGTTATTATTGCCAGTAGCTGCAACTGCATAAACGTTATTGTAAGCTGCCGGATAATGTAATACGTTATTATTATCGTTTCCTGCAGAAACAATTATGATACAGCCTTTACTCCAAGCATAATCTATAATTGATTGTGCTGATGTTGATGGCGCACCAGTTCCTCCCCACGAACATGAGATAACGCGTGCTTTACATTTTGCCGCATAAATAATGCCCTGGTAACCATAACCAACAGAGCTAGGAGAGTCTCCATTTTTAGCGCATTTTACAGGAATGATCTTAAGATTCCAGCCAATGGATGAAGCGCCAATACCGTTATTATTAGTGGCAGCAGCACAGCCTGATGTATGTGTTCCGTGATCCATAGCGTAATTGGTAGGGTTAGTATTATTGTCTCCATCTGCAGGATCCCAACCATTCACGTCATCTACATAACCATTTTGATCATCATCAATACTGTTTGCAGGAATTTCTCCTGGATTTGTCCAAATATTTGCTGCAAGATCTACGTGAGTTCTTTGGATCGCATTATCCACAATTGCAACGGTAATATTAGTTGTACCATTTGAAGTGCTGTTGTAAACATTCCAAGCGTTTGGAGCACCTATCCAATTTAAATAAACGGAAGATGTATTGCTGGCAATCGTGAAATCGTTTGGCGTTACATGAGTTTTAAGCAACATTACTTTTTCAGCATATTCTACAATACGATTTGAACTCAGGTCAGCTATAAGATCATTGATCTTGGTAGCATTAGTGAATTCTAATTGAAGAATATGTGTAAGACGAATATCGTCATCGGCTTGATAAAAGGGTTTATAAGCTTTAGTAATACCATACTTAGCTACAAGTTCTTTCAAAATACCGATCTTCTCTATCGGAAGATTGTTTGGATCATCCAATCCAATGTTCTTAATTGTACCTGTTCTGAATTTTAGGAATATCTGTCCGTCAACATACTCCGGACTAACATTTTGTGCAGAGCCCATGATAAACAAGCTCAACAAAATAAGGGTAAAGATTTTTTTCATTCGATAGGTGTTTGTTATGGTGTTAGACTAGTAAAAATAGTGAAAAAAAAGTGCGAATCAAAGTAATGTGTGAAAAAAAGTTGATAAATTTAACAAATGCGAATAGCTGTTATTGATTGCGGTACCAATACGTTTAATCTTCTTGTAGTTGAGCTTCAAAACGCTTCTTTTAAAAGAATCTATACATCAAAGATACCGGTGAAGCTTGGTGAAGGCGGCATCAATAATAAAGTGATCCATAAGATACCATTTAAACGCGGTGTTGATGCCTTGGTAAAATTCAAGAATGAGCTTAATAAACTTGCCGTAGTTGAGATCTACGCTTTTGCTACATCTGCTATCAGAGATGCAGAGAATGGGATCGACTTTAAAAAGGAAGTATTAATTCAGTCGGGGATAGAGATAAATATAATTGACGGAAACAAGGAAGCAGAACTTATTTACAAAGGAAATAAGCTGGCAATGGATCTTGGAACCGGCCCTTCATTGATAATGGATATTGGTGGAGGTAGCACTGAGTTTATCATTGGAAATAAGGAACATATACTTTGGAAAAAGAGCTACAGATTAGGTGCCGCCAGAATGTTGGAAAAATTCAATCCATCTGATCCAATATCCGAAAAGCAAATTCAGGAGATATATGCTTATCTTAACAAGGAACTAAATGAGATAAAAAAATTAATTGAGCAATATAAACCGGTTGAGCTTATTGGTTCATCGGGCGCGTTTGATTCTGTTGTAGAAATGATACATGGACAATTGAGTGGCGAAAAATTTGAGAAAGAGAAAACAGAATACAATGTTGACTTGAAGAATTATAATAAAATAGCAGAAATGGTGATCCAATCAACATTAGCCCAACGTAAGATTATTAAAGGTTTAGTTGAAATGCGAGTTGATATGATGGTAGTGTCGTGTTTACTTATTAATTTTACCCTGCAATCATTTAATTTGCAAAAAATGCGTGTATCAACTTATTCATTAAAAGAAGGTGCGTTGTGCGAGATCATAGAAAATAAAGGAATTTAATTATGGCAAAAGTATTGATCATAGATGATGAAAAGGCCATACGCCGATCTATTCGCGAGATTTTAGAATTTGAAAAGTACGAGATAGAAGAAGCGGAAGATGGAGCGCAAGGTCTTGAAATGGCCCTGAAAAATAATTATGATGTTGTATTAAGCGATATCAAAATGCCAAAACTCGATGGCATTGAATTACTACAAAAATTAATTGCTGCCAAATGCGAAAGTGCTTTGATCATTATGAGCGGCCACGGAAACATTGAAACTGCTGTGGATGCCGTAAAAAGTGGAGCATACGATTATTTAGCAAAACCAATCGACCTAAATCGCTTGCTGGTTACCATGCGCAACGCGATGCAAAAAAACACGTTAGTGGAAGAAACAAAGGTATTGAAAAAGAAGATCGCCAAAAGTGTTGACATGATAGGTGATTCGGGTGCAATTAATAACGTAAAGGATATTATCGAAAAAGTGGCTCCAACCGAAGCACGTGTTTTAATTACAGGAAGCAACGGAAGCGGAAAGGAATTGGTAGCAAAGTGGATCCACGATAAAAGTAATCGTGCAGCAGGACCGTTAATTGAAGTGAATTGCGCGGCTATTCCAAGCGAATTAATAGAAAGCGAATTGTTTGGTCACGAAAAAGGTGCATTTACAAGTGCAGTGGCTCAACGTAAAGGGAAATTTGAATTAGCTGAGGGCGGAACTATTTTTTTGGATGAAATTGGCGACATGAGTTTAAGCGCACAAGCAAAAGTATTACGCGCTTTACAAGAAAATAAAATAACCAGAGTAGGAGGAGATAAAGAAATTAAAGTAAATGTACGTGTAATAGCCGCAACAAATAAAGACCTTAAAAAAGAAATTGAAAGGGAAACGTTTCGTGAGGATCTTTTCCATCGTTTAAGTGTTATTCCTATTCACGTCCCTGGATTAGATGATCGCAAAGAAGATATTCCTCTACTTGCAAAACATTTTATGGATCTTATTACCGAAGAAATGGGTGTTGCCAAAACAATTTCTTCAGGAGCAATTGAAGCTTTAAAAGCACGCAAATGGCCTGGGAATATTCGTGAATTTCGCAATGTGATCGAACGTTTGATCATTTTAGGAAATAAAGAGATCTCGAAAGAGGATGTGGAGAAATTTGGGAGGTAAGGCTCTTTTAGCCACTAATTTCACGAATAACACTACTCTAAACCCGTTAAACACAGATTAGCGAAATGTTTGCGCTAATATATACCTGGTATTAGCACATGCAGATTTGTGAAATTAGTGAAATTCGTGGCTAATTAACTCACCTTAAAATCCTCTATCACCAACTGGATAGATGTTTTCCCGTTAAATTCATTCTCTTGTATCTTGTAGGCAATACTCATTGGTGTTTTATCGTGAAAAAATTTCACATAATCGCCTTTATCATAGGCAATGGCACTAAAACGTATATTCGGATTTGATTTTTGAAATAATTCTAATTTTAAATGATTAGCACCAACTATTTTTGCCCAGCCATTGTCAAATACATTTTTACTTAAAAAAACGGGCATCATATTTTCGGGACCATGAGGTGCAAATTGTTTTAAAATGCGAACTAACTTTTGCGTGATCTCGTGAAATTCTAATTCTGTTTCAATTTGTAATTGCGGAATTAACTGATCGTCGCTTATAGATCTGCTAACCACATCTTCAAAACGCGCAATAAAATCGCCCACGTTCTCTTTCTTCATGGTTAAACCCGCTGCAAATTTATGTCCGCCAAATTGCTCTAACAGATCACTGCATTTTTCAATGGCGCTGTAAATGTCGTAATCCCTTACGCTACGAGCACTTCCTGTGGCTTTGCCATCACTTTCGGTTAAAACGATCGTTGGTTTATAATATTTTTCAATTAATCGCGAAGCAACAATTCCTACAACGCCTTTATGCCATTTATCACTAAACAAAACAGTTGTTTTTCTAAATTCGGTGATAGGATCGTTTTCTAATAAGGCAAATGCTTCGGTAGTTGTTCCAAGATCTAGATCTTTACGTTGTGTATTGGTATCGTTAATGCCTTTCGCTAATTCATTGGCTTCATCTTCGTTTTCGCAAACTAATAACTCAACAGCGGCACTTCCTTGTTTAATCCTTCCGGCCGCATTAATACGAGGACTCAACACAAATACCAAATTGGTAATGGTTATTTCTCGCGCCAATTGATTCATGTTCAATAAGGCTTTTAATCCCGGTCTTGGATTCGTATTCATTTTCTCCAAACCAAAATGAGCCAATACGCGATTTTCTCCTGTTATAGGAACTATATCAGCCGCAATACTTGTTACAACTAGGTCTAAAAAATTATAGCAGAGTTGTAGGTCTAAATTATTTTTTCGGCTGTAAGCTTCAATTAATTTGAATCCAATACCTGCACCGCTTAATTCTTTATATGGGTATTTACAATCATGTTGTTTTGGATCCAAAACCGCAATTGCTTTCGGAATTGTTTCTCCGGGCAAGTGATGATCGCAAATAATAAAATCAACGTTGCGTTCGTTGGCATAATCAATTTTATCAATAGCTTTAATACCACAATCCAATGCAATGATCAGTGAAAATCCATTGTCTTTTGCAAAATCTATTCCTTTAAAAGAAATACCATAACCTTCGGCATAACGATCAGGAATATAATACGCAATTTGATCGGTATGTGTTTTAAAAAATCTATAAACTACGCTTACGGCTGTTGTTCCGTCAACATCATAATCGCCATAAATAAGAATTTTTTCCTTGTTCGCTATGGCTTTATCAATGCGATCAATGGCAACACTCATTCCCTTCATTATAAAGGGATCGTGTAATTGAGTTAGTTCGGGTCTAAAAAATGTTTTGATCTCGTCATACTCTTTCAAATTTCGTTGATAGAGCAAGCTGGCAATAACACGATCTACCTTTAAGATCTCCTGG
The DNA here is from genome assembly GCA_018057345.1 of Bacteroidia bacterium. Lineage (GTDB taxonomy): Bacteria > Bacteroidota > Bacteroidia > B-17B0 > Aurantibacillaceae > Aurantibacillus. Next base: position 2,867 of record JAGPDW010000002.1, on the reverse strand, counting down.
ATCTTCGAAATATCTTGTGCTCCTTTTTTAAGGTCGGGTATGTTCCAGTGTTTTTCCAATGGTTAATTATGATCCTTAACCAATGTTATGATAAACGGCTTCAATATCATCGTCTTCCTCCATTTTTTCTATCATGGCCATTACGTCGGCTTCTTGCTCGGGAGTAAGTTCTTTAAAAGTTGTGGGTACGTAAATTTTACTTGATTCTACAAGGTTTATCTTTTTTTCTTCAAGTGCTGCTTGCATATTTCCAAAATCGGTGAACGCAGTTTGAATAACAAAATAGTTTTCGTCTTCATTGATCTCTTCCAATCCAAAATCAATCAATTCTAATTCAAGATCATCTTTATTTAATCCGGCCGCATCAATTTTAAACATTACTTTATGTTCAAACATATAGCTTACCGATCCGTTTGTTCCCAATGATCCTTCAGCACGAGAAAAATATAAACGTACACTTGCAACAGTACGTGTTGGATTATTGGTTGTGCACTCAACCAAAACAGGAACACCGTGCGGTGCGTAACCTTCATAAATAATTTCTTCGTAATTGCTAGAGTCTTTTTCGCTTGCACGTTTAATAGCGCCGTCTACGTTTACCTTAGGCATGTTGATCGCTTTCGCGTTCTGAATGATCATACGTAGGCGTGAGTTTAGATCAGGGTTTGGTCCACCCGCTTTTACTGATATCGCTATTTCTCTTCCAATTTTCGTGAACGCTTTGGCCATTTTGGCGTAGCGTTTAAACATTGTGGCTTTCCGTTTTTCAAATACTCGTCCCATGTGGATCTATTTTAATAGTGCAAAATTATAATTTACTGTCAATTATTTGTAAGCTCATTCAATATCTCCGAAAGTTTTTTAGTTAAATTTTTTCGGGAATATTTTTTTATGGCTTCTTCATTACGTGTAATACTTTGGCTTTGAAAGAGCTCTAATACATTCTTTTTTAAGTTAGTATGATCATTAAAGTCGCTTATCATTCCGGCTTTTGTTTCTTTTAAAATAAAAGCCACATCGCCATCAACAGGCCCAATGGCAAGCACAGGTGCCCCGGCCGAAAGATATTCAAAGAACTTTCCGGTTAAGATGCTTTTGGCGTTTGGTGTTTGATTTACTAATAATAAATTTACTCGCGATCGTTGTTGTTCTTCAATTACTTTATCGTGAGGCATGTAATCAATTTTATTTACAAACGATGAAAGTTTATGCTCATCAATACTTTCTTTAACGGCAATATCTAATTTACCAACAAGTTTAATTTCTAATGCATTTTTAAAGGCTTCATTCTCGTTAACTAATTCACTTAATACTTTCCAAAGTACTTTTGGATCACGCGTTTTAACCAAGGTGCCAATGTGTGCGATGCTAAATTTTTTATCTTTTTCTATTTGTGTTTTCACAAGATCATCTTCATCATAACCATTGGTAATTACTTTGAATTTTGAATTTTGCGTACCAATAATTGCGGCAAGTTCATCACTCATTAATTGTCCAACACTAATAACAGCATCGCTTTCAAGTAAAACTTCTTTTTCTAAGCGTTTGTGTTTTTTATCGGCCCAAGAAGTAAGTTTTAGATCTTTATAAAAGTCGATATTGGTCCACGGATCTCTAAAATCTGCTATCCATTTAATATTTGGATGATCTTGTTTTAATGCTTTTGCAATTAAGTGCATGCTGTGTGGCGGGCCACTGCTTATAATAGCGTCAACTTTATTTTTTTGCAGGTAATTGTTGAGGTATTTTACGGATGGTTTGATCCAAAATTTTCGTGCATCAGGAATAAAAAAATTTCCTCTTATCCAAACAGCAAAATTATTGAGCGGACTCGTTTTTTTATTCTCATTTAAGAAGGCAGCGTTTATTTTTTGGTCCTTTTTCTGACCAATCAATTTTTTGTAGGCATTATACGGCTCCCAAATAGGCGTTTTTATAACGGTAATGCCTTTTGGAATATCTTTTTCTAAACTTGCGTCAATTTCGGGCAATTCTCCGTTCTCTGCAGTATATACAACGGGTTCCCAGCCAAATTCTTGCAAATACTTCACAAATTTAAGCCAGCGTTGAACCCCGGCACCGCCGCTTGGCGGCCAATAATAGGTGAGTATCAGAACAGTTTTCATAGGGGTTTGTAAAGCTAATCAAAAATGGGTTTTAGGACTATAATATTGCTCGTTTTTATCTCAATTTGGACCAACCTCGCACCTAGTTTAGCTTCCAACGGTTTAAGTAATAATTTTATTGGGTTAAAAATCAGCATTTAACACGATTTAATCAGAATTAATTTTGCTGAGCCAAAAACTGTATCTATCTTTGCCGTCCCTAAAAAAATGTAGTTCTTTGAGTTTTAGGGGCCGAACACAAAAAAAATGCAAGAAAAAAGAAATTTTTTCTTCAAAATTTTTGGATAGTAAAAATATAGTATGTATTTTTGCCACCCGTTTTAAAGGAAACAATAAAACGGTTGTTCTAAAAAAGTATTGAAAAGGAAAGAGTTTATCAGGGGAAAAACGGTGGATATGTGAATTGAAACTGTGAAGTAACTGATAAGGGAATCCTAAAAGATATAGAGTACAACGTTCATTGAAAAAATATTGATAACCAAAAGATAGCAAGTTTCTCAAGTAAATATTTGAGAATTAAACTAAAGCTCTTGAGCCCGTTAAGGGATGATCTATTACAGACATTCACCTTAAGATGAAAATTAAGGAATCAAACAATTTTTACAACGGAGAGTTTGATCCTGGCTCAGGATGAACGCTAGCGGCAGGCCTAATACATGCAAGTCGAGGGGCAGCGGGAGTAGCAATACTTGCCGGCGACCGGCGCACGGGTGCGTAACACGTATACAATCTACCTTTAAC
>JAGPDW010000072.1:0-13937 GCA_018057345.1 Bacteroidia bacterium | reverse complement strand
CGATACCTAAGCAATTCAAGCGTTTGTTGCAAAATACAACGAGTTAAATAAAGAAATAGCCAAGGTAATTGTTGGTCAAGAAGACACCATTAAAAATGTGCTCATCTCCATTTTTAGTAATGGGCATTGTTTGTTGGTTGGTGTTCCTGGATTAGCAAAAACTTTATTGGTAAGCACCATTTCAGATGCATTGGGATTAAGCTTCAATCGTATTCAGTTCACACCCGATCTTATGCCAAGCGATATTATTGGTAGTGAGGTATTGGATGAAAGCAGAAATTTCAAGTTCATTAAAGGCCCCATTTTTGCCAATATAATTTTGGCTGATGAGATCAATCGTACTCCGCCAAAAACACAAGCGGCTTTATTGGAAGCCATGCAAGAAAGACAAGTTACTACTTCAGGGAAAAGATATGATCTAGATAAACCTTTCTTTGTACTAGCAACACAAAACCCAATTGAGCAAGAAGGAACTTACCCTTTACCTGAAGCTCAATTAGACCGTTTTATGTTCAATATTTGGTTGGATTATCCTTCTTTTAAAGAAGAGATGCAGGTTGTGAAACAAACAACTACAACACAAAACGTAAAACTAAAACATATCCTTTCGGCAGAGGAAATTACGTACTTCCAAAATTTAATTCGCAAAATTCCTGTTGCCGATAATGTGATCGAATACGCTGTACGTTTGGTAAATAAAACACGTTTAAATTCGGAGTTCAGTTCAGATGTAGCAAAAAAATATTTATCGTGGGGCGCCGGCCCGCGTGCTTCGCAATATTTGATCATTGGCGCCAAATGCCATGCTGCTATCAACGGAAAGTTTAGTCCCGACATTGAGGATGTAAAAGCCATTGCAACTCCTATTCTTCGACACCGTATTGTAAAAAATTACAAAGCCGAAGCAGAAGGTATTGCCATTGAAGAGATCATTAAACAATTATTATAACGAGAGAAATGAAGGAGTTGTTGGACGATGGAGCTTTAGATCCTAAGAAATTCTTTGATAAGGATAACTACAATACGCTTACCATTGCATTAAATAATGGTAAAGAACAGTATAAGGAAAAAGACATTGACGTGCTTATTGGTCTTTTAGACCCTGAGATCACTCGCGAAGATAAAGAAGCAAAACTAGCTTTTGTAAAAGACAATAAATTACATCATTTACTTATTAAAGCAGTAGTTGAAGCAGAGAACGATGAGGATCGCGCAAAACTGCTGTGCATTTGTTGGGAAAGCGGATTGGATTTTATGGAACATTTTTTATTTTTTGTAGAACAAGCCTGCGATGCTGATTTTCAAGTTGCATTGGAAGCATACACGGCCGCCGAAAATATTGAGAATGTAAGAGATGAAGAAATACTTACAAGAGCCATTTTAATGATAGAGGATTGCAAGAACGGACAAAAACAAATACTAGAAGATCTAAAGTCGAACATTCTTTCAAGAAGAATATAATATGAAAAAATTAAATACCTGGATACCCATTAAAGAAGATTCTGATTTTTCTATTTACAATATTCCTTTTGGAATTTATAGTGATGCCAATGTAAAACATCGCGTGTGCAGCGCCATTGGCGAATACATCATTGACCTGTTCGAATTAGAAAGCAGAGATGTGTTTGATATCAATCGCTCCGTATTTGAAAAAGAAAACCTAAACGATCTTATCTCCTTAGGAAAGCCTACAACTAATAAAGTTCGCACGAAGTTGCAAGAGATACTTTGCGATGAGAATTCTTTCCTAAAAACTGATACCGCATTTTTTGGTAAAGTATTCAAAAAACAAAGCGATGTAAAAATGCTTATGCCTGTAAAGGTTGGCGACTATACTGATTTTTACAGCAGCATCGATCATGCTACAAACATTGGAACCATGATACGTGATCCAAAAAACGCCTTGATGCCAAACTGGAAACATTTACCTGTAGGTTATCACGGAAGAGCAAGTAGTATTTGCGTGAGTGGACATAGTTTTTATCGTCCAAAAGGTCAACAAAAACCTGCCGATTCAGAAGTTCCAGTTTATGGCCCAACTAAATTACTCGATATTGAATTAGAAACCGCGTTTGTAATTGGCAAGCAAACACAAATGGGTGATACCGTTAGCACCGATAAAGCCGACGATCATATTTTTGGAATGCTTTTATTTAATGATTGGAGTGCACGCGATATTCAAACATGGGAGTATGTTCCGCTAGGGCCATTTTTAGCAAAGAATTTTGCCAGCACTGTTTCTCCATGGATCGTTACGTTGGAAGCATTAGAACCATTTAGAGTTAAAGGTTACGTGCAAGATCCTCCACTCCTACCCTACTTACAATACAAAGGCGATAGAAATTTAGATATTCATTTGGATGTTTATATTAAGCCACAAAATGGTGAGGAAACTCATATTATTGGAAGTAATTACAAATACATGTATTACACCATGGAACAACAACTGGCACATCACACAGTTAATGGCTGTAATATTAATGTTGGCGATATGATGGCGAGCGGTACAATTAGCGGTCCGCAACCCGGGGAGTTTGGCAGTATGATGGAATTAACTTGGCGCGGAACAAAGCCAATTAAATTAAAAGATGGTAGCGAACGTAAATTCATTAACGATAATGATACCGTTACCATTAGAGGTTATTGTAAAAAAGACGGAATGCGCGTTGGCTTTGGCGAATGCACAGGAACATTGCTTCCGGCGAAGTAGTTTAAATTTTGTAAATTTGTGATATGAATTTGTTTGATACAGAAATACAGGAACAAGAAGATGTTTTAGTTGTAGAACAAAAACAAAGAGCGCTTGTTGTATATAACGATGATTTCAACACGTTTGATTTTGTAATTGAAACATTAATGAAATATTGCGGACACGAACCTGAGCAAGCAACGCAATGCACATATCTTATTCACTATAAAGGACAATGTGCAGTTAAAAATGGTTCGTACAAACAGCTTAAACCAATTTGCGAAGCGATATTAGAAAAGGGACTGACTGCAAAAATCGAATACGCCAGTTAATATGCCATATATAAAGAGAATACTAACAATATGCGTTCTGTTAAGCGGAATATTTTTTTACGCCTGCCATAAAAATGCAGTTACAGGCCGTGTTGGATTAAATCTTGTGCCTGAAGCAGATCTTATGCAAATGAGTTCACAAGAATACGGTAAATTTTTAGCAGAACACCCACCAATGCACGAATCCGATAGTCGTGTTCAAATGGTAAGAAGTTGTGGCGAGCGAATTAAAACAGCGGTTGAACAATACTACAAACAAAAAGGTTTGGCGCAAGAGTTAAGCAATTACAAATGGGAGTTCAATGTTGTTGATGAAGCAACCATTAATGCCTGGTGCATGCCCGGTGGGAAAGTGGTTTTTTATACCGGAATATTACCTGTAACTCAAGATGAGAATGGATTGGCTGTTGTTATGGGGCACGAAGTAGCGCACGCAGTTGCCCGCCATGGAAATCAACGTATGAGTCAAGGATTACTAGTGCAATTTGGAGGAGCCATGCTTTCGGTAGCTTTATCGCAAAAACCTGCCATTGTTCATGATCTCTTTTTACAATCGTATGGTATTTCAACAGGCATTACTGTATTAAAATATAGTCGTAAACACGAATCAGAAGCTGATAAAATGGGATTGATATTTGCAGCAATGGCCGGTTATGATCCAGAAGCTGCTATTGCATTTTGGGAGCGCATGGCAGCAGGCGGTGGACAAAAACCACCTGAGTTATTAAGCACTCACCCTAGTGATGAGCGCCGTATTGCAGACCTTAAGAAATTCATGCCAGAAGCTAAGAAGCATTACAAGCCGCATTAGATCTCAATATGAAAATGAAACAATCGCGTTTCGTTTACTACATTTATTTCGCTTTACATCCTCATAAATATGATTAACTTTAGTCATTAATAATGATCACTGCAATCATAGTTATTTTTATAATAGGCTACTTATTTATAGCCATAGAACATTCTGTGGGGATAAATAAAGCCGCTTCGGCATTACTAACAGGCGTAGTATTATGGGTAGTTTACACTCTAAGCTCAGCAACAACCGGAGATCAACATCACATTGCAGAAGCACTCACCGAAAATTTAGGTGAGATCTCGGGGATCTTATTCTTTTTGATGGGCGCTATGACCATTGTTGAGTTAATTGATGCGCACGACGGATTTGAAATAGTTACAAAGCTTATCAAAACAAAAAGTATTTTAAAACTCGCTTGGATCATTTCATTGTTATCATTCTTTCTTTCGGCAGCATTAGACAATCTTACAACAGCCATTGTAATGACATCACTCGTACGGAAAATTATTCCTGAATCAGAAACGCGATTAAAATACATCGGCTTAATTGTTATCTCCTCAAATGCTGGAGGAGCTTGGTCGCCCATAGGAGATGTAACTACAACCATGCTTTGGATAGGCGGACAGATCACCGCCGGTGGTATCATCAGTATTTTGATATTACCATCGCTAATATGTTTAATTGTGCCCTTGTTGCTGATCAGTCCAAGCTTAAAAGGAAATTTACCCAATAATCCTATGAAAACAAGCATAAAAACAAATCATGGACTAGGAATAGAACGAAATATTGTATTTTACTCAGGTATTGGCGTTTTGCTTTTTGTTCCGGTATTTAAAACCATCACGCACTTACCTCCATTTATGGGGATACTATTTGGCGTTGGGATATTATGGATCGTAACCAGTTTACTCCACAAAAAGAAGAACGAAGAAGAAAAAAGCATTTACAGTGTAATGCATGCATTGGAAAAAATTGACACATCGAGCATTTTATTTTTTCTTGGCATCTTGCTTTCCATTTCTGTTCTACAAAACACAGGCCTCTTAAATCAAATGGCACAAAGCTTTAACGAAACACTTGGTAACGAAAGATCAATTGCCGTTTGCTTAGGATTAATAAGCGCGGTTGTAGATAACGTTCCTTTAGTTGCAGCTTCTATTGGAATGTACTCGTTAGAACAATATCCAACCGATCATACATTTTGGGAACTCCTTGCATTTACAACCGGCACCGGTGGAAGCGCACTTATTATTGGTTCGGCAGCCGGTGTTGCAGTAATGGGATTAGAAAAAATTACATTTATGTGGTATCTCAAAAAAATGAGTTGGTTGGCGCTTGCAGGTTTCGCAGCCGGTGTTGGAACAGTGATACTACTTCATTAAAAAATGATCCATACCGATCTTTACTTCAGTTTCATTAAAACATCTTGCAGTTTCTTCATGCCACTCACTGCCGTTTCTTTGATGTGCTCAATATTTTGAATATGCTCTAAATTAAAATCGCCCGGATCAACTAACCACTTTGGGATTGCGCTTGGTGTGTAATTTACTAATCCTGCTGCAGGATAAACGTTTAGTGATGTTCCGATTACGGTGAACAGATCGGCTTTACCAACCATATCAATGGCGGGCTCCATCATGGGTACCATTTCACCAAACCAAACAATATAAGGACGCAATTGCGAACCCAATTCGCAAGTATCACCAATTTTAATTTCCCAATTTTTTAAATTATAAATTTTTGACGGGTCGATAGAACTTTGCGCTTTTACAATTTCGCCATGTAAATGGATCACGTTCTTGCTCCCTGCTCTTTCGTGCAAATTATCAACGTTTTGGGTGATAACAGTTACATCAAATGTTTTTTGAAGATCGGCAATAATTTTATGCGCTTCGTTTGGTTGCGCTTCCATTACTTGTTTTCTTCGTTGATTGTAAAATTCGGTTACCAACTTTTGATTCTTCTCCCAAGCCTCTAATGTTGCAACGTCCTCAACCTTGTATTCTTCCCATAAGCCACCACTGTCGCGAAATGTTTTGATCCCGCTTTCGGCGCTCATTCCTGCGCCACTAAATATGATCAGCTTTTTTTTAGACACTTTACAGATTCTCTTTTACAAATTTCAGAATTTTATTGTACACATGATAACGCGTTGGGCCGCCATAAATACCATGATTTTTATTTGGATACACCATCATGTCGAAAGGAATATTTTTACCAACCATAGCCTTTATCATTTCCATGCTGTTTTGCACATGTACATTATCATCAAATGAACCATGAATTATTAGGAACGGATGTTTGATCTTATCTACAAAATTAACGGGCGAATTTTCTTCGTATCCTTTTTTGTTATCTTTTGGCTTGCGCATAAAACGCTCGGTATAAATATTATCATAATACTTCCAGTTGGTTACCGGCGCAACAGCAATTGCTGCTTTAATGAATTCAGCTCCCTTTGTTATCATTAAACAGGCCATATATCCACCGTAACTCCAACCCTGGAAACCAATACGTCCTTTGTCAACATACGACTGCTCGCCCAACCATTTTGCCACATCAATTTGATCAGAAGTTTCGTGCTTACCCAAATGCAAATAGGTACTATGCTTAAATTGCCTACCTCTTCCTAAAGTTCCTCTTCCATCCACACAAACCACAATATAACCTTCTTGAGCTAATAATTGATGCCACATAAACTCTGTGCCTTCCCAGTTGTTATTACACTCATTCGCTCCCGGGCCATTATACGCATACATGTAAACAGGATATTTTCTGCCCGCGTCAAAATTTGATGGCTTTATCATAAAACCATTCAGTTCGGTTCCTTCGGCATTCTTTACAGTAAAAAATTCTTTTTTTCCTAAATTATATTCTTTCAATTTTTCTTTTAAAGCAATATTATTCTCAAGCATTTTAACCGATTTACCTTCTGCATCACGTAATTCATAAACCGGCGGTGTATTGGCATCACTCCATGAAGAAATATAATATTTAAATCCCGTAATAAATCCGGCATCGTTAAAGCCTGTCATTGTGCTTAAACGCTTTTTGTTCTTTCCATCCAATTTAACCGAATAAAGATCACGATTAATAGCGCCGTTCTCAGTAGACGTATAAAACAGATTTCCAGACTTTGGGTCATATCCTTTAAAGGCTATTACATCCCAAGAACCGCTAGTTAATTGTTTTATCAATTTCCCTGTAAGATCATATTCATATAAATGATTATACTCATCGCGCTCACTTGAAATAATAAATCCTTTATCGCTAACAAAGGTTAGATCATCTGTAACATCCACATATGTTTTTGCAGAATCGGTGTAGATCACTTTAGCTGAACCATTTTTTGCATCCACAAAAAGCAATTCTAATTTATTTTGCAAACGATTTAAACGCTGTACCGAAAGTATCCCATCATTATTGGTGAATTGTAAACGCGGAATATAAATATCTGTATTCTCGCCAAGATCAACTTTTACTGTGGCATTTGGTAAAAACGAATTTACGTCGTAAACATGGCAAGTTACAATTGAATTATCTTCTCCGGCCTTTGGGTACTTGTAATTATACTTTTCAGGATATAATTCGCCTTTGTAATAATCCATTGTAAAATCCTTTACCTTTGTTTCATCAAATTTTACATAAGCTAAATATTGTGAATTATTACTCCAACAAAAATAGGCTGCCTTACTAAATTCTTCTTCGTATACCCAATCTCCCCAGCCATTTTTTATTTTATTCACGGCGCCATCTTTTGTTACTGTTATTTCTTTTAGTGTAACAAGGTCCTTGATGTATAAATTATTATCGCGTACAAAAGCAATTTTTCTTCCATCGGGCGAAAACGTTGGGAACATGATCTTGCCTGTTTCACTTACAGGAATAGTTGTTTTTTCTTTGATATCAAATACATAATAATCTGCTTTACCCGAGCGGCGGTAAATAGATTCATAATTTTCGGTGAACAAAAGTTTACGTTCATCAGGGCTAAATTGATAATCAGAGATCTCTATAGATTTAGCTTGATATTTTACGTCCTTGGCGCTTACCAGATCGGCTACTTTTGTGCCATTTTTGATGAGGAATTTTGAGATCTCGTAATAACCATCCTTCTCGCTTACATCCGTATAACTCACTCCATCATTCATGGCATTAAAGCCTTGAATCCCTTTTGCGCCATAGGTACTTTTAGACCAAACATCTTCCAAAGTAATACGCTGCGATCTAACATTAAATGATGTTAAGAGAACAAGGATAAGGAGTAGCTTTTTCATAGTGTTGGAATTATATTTTATAAATAGTTGCGTTCGTATAGGCTTCAAACGTGGGGTATTTGGCATTTATTTTTACCCCGTGAATATAGCTATTTACCCGTAAATTTGATAGTTTTACTCAATATTTGCAAGAAATATCAACAAATACTACCCTTTTAGAAAAATAAATTGTTAGATTAGTAGAAAAATAAGAATCATGCAAAAATATCGCGCTGTAATTATAGATGATGAAGAGGATAGCCGCAGCAATACTAAGAGTATGCTCGAGAATTATTGTCCCGAAATTGAGGTTGTTGGCGAAGCCGCCAATGGCATGGATGGCAAGGTAAAGATCCAGGAATTAAAGCCCCATGTGGTTTTTTTAGATATTAATATGCCGGGGATGAATGGCTTTCAAATGTTGGAAGGTATTTATAACCGTGATTTTTGCGTGATATTTTTAACCGCTTATAGCGAGCACGGAATTACTGCCGTTAAAGCGGGCGCTGTTGATTATCTTTTAAAACCTTTAATGCTTAGCGAACTACAAGGCGCCATTAGAAAAGTGGTGCAACATTACGAAACTGTAGGTAAAGCTAGTCCTGAAAAATCAGAAAAAGATAAAAACCTGGTATTAATAAATCACAGTAAAGGATTTACTCTTGTAGATTATAAGGATATTGTTTGGTTAGAAGCCAGCGATAATTATACTAACCTCTTTTTAGTTGGTGGCAAAAAAATTGTTGCCAGTAAAACTCTAAAAGAGTTTGAAACCATTTTACCCGATACTATTTTCTTCCGTATACATCGTTCGGCTTTAATAAACGTAGCTTTTGTAAAAGAATACAGTCACAACGAAGGTGGCGTTATTTTAAGCGAAGGAACTCATGTTACCGTTAGTAAGGCAAGAATACACGAGTTTGCCGATTTTATTAAATCGAAATCAGTTTCTCCTAAATAAGCGGTGCTACATATGCCATCAAAAAAGTCCCGAGGTTATCGCTCGAGATTAAATCTTAAGATTTTTTGGCTATGCGTAATTGTACTCATCAGTCAAATTTACCATTCGCAAAATTTAAATTTCAATTACTATAAAGTTGGAACCGATGAAGGCATGAATAGCCTTAACGTTTTCAATTTGCAGCAAGATTCTACAGGCTTAATGCATGTAACCACAGATAACGGAGTTTATCTTCATAACGGCTATAGCTTTTCTCTTATAAAGAATGATCTTCCAAACCCCACTATCCTCTCTTCATTTATAAAAGATAATTCCACCATTTACCTATCAACAAACGAAAATGGAATTACTGAGGTTAATTACAAACTGCGACAACAAAAACAAATTGGTCCAAAAAAATTGAACAGTTCGGTTGATCAGATCGTAACTACCAATGATCATATGTATATTTTGAGTTCCACAATTCGTTTACAAATAATTGATCTAAAAACAAATGAGCTCATTGGCGATGCCGTTAAAGAAACAGACAAGAATAATCAAGCCCATTGCATTTACAAAACCAAAGACGGGAGGATCTTAGTAGGGCGCAGTAATGGTTTATATGAAATGCAAGGAATTACTTCGAAAAAACTAGATCTTATTAAAAATTTACCGGCTTATGCTATTACCGAAAACAGTAAAGGTGAGTTAGTAATTGGTTCGGCATCAAAGATATTTATTGCAAAAGATGATAAATTATTAAAAGAGATCGTTCCTGTATACAAAACCCGATCAACCACATTTTCAATTGACGGAGAGAAAAGCATCAATAAGTTGCTATGTGATAATTTTGGTCGCATTTGGTTCTCATCCTCACCTAACGATAACATTTACGTGTATTGCAATGGGGCTACACATGATGTTTTTAACGAATTAAACATAACGCCAATATTAATTAATTGTATATACAAAGATCGCGATGATAATATTTGGATCGGAACCATGGAAGACGGGATCTACGTTATCCAAAATACTTTTTTTACAAACATCTCCATTAGCCCTGATAATAAACCTTTAAGTGTAAACAAGATCCATTTCAAAAACGACCTTATACTAACCGCAACAAGTAACGGTTTTTACGCGTACAATTATTTATTAAATGAAGTAAAAACAATTTCCGAACCTGATAATTTCTTAAATCCAATATTAGACGTGAAAGATCTTGGGAACATGATCTATTATACCAAACGCAGCCAGATCGATCTTTCAGGAAGTATAGTCGTTTCGGGCAACAACTCTTACAAATTTAAACCCATTTACGGTAAAATTGTATCTAAGCTACCAAATGGAAACCTTGTGCTTTGCGATTGGATGGCGAACGTGCTTTTAATGAACAGCGATGCATCGAAAACGTTAGATACACTAATTTCTTTTCCTGATTTTTCACAAAATGTTTCTTCCATTTATTCTCATGGCGATTCACTTCTTGTAGCAACAAATAAGGGCTTATATCTTTCGCGATTTAAACCAAAACAATATACTTCAACCGGAAAAAATCCTGATAAAAAAGTAAATCACATTAGTGTGATTGGCGGACAATTGGTGGTTTGCCATGATGATGGGATCGAATTTTTAAACACAGGCGAAGAGATCAAGATCCTTGGAAGCAAGCCCCTTAATGGCGTAAAAAAGATCAGTGAAATGAATGATATGATCTGGATAATTACAACCGACGGTTTATTTATTTGCGATAAGAATTTGAATCCGGTTAAGGTCTATAACCGTTCTAACGGCGTATCATCCAGTTCTATTAATGACATCTCATTTAACGATCGCTACACTTGTATTTCCACTTCTAAAGGGATCTCTTATGCATTAACCGGCGACATCATTCAACATTCAAGCACTTTAAATGCGGTAACTATTGATATGATAAAGATCAACGAACACAACAGTTACTATAATGGAAGAACCATTCAGCTTGGCGCCAATGATAATGATGTTACTGTGTTCTTTAATAGCCCCTACTACAACAGTTATCGTTACAAACAATACTACCGTTACAAATTAGATAACAATAATTGGACGCCTTTAGAAAATACAGCTTTTAATCTTCCGGCGTTAGATGGTGGAATGGCGCATAAAATATCCATACAAGCCTCTATAGATAATATCAATTGGAGCACACCAACTATAATTGAATTTAGAAAAGAAGAAAAATTTACGGAATCTAAATACTCTTACTTCATCATTTTTGCTCTGGCAACCATGATCGCTTCGTTAATTAGTTATCTCTTAATTAAGCGCGTAAAAAAGAGGGCTATGAAACGTATTGCCGACGAGCAACAAGTAAATCTATTAAAGCACCAGGCAATGAATTCGCTATTGAGTCCGCATTTTATTTTTAACTCATTAACATCCATTCAAAATTATATTAACTCCAACAATAGTTTAAAAGCCAGCGAATACCTTGCAAAATTCTCGCGACTCATTCGCATGATCATTGAAAAAGCAGCTCAGAGCGAAATTTTACTCACCGACGAAATCAAACGTTTAAGCTATTATTTAGAGTTAGAAAAAGAACGCTTTAAAAACAAGTTTGATTATACCATTACGGTTGATGAAAAATTAGATGCTAATACAGTGGCAATTCCAAACATGATCATTCAGCCACATGCCGAAAATTGTATCATACATGGAATTTTACCAAAATTGGAACATGGTAAGTTAGATATTACATTTAAAAAAACAGAAGCAGGAAAATTATTGATCACTATTGAGGACGATGGTATTGGTTTAATAAAAGCAAAGGAACATTCAAAAACAGGGCATAAGAGTTTGGGAACGGCCACTATAAAAAACATTTTGGAGCTTAACTCTAAATTAACCGGCAAAACCCAAGTGGTAACTATGGTAGATAAATCAACCTTAGGAGAAGGGAAAAATGGTACAATTATTACGTTAGAACTGGAATTATAAAGATCAAGAGTCTCATAATTCCGTTAAATTCATAAAAAACGTAAGCATGAATTTGGTAAATTAGCAAGAATAGGAAAGAAACTCACATATGTATTTATTGTTTTGGCGGGGCTAGCGTTCGGCCAGAAGGGTTATTTTGCCGATACCACAGGGGCTTGTATTGGCGATAGCATATTTTTAAATCTTCCTGCTTCTATTGATAAAAAAGCGAAGATCACTTGGATAACACCAAGGAACATTGAGTACAATACCAAACGGATCAACGCCAGCAAATACACCGGCAAATATATAGTTGCAGTTACCGAAGGCACAAAAGTAACCAAGGATAGCACCGTAGTGATGTTCATGCCAAAACCAAATTTTAATATTCGCGATACCATAGTTTGCAAGGGTGTAAGTTATTTGGCAGATGCAAAAGAAAGTAAATACAAATACAGTTGGAATACAGGCGAGAATACTCAGCGTTTACGAATTGATAATACCGGAAAATATTGGGTAACCGCCAATAATAAAGGTTGTTTATATACCGATACATTTAGAGTAAGCGTTGCGCCGGGCATACAAGTATCATTTCAAAATGAAATAACGTTTTGTTTGGCCGATGAGCAAAAACCTTTGAGTGTAAAAATTCCGGCGGGAACAAAAGTATTATGGAATACAGGCGCCACCACCAACTCAATTAACGCTACCAAAGAAGGAAGATATTGGGTAAAAACAGAAAGTAAAGTATGCGGTGTACGTTTTGACAGTGTAAAAGTAATTTTAAAAGCTTGTGATTGCGAAATGATGATCCCAAACTCTTTTACACCAAACGAAGATAATAAGAACGATCATTTCTTTCCTGTATTGCAATGCGATTACAGTTATTACTCATTTACCATTTACGATAAATGGGGCAATCAAATTTATACCACCAATAGCACCAACGGTAAATGGGATGGCCGCTTTAAAGGCAACCTGTGCGAAGAAGACATTTACGTTTACAAAATAGAAAGTACCGAGAAGAGCACCGAGAAGAAGGTGAATAGAAGTGGTAGGGTTAGTTTGATACGGTAAAAGCAGAGTGGCTATTAAATATTAGTGAAAAATGAGTAATATTGAATTAAGCATATTTGTTAAAAACCTACGATGTATCGTAGATTTTCATTCAGAAAAAGCGGAAATAGCTAAATTTACAAATAAGACCAAAAGTCGGCCTATCTCGCTATTTTGACAAGATATGCTTACTTTTAGTAAGCATATAAAGGAGTTATGGGCAAGTTTTATACCGACATGAGGACAATCACCTGTAAATAATTAATCAGACAATTTTGACTCATTCAAAATTATATTTATATTGTACATGCAATTTGAGACAACAGTATTAAAATTAAAAATCCATGCAGACAAACTACGGTGAAAATGAAATAAAATCAATTCTTCAAAAAGTAAGAATTTTTAATGCCAATATTGGAACGTATCAACTCTTTCTAATTGACGAGAATTTCAATTACATAATAAAACTTTCAAACGGGAAAATCCACATAAATATTGAAGAACTACAAGACGATGCAAAGGAGGCTCTAACTCCCGAGAGACTAACAGTAATAGCAAATCGCTTTGTTTCTTCTAATCCCGAAATAAAACATCAGACAGCAAATTCTGTTGACAAAACAGTAAATAGCAATCAAGAATCTCAAAGTGAAAAAAAATCAGTTACTGAATGGTATAAGGCACTACCTAGTTCACAAAAAAAAGTTGTTTTAATTATTGGGGTCGTGATTTTTTTAATCCCATTTTACATTATCATGCCTTCTGACCAAAGTGGCCAAGACAAAAAGAAATGGAACAGTTCAAGCTCCAATTCAACTAAAACCACCACTCATAGGTGTGGTAGACAATGGGACGGAAAAAAATATCAAGGTGGTACTTATGGTAATTACTGTTGCGAGCAATGTTATGC
>JAGPDW010000071.1:0-13941 GCA_018057345.1 Bacteroidia bacterium | reverse complement strand
GTAATTTATCGGAAGCTTTTATGCAATAAGGGTAGGGTAGATTTGCAGCCCAGTTTGAATGCTTCATAAAGGCCTCGCTGATGGCATCTTCATTAATGCTTTTAAAATTGGCGTAATAATTCAACAAGCCATCAAAACCTAAGCCATGTGTGCTAACTACTAATCCATTTACAGGAATTTCTTTTTGTAATGCGCCGCTGGTTCCTAAACGAATAATATTCAACGAACGTAATTTTGAATTGAGAGTACGGGTTTTAGGATCAATATTTACCGCGGCATCCAATTCGTTTAAAACAATATCAATATTATCGGTGCCAATGCCTGTACTTAAAACTGTAATACGTTTTCCGTTGTACCAACCTGTATGCGTTATAAATTCGCGATGTTCTGTTTTAAAATCTATTTTCGAAAAGTAAGATGAAATTTGCGCAACACGTCCTTGATCTCCAACCACAATAACATCATCGGCAATATCTTCTCCCAATAAATTAATATGGTAAACACGTCCTTCGGGCGTTAGTATTAATTCTGTTTCGGGGAATTGAGACATATACTTTTTACACTGCTAAGATAAACAATTAGAGGCAGAAACCGCAAAGATGCCTACTGCATTTCGAAAAGTAGGCGCAAAGAACGCAGAGCTGAACGCAAAAAAATGAGAAGGCAAGGACCTTCGGTTTACGCAAAGGGTTTAGCGATTAGGCGGTGCGCACTTTGCGAAAGCGCAGCCCTTTGCCTTCTTTTTTGTTTTGGTGATCTAAAACTTCGTGTTCTTTGCGCCTCCTTTGCGCAGCATCTATGATGCCTTAGCGGTTTCTGTCTCTAAAAAAAAGACCCGGTTTTCCGGGTCTCTAAAATTTAATAATAAACAGCTCTTCTTACTTCGCTGATATGCTTGCTAAAGCGGATCACCTGACGGGTATAGCCATATTCGTTATCATACCAAACGTAAAGTATGATTGTTTTTTTATCAGGAGAAATAATAGTGGCCTGGCTATCAAATACACTAGCGCAAGGATTTCCAATAATATCTGTACTTACCAATTCGTTACTGAACGAGTATTGAATTTGTTCTACCAATTTTCCTTCCAATGCATATTTTTTTACAATATCATTTACTTGCTCTTTAGTAACTTCTTTATTGATGCTCAAATTCAAAATTGCCAACGATACGTTTGGTGTTGGTACGCGTACTGAATTTGCCGTGAATTTACCTGCTAAATGCGGTAATACTTTTTTCAAAGCACTTTCAGCACCTGTTTCGGTAATTACCATGTTCAAAGCAGCTGAACGTCCACGACGGTATTTTTTATGGTAGTTATCCAATAAATTTTGGTCGTTGGTATACGAGTGTACCGTTTCAATATGTCCTTTTTGAATTCCTAATTCCTTATCAATGATATGTAAAATTGGCATGATGGCATTGGTAGTACAACTTGCTGCCGAAAATATTTTTTGCGTTTTAAGGTCAACCGTTTCATGATTTACACCATGCACAACATTAGGAACATTACCTTTTGCAGGCGCAGTTAATAATACTTTATCAATTCCTTTTGCTTGTAAATGGCGACTCAATTCTTTATCATCACGAAAAACGCCGGTGTTATCAATTAGCAAAGCATTACTAATTCCATACTTTGTATAATCCACATCTTCCGGATTTTTTGCATCGATCATGTGAACTGTGTGTCCGTTAATGATCAACGCTTTATTTACAAGATCTTCAATTACTGTTCCCGGGAAAGGACCATGCACTGAATCGGTGCGCAAAAGGTCGGCACGTTTTACAATTTCTTCATCGCTTCCACCACGTGTAACAATAGCACGCAAACGCAATTGCTCACCTTTACCCGCTTGCGAAATCAATTCGCGCGCTGCTAAACGTCCAATACGCCCAAATCCATATAAAACAACGTCTTTTGGCGTTACGCTCGCTTTTTGTCCAATAAGATCTTTTAATTTATCATTTATAAAATCAGTAGCAGTTTTGTAGTTCGCTTTTTCGTTATGCCATTCAAAAGCCAATTTACCAATATCAATACGGCCGGGGCCTGCATTGCTTTTGTATATTTCGCTGGCTAATGCAACTGTATCATAAACTGTGATAGGTTTTTTTACAATATTCTTAGCGTACAAATGTAAATTCATGATCTCACTTGCACTTCTATCGTGTAATTGATTACGAAATAGGATCAATTCAATTGATCGCTCGAACCATAATTTGCCAACAAAACCAATAAGGTCTAAGGCTGCTTTTTCGTGTTTGATCCAGTCGTTCAACTGGTTTTGATAATCGGTGTTCACTTTTTCCAGAGATTCCATAGGAGGATTAAAATTTGAATTACAAAATTAAAAAATCAGTTTATTGTTCGTGTCTCTTCTTGATAACCTAGGCTGTTTTGTGGATAAATACAAAACAAAGAACCCCAGCGTTTGGCCGGGGTTCTTAGAATTAAAATCTTTCTAGTTTTGAGAAGAAGAAATCTGCCTCAATATTTGCGTTCTCATCGCTGTCGCTGCCATGTACGGCATTGGCTGCAATAGATTTGGCAAATAACTTGCGAATTGTGCCTTCATCTGCTTTAGAAGGGTCTGTAGCCCCAATAAGTTTACGGTAATCTGCTACCGCGTTATCTTTAACTAAAACAGCTGCTACAATAGGCCCTGAGCTCATATACTCAGTAAGTTCGCCGTAAAACGGACGCTCTTTGTGAACCTCGTAAAACAAACCGGCCTGAGCCTTAGTTAAACGCATATATTTCATTGCCAGAATCCTAAATCCGGCTTTATTGATCATTGCTAAAATTGGACCGATATTGTTGGCTTCAACTGCATCGGGCTTGATCATTGTAAATGTGATGTTTCCTGCCATTTTTCTTGTTTTATTAATAGGGCGCAAAGATAGGGATTTGTTATGTTCTAGCAAATAAAAGGGGTTGATATTCTTTAATGATTAAGGTCGACTATTATGAGGGCGTGCCGGCTCGGTCACCCCGAAAATACTGGAAGTTCGCTCGCCGTCGCGCTTTTCGCTACAAGCTTGCTTGTACTTTGCTATGTTTGTAGGTCTCCGGTGGCTTCTAAGGTCGCCTCCTCGCCCAACAAACATTAGCAAAGTCCTAAGCAAGGCTTTTCGCTACAATCGCTCACGCGGGCTGTACATTTGGAGTTTACAGTAAAAAATTATGTTTCAATAACAAAGTCTAATCCTTTAAAAAATGGTAATTTTGCTTTATGCGTAGAGATAGTTATAAAAAGTTAGGCGATGCCATTAAAAAAGCAAAGCGTATTGCCATTGTTACACATTTAAATCCCGATGGTGATGCCATGGGAAGCAGTTTGGGTTTGAGTTTGTATTTGCAAAAACTTAAAAAAGAAGTTAAGGTAATTGTTCCTAATGCTACACCTCAATTTTTGGCCTGGATGCCTGATACCAAAAAAGTACTCAATTTTCAAACCGACGAAAAAAAGGTGAGAGCTTACGTGGATAAAGCTGATCTTTTATTTGTATTGGATTTTAATAGTTTTAAAAGAGTGGAGAGGTTGGGCGATTATTTACGTGAAAAAGATATTACAAAAATAACCATCGATCATCATCAACAACCAGAAGCCTTAGCAAAATATTATTTGTGGGATGTAAAAGCGTGTAGTACTTGCGAACTAGTTTACGATCTAATGAAGGGCATGGGACATGTTCGCATGTTAGATAAAAAAATTGCTGCGTGTTTGTACACTGGTTTAATGACCGATACAGGGTCGTTCCGTTTTCCAAGTGTGAATCATCATACCCATTTAATAATTTCTGATCTTTTAAAAACAGGAATGAAGCATGAAGATGTTCATGGAGCAGTTTACGATACTTATAGCAGAGACAGAATGCGTTTGCTAGGTTATGCATTAAATAAAATTCAAGTATTACCTGATAATAAAACTGCTTACATTGCTTTAAGCGAAGCCGAATTAAAAGAGTTCAATTATCAACGTGGAGATACGGAAGGCATGGTAAATTATCCATTTGGTATCAATGGAATTAATTTTTGCGCTTTATTTATGGAGTGGGAAGGAATGGTAAAGATCTCGTTACGCAGTAAAGGAAAAATTGACGTGAACAAAATTGCACGAGCGCATTATAATGGTGGTGGACATATAAACGCAGCGGGAGGAAGAAGTAATATTAGTTTGGAGGAGACGGTGGAGAGATTTGTGAATGTAGTTAGTCAAAAGAGTTAAGTCGCGAGAATTTAGTCATGGGCTTTATCAAAGAACTTATAATTGCTGCACGATTAAGGAACAGCGAAGCCGGCGGAAGGAACTTTTTGCCTTGGGAGAAGACCAAAACCATGGCCTTGGTGTTAGATTCAAAAACAGCATCAAGTAAAAATGCGATCGATAAATTTATTTACGAGGCCGATAAGGTGGTGGATGTGTATTATATCGACATTCATGTAAAAGAATCGCAGATCAAGAATTTCATCACGTTTTCAAAGCAAGAAAAAAGTTTTTTTGGTTTACCAAACGGCAAAGCTTCCGCTAAAATTGCAAAAAAGAAGTACGATGTATTGATCAATGCAGCGTTCTCTGAGTTGGATTACTCAAGTGTATTAAGCAATTATATAAAAGCAACCTGTAAGTGCGGATTCGAATGCAGAGCCGATGAATTAGATATGATCGTAAAGCGAAAAGAGGGACAAGATCTGATGAAGTACCTGGATGAGTTGGTGAATTACTTGAAGATGATACGGAATTAGGATTTTCTTAACTTCATTACCGCCCAGTCATTTTTATTGTAACGCTCAACTAATTTTAATTGATTCTGATTCGCGAATTTTTCAAGCTCATCAACATCGGTTGTAAAAAAACCGCTCATTAGTAAAACACCATTGTCTTTTAAAAGCTTCGAATACAATGGGATTTGAATCTTCAACACATTTTTATTGATGTTGGCTAATATCACATCAAAGCCTTTATAATCATCCAGCAATTCTTTATCGCCTAATTTAATTTCAATGTCGGCACCATCATTGGCAATGCAATTTTCTTTGGCGTTCTCGGCGCTCCATTCGTCGATATCAATTCCTACAATTGGTGAAGCGCCTAATTTTTTAGCAACAATAGCAAGTATGCCTGTGCCTGTGCCCATGTCAAGCACGCTTTTATTTTTTAGATCAAGATCAAACAATTGTTTGCACATGAGCCAAGTTGTATCGTGATGCCCTGTGCCAAAACTCATTTTTGGCATGATCACAATTTCGTGCTTAATGCTTTTTACTTCCGGATGAAAAGGCGCACGGATCAATAAAAGATCTTCTACCAAAACGGGTTCAAAATTCTTTTCCCATTCGGCATTCCAATTGCTTTGTTCAATTTTATCTTTTTCAAAAGTGAATTTAAAATCCTCAAACGTAAATTCGTTTAGGTTTACATTCCTCTCTAATTCTTCGTTGATGTATGCTTCAAAGCCTTCTTCATTCTCAACAAACGATTCAAAACCTGCTTCGCCCAAACTGGCAATTAAAATATCAGTACCGGGTTGCGGCGGTTCCACTTTAAAATAATAGGCGATGTAGTTTGACATTTATTTTACAAATATACCGTTTTTTAGAGGCAGAAACCGCAAAGATGCTTATTGCATTTCGCAAAGGAGGCGCAAAGTTCGCAAAGTTTCTTCACCAGAACTCAAAAGAAGGCAAAGACTTTCAGTTTCGCAAAGAAATGTAAGGTGATATGGGTACAGCCCTTTGCGTAAGCATTGCTCTTAGCCTTCTTTTTTTATACAGTTAGTTGATTCTTTGCGTCCTTTGCGTAAACCTTTGCGAAGACCGTAGGCCGCTTTGCGGTTTCTGCCTCTAAAAAGAAGAAATGATCTTACAGAAATCCTCTGCTTTTAAGCTGGCGCCACCAATAAGGCCGCCATCCACATCTTTGCAAGCAAATAATTCTTTAGCGTTTATAGCATTGCAACTTCCGCCATATAAAATTGGTAATGTATTTGCAAAATCTGCATCAAATAATTCTGAAATGGTTTTACGAATGAACGCATGCATTTCTTGCGCTTGTGCTGAAGTTGCGGTAACTCCTGTTCCAATTGCCCAAACGGGCTCGTATGCGATCACAAGATCTTTAAGTTCGTGAATAGAAAAGGCGCTAAGTACATTTTTTAATTGCGCTTTTACAACATCAAAATGTTTTCCGCTATTTCTTTCGTCTAAATTTTCGCCAATGCAAAAAATGGGATGCAATTTAGTTTCGAGTGCGCGTTTCATTTTTTGAGTGAGTTGCTCGCTGCTCTCGTTGCAATAGGTTCGGCGTTCGCTATGACCAACAATAACATATTGGCAACCAACTGAGGTTATCATTTGCGCAGAAACCTCACCGGTATAAGCACCTGAATTAAATTCACTGCAGTTTTGCGCACCCAATCTGATTTTTGGCATACCCTGCAAATGTGCGTGAATTGGAGCTAGCACAGCATAAGAAGGACAAATAATAACTTCCGTAATTGTATTTGGATCCAAATGAGCAATGATCCCATCCACAAGCGTTAATGCTTCGGCTAATGAATTGTTCATTTTCCAATTACCTGCAACAATTTTTCTTCTAAAACTCATATAAAGTCTTCTCTAAATTATTTTTCGGTTTAAAATTAGTCTTTTTTGTCTATACTTCGTTGCTTTTTTCGGCAAGAGGTCGCTGAGCTATTACCTTCAAAAAGCGCCTCGTCTAGCCAAAAAACACTTTGTTTTTAACTCAAAAAATAACTTTGAGAAGACTTATTATTTTTTTCTTACGCGAGGATCAAGAATTCCGTATGCGATGTCAACCAGAATATTTATGAATACAAATATTGTAGCAAAAATTAATGTAGCGCCCATTACAACAGGAAGGTCATTCTTACTTAAAGCTTCTACAACTTCGTAGCCAATACCTTTCCAGTTAAACACTTTTTCTACAAACACTGCGCCTGCCATTAAACCTGCAAACCAACCTGAAATGGCTGTTACAACTGGATTGAGCGCATTTTTAAGCGCGTGCTTTGTAATTACTTTGTAAAGTGTTAAGCCTTTTGCTTTGGCTGTACGAATATAATCTTGAGATAATACATCTAACAACGAACTACGGGTTAATTGAATTACAATACTTAATGGACGAACACCAAGTGTAATGGCAGGTAATATTAAATTCTTTAAATTTAGTTTTTGGCCTTCCCATTCATCGTAATCGTATAAACTACCCACGGCGGAGAGGCCTGTGTATTCGGCCAAAACGTATCCAAACAACCAAGCCATGATCAATCCCACTAAATAGGATGGTGCACTCATTCCAAAAACGGTTGCCAAAACAAAAGTGATCCTGTCGAAAGCACTATTTTTTTTGATGGCTGCAATAATTCCTAAGAAGATACCAATACAGGAAGCGATAATGATGGCACTAAATGCTAAAACCGCAGTTTCGGGAAGAGTATCCAAAATAATTTCAGAAACATTTCGTTTAGTTATGTAACTGCGTCGCAAATAGGGGAGCTTGAGTACACATACTTTCTTTTTTCCAACGGTGAACAAAGGGGTCCAATCGTATTTGTCGGGGTTTAAGTACCATAAATTCATGTTATCTGCATGATTATGCACCGAAACCGGAGAAAGATCGTTAAGGTAATGGAAGTATTGAGTAAAAAGAGGTTTATCAGTTCCAAGATCGCGATGTATGGCCTCTACCGCGTCTTTATTTGCTCTTTGGCCAAGCATGATGGTAGCGGGATCACCTGGAAGTACATTAAAAAGAAAGAAAATAGCAGTAACTACGCCAAGCAAAACGATAATTCCGTAAAGTATTTTCTGAAAAATGAATTTTAACACTTGGCTAACATTTTAGCAAGCGAATATAAATAAATATATCAATCTTTAATAGGAGTTTTTAGATAAAGTTTACTTTTGTACATACGGAATTGTCTTTTGAAGTATCCTTCTCTAAAATATAGCATTTTTGCTCTTTTTTTAAGCCTTAACCTTGGTTTTTCACAAAAGATAGGTCTTGTTTTGAGTGGCGGCGGCTCAAGTGGCTTAGCCCATATTGGCGTTTTAAAAGCCTTGGAAGAATATCATATCCCCATTGATTACATTTCGGGAACTTCCATTGGGAGTTTAATAGGTGCTTATTACGCTATTGGGTGCACGCCTAAACAGATCGAAGAAAAGGTAAAGTCATCTTTTTTTCAAAACGCCGCACATGGAGATCTTAATTTTCAATATGGGTATTATTTTAAAAAGAGAAATACCTATGGCTCATGGTTAACCCTGCGCGTTGACCCAAAAGATGGCGTATTAAAAAATCTTCCAACCAATGTCATCAATTCTATCCCTATTGATTATTATTTGATGGAAACATTTTCGGCAAGTTCGGCTAAGGTTAAAAACAATTTTGATAGTCTTCTCATTCCGTTTCGTTGTTTGGCTTCCGATATCAAAATAAAACAAAGCGTTATTTTTAGGAACGGAGATCTTGCAACTGCAGTTCGCGCAAGCATGAGTTACCCATTTTACTTGCGTCCGATAAAAGTAGATGATAAATTATTGTTTGATGGAGGATTGTATAATAATTTTCCAACGGATGTGATGTACAAGGAATTCAATCCTGATTTTATCATTGGATCGAACGTGGCCGATAGAACTGCGGCACCGGAAGACGACGATCTTTATTTGCAGTTGCGTAATATCATGATGAGTGAAACAAATTTTAATCCTGTTTGCGAAAATGGAATTTTAATTGAGCCTTGGAGTGATGTGGGAATGTTTAGTTTTGAAAAAGTTAACAAACTTATTGATAGTGGTTATGCAGCAACTGTAAGAAATATTCCGGCAATACTAGCTCAAATAAAACGTAAAGCGGATACCACAGAGCTAAGTAAAAAGCGACATGTTTTGATGCTCAACGCCAGTCAGAAGAAATTTGTTTTTGATAAAGTGAATGTAGAGGGGTTGAATGATAGACAAAAGAGATATGTTACCAGAAATTTATTTTATAAAGAAAAGGAATTTACACTTGAACAATTGAAGCGTCGTTATTTTAGATTAGCCGCCGATGATCGTTTTAAAAGTATTTATCCTACCGTTACTAAAGATAGTTTAACCGGCAAATATGAGTTGAATATCAACGCTCGTATCGAAAAACCGTTTTATGTAGATGCTGGAGCTATCATTTCTAATCGCCCGATTAGTGAAGCGTTTTTGGGATTACAATACAATTATATCGGCAAGATCGGGTTTTTAGCTTATGCCAACGGGTATATTGGAAAATTAAACTCAGGTGGTCACGCAAAACTGAGACTTGATTTCCCGGGAAGCACTCCGTTTTTTGTAGAATCGAATTCGACTTACTCACGCTGGGATTATTTTAATAGCAGTGTTTTGTTCTACGACCTCTTAAAGCCTGCGTATTTGATCCAAGAGGATAAATACTCTGAAATAAAAGTTGGTTTGCCTGTAGGAAATTTATCGGTATTAGATATTTCTGGAGGTGCAGCAGAGTGGGGGAATTTTTATTATCAACGTGATGACTTTACAAAATTAGATACAACTGATAAAACGTTTTTTGATTATTGGTACGGACAGATCAATTACGGACTTAATACCTTGAATAGAAAAATGTACGCTACCGAGGGTGTTATGTTCAATGCGCGCGCGCGTTATTTAGAAGGAAATGAAAGTTACTATCCGGGTAATACAAGTATAGGTTCAGATACATTACCTTTTAAAAATCAGTATGCTTTGCCTTGGCTTCAATTCAAAATTACGTTTGATGGATATGTAAGAACATTCAAGAGATTTAGAGTTGGATTGTTTGGAGAGTTTGTGAGTTCTAGCCAAACCTTCTTTAGTAATTATCAAAGCTCTATTCTTTCGGCACCTGCGTTTAATCCAACTCCCGAGAGCCAAACTTTTTTTATTGATAATTACAGAGCGCACAATTATATTTCAGGTGGTGTAAAATTGATCACAACTCCGTTTAAAAATTTTGATATTCGCGTGGAAGGATATTTTATGCAGCCTTTCAATTCGATCATTAAAGACGCCAGTGGGAACGCCGATTATAGTACGCCTTTTTTATACAATCACTTTATTGGAACAGCTACAGCGGTTTATAATACCCCATTAGGGCCTTTTTCATTTGGAATGAACTATTACGATAAAAATCAAAATCCATTTTCGCTATTCTTGCATTTCGGATATATCATTTTCAATAAAAAATCGATCGATTAATTTTTAGAGGCAGAAACCGCAAAGGCGCTAAGCGCTTTCCGCAAAGAAGTCGCAAAGGGCGCTAAGTTTTATCACCATTACTAAAAAGAAGGCAAAGACCTATGGTTTAGCAAAGAATTGTATGGTTAAGTTCTTAGCGTTAGCGTAGCTTTTTGTCTTCTTATTTTTTTCTGAGGTTAGTTGATCTTTGCGTCCTTTGCATATAACTTTGCGTAGATCGAAGATCGTTTTGCGGTTTCTGCCTCTAGAAATGACTATAAAAAGAAAGCCCCGCAAAGCGGGGCAGTATTAAAATTCATCTTCGTTAAAAAAGAAATCATCTTTGGTTGGGTAATCAGGCCAAATATCTTCAATGGTCTCGTAACTATCACCTTCGTCTTCCATTTCTTGTAAATTCTCTATTACTTCCATAGGCGCGCCGGTTCTCATCGCAAAATCTATAAGCTCATCTTTTGTTGCAGGCCACGGAGCATCCTCTAACCAACTTGCCAATTCTAACGTCCAATACATAGTAGTTTATTATTCCTGCAAAAGAAAAAATTTTTTTTGGATTACGAAAGAAATGTTGATTAAAAAATACATATGTTTTTAAATTTATATATTATTGAATACCATGTAGTTATATATATTTTCATTAAACTCAGATCAGAATTTCCTTTTGTGTGAAAACCTGTTTGTCGTTTTCGAGGGTTAATTTGTACTTACCCTTCCTTAAATTTTTGATAGGAATGGCCACATTGTAAATTGTGTTTGAGCCCGGCTGTAACCAATTTCCTATGCTAATTAAAACGGAATTATCCTTTATATCGTAAATATTTAATTTAGAATAACACCATTCACCATTTGTATACGCCATTTTTCCATACAAACTATCATTTACTAAATGTATCATGCCATTTGGTGTTTGATGAATTTGTTGCTTGATCACATACCAAGGAATTGGTTCGTTTTTAATGTTGCATACCAAATTCTTTAAGCTCATTTCTTTTTCACTCGCTGTAGAAATTGCAGCGCTTCCATGGTTATTGCTCACTGCCCAAATTGCTTGTTGCACACTTGTGCTGCTGAGTTGCTTATAATTAGTGTTGATGTATTTGGCAAGCTTTACCAAATTGCTATCTGCCATGGTATTTACTTTGTACCCCAGATCTTTTTTAGGACCCGCATCGCTGCTCTCACAACAAAACCCAACAACATTCTTACACATTTTTGAATTGGCTTTCACTAGGATCTCTTGTTCTCTTACCACTAATAAATTTTGAAATTCTTCTTTATCAGCAATTAATTTTCTTCCCGGTTCAACTATTATATTAAGATCACTTTTGGTTAAGTTTTGGATCTCCATCACAGTTGACTCTCCCTGATATTGTCCTAAACTTTTTATCTTAACCTTAACAGCTCCATTGTTTATGGCTTGCTGCAAACTCATGCTAGTGTTTATTTTTGAAAACGCGAACATCACTATTGCTATACTTAAAATGGCTATGATTCTCATATATTCCTCCTTTTTAACTATAAATCACTAGTACCCGTTTAAGATACAGATGTGAGCAAACTTTTTTCCATAAAGGGTAAGGATGGTTGTGATAAAAAGTGCTAATTTGGCTGTATCTTTTTTAAAGACATGGAAAGATTTACCGGTATAATAGGCATTTTTTTGATCTTGGGAATTGCATTCCTTTTATCGAATAATAAAAAACGCATTAATTACCGTTTAGTGATAAGCGGTTTGGGTTTGCAATTATTAATAGCGATCCTTGTTTTAAAAGTTCCTTTCGTAACTCGCTTTTTTGAATTCCTTGGACGAGGAATGGGCAAAATAGAACAGTTCGCAACACAAGGCGCATCATTTGTTTACGGAGGTGTAATGATAGATACACACGATGGACTTTCTAAACCTTATGGAACACCGCACACATTTGTTTTTGCATTTACGGTTACAGCCACCATTATTTTTGTTTGTGTATTAGTAGCTATATTTTATCATTTTGGAATTATGCAACGATTAGTTGCTATTATCGCACGCGTTATGAATTTTGTGATGCGCGCAAGTGGAGCAGAAGCCTTGAGTAATGTGGCGAGCGCCTTTGTTGGACAAGTTGAAGCGCAAGTGATGATCCGTCCGTACTTAAGTACCATGACCAAAAGCGAATTACTTTCATCAATGGCCGGAAGTATGGCGTGTATAGCAGGTGGAATTTTAATTGTGTATGTGAATATGGGTGCCAAGGTTGAATATTTATTGGCAGCAAGTTTAATGGCAGCACCCGCGGCAATTGTTATCTCAAAAATAATTTATCCCGAAACAGAAGTCCCAAAAACGCAAGGCAAGGTAACTTTAGAAGTAAAGCGCGAGCATACAAATTTAATAGATGCCATTTCTCATGGTGCGGCTGATGGAATGAAGATCGCGATAAATGTTATTGCGATGTTGATTGGTTTTATTGCATTGATAGCTTTGGTGAATTATTTACTAGGAATGATCTCTCCGCAATTTACGTTGGATGCAATTTTTTCGAAAATATTTTATCCGTTTGCATGGGCCATGGGCGTTCCTATAGAGGATGTTGATCAGGTTGCAACTTTAATGGGACAAAAACTTACTATCAATGAATTTGTGGCTTTTGATACTTTAACTCACAAGCTTACAAAACCATTAAGTGAAAAAGGATTAGTGATCGCAAGTTTTGCAATTTGTGGCTTCGCTAATTTTAGCAGCGTAGGAATGCAGATCGGAGGTATTGGAGCCTTAGCTCCCGAGCGAAGAGCTGATCTTGCCAAACTTGGAATAAGAGCCTTAATAAGCGGAACGCTTGCATCTTATTTATCGGCCGCTATTGCGGGAATGTTGATATGAGTTTAAACTTACGCGATAATATTAAAGTTGCTGTTGATTCCATAAAATCAAACAAATTGCGCGCTATTATCACCATGTTGATCATTGCCATTGGCATTATGGCACTTGTAGGAATTTTTACGGCCATTGATGCGATAAAAAACGGAATCAATAGTAATTTTACAGACATGGGCGCTAATACGTTTACTATTAGGAATGGTGAGTTTGGTGTAAGAGTTGGTAAGCGAGGAAGAAAAGCAAAACGTTTTGAACCCATTACTTATAAAGATGCTATGCGTTTTAAAACGCAATTTGATATGCCTTGCTTAACTTCGATCTCTACTTTGGCAAGTCAAACTTCTCGATTAAAATCGGAAGGAGAAAAAACAAATCCAAACATTCAGGTTTTTGGCACAGACGAGAATTATTTGCAAACCTCCGGCTACGAATTAGCACAAGGAAGAAATTTTACGGCAGCTGAAGCAAATAGCGGAAAGAATATTGTGATCATTGGAAAAGACATTGACGCTTTATTATTTCCAAGATCAAGCGGGTATGATAAAATAATTTCCATTGGCGCCTTAAAATATAAGGTAGTTGGTGTTTTAAAACCAAAAGGGAGCAGTGCTGCATTTGGCGGAGATAAAATTTGCATCATACCCCTTACAAATGCGCGTCAGTATTTTGGAGGAGAGAAAATGGATTTTACTATTAATGTGATGGTAACTCACATTAGCAAACTGGAGGTCGTTTTGGAAGAGGGCAGGGGATTGTTTAGAAAGATACGACATGTTTCAACAACAGAGGACGACGACTTTGCGATCACCAAATCGGATAGTTTGGCAACAATGC
>JAGPDW010000226.1:0-4036 GCA_018057345.1 Bacteroidia bacterium | reverse complement strand
A
This sequence comes from Bacteroidia bacterium, assembly GCA_018057345.1. Taxonomy (GTDB): domain Bacteria; phylum Bacteroidota; class Bacteroidia; order B-17B0; family Aurantibacillaceae; genus Aurantibacillus. Next base: position 4,035 of record JAGPDW010000226.1, on the reverse strand, counting down.
AAGGGCATGCAAAAGTGCTTGATCTCAGGTAAAAATTCTCTATTGAATTTGAACGAGCCGTATTTTACAAAAATAAAATGCGCCATTATAAAAATGATGGCACCACTTAATAAACGGCCGTACATAGGCCCAATGATCGATTCAGGATACAAATGCAATCCTCCAATTGAAATAAGCAGAGTGGCCACAAAATTGATAAAATTGACGCTTAAAAAAAGAATAGGTTTTTTGAGGTAGATAAGCGCATTAGTACACGTTTTAAAATACGAATTAAAAAAAGCAGTTATGATGGCGTAAAATCCATAAGGCCAGAATTGCATTTCGTAATCGGCTCTAAAAACAACGCTCATTAATGCCGTTCCTGATATAGCCATTACGGCTAACCAAAAAACGCCAATGAGTAATAATAAAATCGCCGTTGTACCAATGAATTGCTTTTGTTTTTCAGGTTGATCGCTTAATTGCGTGTACTTCACCCCAAAAAAAGTGTCTAAAGAAAAGGTGAACAGAACTTGAAATAATAAGGAGATGCTGATGTAAAAAGCAACTTGTAAAAAATGGAGTTCGTTAAGATTGTTGGTATAAAACGGCAAAAGGATAATGCTTGCCAACATTGGCATAGCTCCACCAATGGTGTAAACGATGGATGATTTAAGAAAACCTTTACTGATCATATCTTAATGCACCATAACGTTAGAATTGTGCATTTATTTTTGCTTTTCGTATATAAAGAAGTCGCAATCAGATCCAATTTCACCATTTTTCACATCTGCGTACTTATTTTTGATCTGATCGATCAATTTAAAATTAGGGAATTGCTTTACAACAAATGCCGAAAAGCTTCTTCTATTCTCGTGCTGGTAAATTGGTTCTTCCTTTTGGTCAAAATCGGTAGCGTAAATGATAACATACTTTTTTGAGGTATTAAAAAGGTCGGTCAGATATTTTTCGAAGATCTGTTTTTCTACAAGATGATATAATACATCTAGCGACATTGTAAGATCAGCCTTAATGATATTGTGATTATCATAGAATGCTAAACTATTGTATAATAAGAAACTCTTGCGTTTATCATCTTTAAAAAGATCGTGACACATTTCAATGGCCTTAGGACTAACATCTAAACCAATATAATTTGGATATTTTGCAAGCTTTAATTGATTGCCATCACCACATCCAAACTCCATCACCATATCAATATTGTTCTTTGCAACAAAAGGATTTAAAATATCAGCTTTAAACTGCGCTAAATGATCGTACGAACCGCTGCCTGAATTCCCTTGTGTTCTGTAACGCTCATCCCAATATTCTGCAGAGCCTTTGAACTTTTTCTTCTGCTGATTCCTCTTGATGTTCTTAATGAATTCTATCTTTAAAAGGCTTTCCTTTAATCCCATGGTGCGTATTGATCTATTAATTTGAAATGTTAATGTTCGTCTTCTTCAAACGCCGAAGGATCCATATCCTCGCCACCTTCTGAATCTTCTCCTTCTTCTGAATCCGCTTCATCCTCTCCCTCTTCTCCTTCAAGTGCAACAAGGTCGTCGTCTTCAATTCCTTCTTCACCGGTATCTAATGTCTTATATGCTTCCTCATCCGAAGAGTCTTCGCTTAAAATAGCTGCAAGCGCCATTTCCGGAGTAAGATCGTCCTTAATAATATTTAAGGTCTTGTATTGTTTAGGTGCATTCCCTGCTGTTCTGATGCAAACAGGATAACTCAATTTCGCATCCTCATTTACGATCTTAAGCATTTCAATTAAAAAACACCACTGTGCTTCGGGATCAAATACGTAAACAAAACGCTGATGAGGTTGCTCAATGAATTTAGCGATCTTGGTTTCCTTCATTAAATACTTACGCTCGATCTTACGGCGCTTGTCTTCCTCATCCAATGCAAGATCTTCTTTGTTCAAAGTGATCTCTTCATTCTTACGCCAATAATCATCACTCACAAAAAAAGAAGCCGCGTGTTTTTTATCAAATTTAAATGCTTCTTGTATACAGTCATGAAATAGATCAAAACTTTGGGCAGCCTTAATATCAATGTCTCTATAAACATCTTCATTGTCTTCCAAACAAACTCTAAAGCGATATACTGCCATTTTATTTATCTTTTGGTTTATAGATCTTGCTATTCATTAACCCGATCTTATTGAAAAAATGAACGAACGAGGTGCCCAATACACCCATTCCATATTTAGCACTACGAGCAAAATTGATACTGCTTGCTTCAGGGAAATATTTTGTTGGACAAGTAACTTCAGCTATGTCAAACCCTGCATAAAATATTTGTGAGATCATTTGATTGTCAAATACAAAATCATCTGAGTTTGCGTGGTAATTGATCCCTAAAAGAACTTCTTTACTAAATGCTCTGTATCCGGTATGATATTCAGATAACTTTTGATTTACTAATACATTTTGCGTAAAGGTAAGCATGCGATTAAAAATATATTTATACATGGGCATACCTCCTTTTAAAGCGCCTTTGCCCAATATTCTTGAGCCAAAAACAACAGGATATAATTCATTAGCAATAATGTAACTCATGCTATGGATCAACTTTGGTGTATATTGATAATCCGGATGCAACATGATAACAATATCAGCTTTCAAATCCAAAGCCTTATCATAACAGGTTTTTTGATTTCCACCATAGCCCTTATTTTTCTCATGTTTAATTACATGTTTAATACCAACACTATGTGCAACTTCAACAGTATTATCCTTACTGTTGTCATCTACCAACACTACGTCATCCACAATATCAAATGGGATCTCTTCGTATGTTTTTTTTAGGGTTAAAGCTGCATTGTATGCAGGCAGCACCACCACTATTTTTTTACCATGTATCATATGCTCACAAAAATAACAACAATTGTGAAATTAATGCTTATTTTCTAATTAAGAAATCTTATTTTTAAACGAAAATTGTGAATTTTAAGAAACTACATAAACTGCTGATTTCAAGTTTTGTGCCGCCTTTTTTGGCCACACTTTTCGTTAGTGTTTTTTTGTTCTTTTTAGTACAGATTGTTATCACCTATCTGGATGAATTGATAGGTAAGGGTTTACGTACAATTGACCTTATAAAACTTTTCGCTTACGCCTGGATAACCATCATTCCACAATGCATTCCATTGGCTGTACTATTAGCATCCATTATGAGTTTTGGGAATTTGGCCGAAAATTACGAATTGGCCGCAATGAAGTCTTCTGGACTTTCGCTTTTTAGGATCATGAAACCGCTTATTGTTTTGATCTTAATTTTGGCAGGACTTACATTTTTATTCAACAATTTTATTTTGCCTACCGTTAGTTTAAAATCCACTACGTTGCTGTATGATATTCGACAGAAAAAACCAACTGTGAATATCAAAGAAGGGATCTTTTATAATAAACTTGATAATTATTCGATATTGGTTGGCGACAAATCGCAGAATAAAGACACGCTTAAAAATATTTTGATCTACGATCATAGTGCCAACGATGGAAACACCATTCAAACGTATGCCAAAGCAGCGCGAATGACCACTACTTCAGATACAGGCGCTTTGGTACTGATTATGAAAGATGGCAATCGCTACGAAACAGTTTTAAATAAAGAGAATACCAGTAAGGCCAAAGCTTTGAGCATACTTAACTTTAAACAATTGCAAGTAAATATTGAGCTCACCGATTTCAAATTAAATAGAACCGATGAGAAATTATTTAAGGGCTATGCCGAGATGATGAATATTTGGCAATTGGATTCCATTGCCGATTCATCAAGAAGAAATTTACGCACAATAGCTAAGCAATTAGACAAACAAATGAGAGACTATTTTTTTATAAAAAGCAATTTAACCGATACCGCAAAAACCAAATACGCTTTAGTTCACCTCGATACGTTAAGCTCTAAACTCATTAAGGAAGATTATTATAAATTATATGATTACGCTTTGAATATCACCCGAAATAATATTGGCGTTCTGGAGAATGCAAGTAATATTCAAAAGACAGAGATCGACGGGCTAACACAATTAGTTGTAGA
>JAGPDW010000225.1:0-4049 GCA_018057345.1 Bacteroidia bacterium | reverse complement strand
GCTTCGCGTTATGGCTGCATTGAAATTGGGAATGATAACCGTATTACTTCATTTCAGGAAAAAAGTATTATGCTAAAAGCCGGTTCAATTAATGCAGGAGTTTATATTTTAGATAAAAAATTATTTTTACAACATACGCCGGCCAATACAAAGTTCTCGATCGAAAAAGATTTTTTTGAAAAAGAGATCCTCGTACTACCAATTTATGGCTTTGAATTTGAAAGCTATTTTATTGACATTGGCATTCCTGAAGATTATACAAAAGCACAACATGACCTTAAAGGAAATAAATATAAATAAGGATTGGACCTTGTTCCTCGATCGTGATGGCGTTATCAATAAAAAGTTGGATAACGATTATGTAAAGCATTGGATGGAATTTGAATTTGAGAAAGATGTAGTATCAAATTTTAATAAACTGAATGAGGTATTTGGAACCGTTGTTGTTGTAACCAATCAACAGGGCATTGGAAAAGGAGTTTATACAAAAGAAGATCTTGAACTCATTCACAACAATATGTTGTACGAATTAAAATATCACAAAGGCATAATTGATAAAGTATATTACTCTCCGTATTTAGCTTCCGAAAATCATGAAACCCGCAAACCCAATATTGGCATGGCTTTGCAGGCTAAGAGGGATCTTCCACAAATAGATCTCACAAAAAGCATTATTGTTGGTGATAGCATGAGCGATATGGAATTTGGAAGAACAGCGGGAATGAGAACAGTTTATATTAGCAACAAAAAAGTTACCGATCCAAAAATAGATCTTCAATTCAACTCACTTTCCGAATTCATTGCTGCATTATGAAGATCTCAATTATAACAGCAACGTATAATAGCGAAGCATTTTTAGAACAAACCATCAATTCAATTCTGCAACAAACGTATAAAGACATTGAATACATTATTGTAGATGGTAATTCAACCGATGGTACAATTTCTATCATAAATAAATATAAAGACAAACTCAGTCATTTTATTTCAGAAAAAGACGAAGGTATTTATCATGCGCTCAATAAAGGAATTGCCTTAGCAAGCGGAGATGTAATTGGATTTTTACATTCTGATGATTTTTACACGAACAACAATGTGATCGAGCATGTTGTGAAGGAATTTAAAACGAAGAATACAGATGGTTTGTATGCGAATTTATATTTTGTAGATAAAACCGATCCTAATAAAATAACACGCAAATGGCATTCGGGAGATTATTCGCCAAACAGTTTTATGTATGGTTGGATGCCCCCTCACCCTACTTTGTTCTTAAAAAAAGACGTTTATAAAAAATACGGAACATTTAATTTGGATCTTAAAACCTCAGCCGATTACGAATTGATGTTGCGCTTTATTCATAAACATCAAATTTCTCTGACATACCTTGATGAGTTCATTATCAAAATGCGCGTGGGCGGACAAAGCACCGCCAGTGTAAACAATCGCGTAAAAGCAAATTTAGAAGATAGAAAAGCTTGGGAAATAAATGGCTTGAAGCCGAAATTTTTTACGTTATGGTTGAAGCCCCTCCGAAAAGTGGGCCAATTTTTTTAACCGCAAATTCGCCAAGACACAAAGCTTTAAAAAATTAACTGTGTGCAGAATGAAGTAGGCAAAGCACCTGCGGCGTGCACAAAGTACGTAACTGCCGAAACCATCGGTCGGACCGAAGGTTCGATTTGGCTTTGCGCTCTTTGCCTTCCAAACTAACATTTAACAAAATGGGCTGAAGGTCCATTTAACTTTGTGACTTTGAGTCTTTGCGGTTAAAAACACCCAGAAAACTAGACGCTTCCTTAATCAAATCTCAAAGTTTTTATTGGAGTGATCTTAGTTAAAATAAGCGTTGGCAATAACAACATCGCTAAACAAACCCCGGTTGTTCCTAAATTCACCATCAAATAAGACATCCAATTCAAATCAATGGCCACTTTATCTACGTAATACGTGGAGCTATCTAATTTTACCAAGCCAAAATAATATTGGATCAAACACATTCCTATTCCTACAATGTTTCCCCACAACAAACCTCTACTCAATAATTTTAAACTGATATAAAAAAATATTCTTCGCACATTTACATTGCTCATGCCTAATGATTTTAACATACCAACCATATTTGTTCTCTCCAAAATTAAAATAAGTAATGCGGTGATCATATTAATTACTGCCACCAATATCATTAGCACAATGATGATCACACCGTTAATGTCTAATTTATCTAACCAAATAAAAATATTCGAAAAACTATCTTTTACGCTAATTACCTGGCAATTGAGCGCTGTATTGTCATTGATCGCTTCAATTGTACTTTCTAGTTTTTCAAAATCAGCTACTCTCACTTCATAATTTCCAACTACTCCCGGCTCCCAATAATTTAATTTTTGATTATGACGAATATCCACAAAGGTTAAATTATTATCGAAATCAGAAAAGGAAGTTTTATATATCCCACATATTTTAAAATTGCGTGAGCGCTGTTCGAATTTTGTAAAGTTTGCTTTTTCTATCGAATCATACACATCATGTTGCACAACAAAATATACCAGAAACTTACCTTCAGCTTTAAGATCCAAGCGCGTTGCTAAATTTTCACTTATTAAAATATCATTGCTTGCATCCGCGCCTTTTAATTCAGGTAGTTTCCCACTCAACATATGTTTTTTAATAAATTCAAGATCATAATTAGCATCAATTCCTTTTATCACCACACCTTCATTTTCGGTCTTTGTTTTTACGATGCCATTTTTTAACGCGCAACCTTGCACATGTTTTACATTCGGGATCTTTTTAAGGATGTTTATACTATCAGTGCTGATCTTTACAGGAACTTGTTCGCCGTTACTTCCAAAACTGATATTGCTAATTGTAACATCGGCCGCTAAACCTGTAACTTTTTTTGTGATCTCTTTTTTGAAACCTACAACGATACTTACCGTTAATAACATGACAGATAAACCTAGAATTATCCCCAAAATGCCTATCTTTACAATTGGCTTTGAGATACTTCCTTGATCTTTACTTTTGGAAGTGATACGATCAGCTATATAACGTTCAACGTTCAACTAAAATGCACTTAGGAAACAAAAATACTAAATTGATATTGGTTGCAATACTTTATTTTGCGGTATTTATCAGTTACAGTCAGGAACTTGTATTTAAAGAGTATAATTCACTCGCTGTTGGTGCGCAACAATTTCATAAGTATATTCCAAAACTTAAAAACAAAAAGGTAGCTATTGTTACCAATCAAACGGGTGTTATAAATGGCGTGAGTATTGTTGATACACTTCTAAAATTCAAAGTTGATATCAAAAAAATATTTGGTCCCGAACACGGATTTAGAGGAGATACCGAAGCGGGAGAAAAAGTAAATAGCAATATTGACAAAAAAACAGGCTTGCCCGTTATTTCCCTTTACGGAAGTAATAAAAAACCTAGTGCCAAAGATCTTGCAGGAATTGATGTTGTAATTTATGACATTCAAGATCTGGGCGTTCGTTTTTACACTTACATTTCTACCATGTGTTATGTAATGGAAGCCTGCGCTGAGAATAATAAAGAAATGATCGTACTCGACAGGCCAAACCCCAATGGTTTTTATATTGATGGGCCGGTTTTAAAACCAGAGTACAAAGGGTTTTTAGGACTTCATCCTGTGCCAATTGTTTACGGAATGACTTGTGGCGAATACGCGCAAATGGTAAATGGTGAAGGGTGGTTAAAAAAGAAAGTGAAGAAAAAAGATGTGGTGATCAAATGTAACCTCACTGTAATTCCATGCTTTAATTACGACAGAAAAGCAACTTATAAACTGCCTGTAAACCCTTCACCTAATATTCCTAATCATACAGCAGTATTACTTTATCCTAGCTTAGGATTGTTTGAAGGAACCATTGTAAGCTTAGGCAGAGGAACCCAGTGGCCATTTCAAGTGATTGGATATCCTGAGTACAAAGACAGTTCGTTTTCTTTTGTTCCGCACGCTTCTGCATTATCTGCAGCACCAAAATACCTCGATAAAAAATGTAATGGTTTAGATCTTAGAA
>JAGPDW010000070.1:0-14158 GCA_018057345.1 Bacteroidia bacterium | reverse complement strand
TTACCGGTTTTAATATTGTAGGTTATGACACTACTGCTGTTACAACGGGGGGACAATATGTGCTTTCGCCGCGTACAGAGATCGTAACAAAACCAATTCCGTTTGCCGATCAGTTCAAAGATAACGTGAACAAAAGTTTTGGGTTTACAATAAGTGTTCCTTTGTTTAATGGCTTACAAACTCATACAGGAGTAAAAAACGCAAAGTTAAATTTGATCAATACCAGATATTCGCAAGAGCTTGCAAAACAAAATCTATACAAAACTATTGCACAAGCCTACACATCCGCTAAAGCGGCACTAAGCAGATATATGGCCAACAAAAAAAGCGTAGAAGCCTCGCAGGCCTCATTTGATTTTGCCGATCAAAAATTCAACGTGGGGGCTATTAGTGCGTTTGATTATAATACAGCTAAGAATAGGTTGTTAGTTGCTCAAAGCAATCTATTGCAAAGCAAATACGATTATATTTTGCGTTTAAAGGTGCTCGATTTTTATCAGGGAAAAGACCTTACGTTTTAATACCAATATGTCACCCCTAAAGGGGTTCTGTTCACCGTTGCTCGTTTCGCCCCCTACGGGGGCTACCAATAATCGCTCCTACGGAGCTAGGAAATGGATCGTTTTTTTATCTGGAATATTTCGAAATAGTCCCGTAGGGACGACATCTCGGTAAAGAATATAATATAGAATAAAAGCCCCGTAGGGGCGACATATTGGTACTATAATTTAAACACATCATTTTTTTTCATACATTTATTCAAATGCAAAAACAACTTTTGAAATTGATCTCGGTTGGCGTAAGATCTACTTACGACAAAGACACGGTAGAGAAAACCAAGTTGGTGAACGGCATTAGTTTAATGGGAGTTCCTATTAGCTTATTTTATGCAATACTGTTTGCATTATCGGGATATTATTTTCATGCTTCTGTTTTTCTAATTGGTATTGCTGCGTTCTCTATAACACTTTTGTGTAATAAATATTTCGGATTCAAATTCGCAAGGGTGTACATTTCTATTGCGGCACCATTGTGTTTTGGACTTGTTAACTTGATCTCGGGAAAAGATGCCGGCTTTTATATGGGCTTTATAGTTACAATTATGCCCGCTGTTTTGATCTTTGAAAATGCTAAACAATGGGCGATTGTAATAGTTGGTTCTTTGATGATACTTGGTCTTTCAATTGTTGGATATAACTATTACCCACCCATTGCCGATGCAAAATTTACAATGTTAGTTCATATGATCAATCTTATTACAGTTATAATGGCAGCTCTTTCCGTAGTATTGATCTTTAAACGAGAATTAAATGAAAGCAGAGAGAAGATAGAAGAGAAACAAAAGGAAATATTGGATAGTATTCATTACGCAAAAAAAATTCAAAATACCTTGATCGCTCACAAGTCGTTCATTGATGAAAACATCAGCGATAATTTTGTAGTTTTTCAGCCTAAGGATATTGTGAGTGGCGATTTTTATTGGGCAACCAAACATGGAGAGAGATTTTATTTAGCTGTTTGTGATAGCACCGGACACGGAGTACCCGGCGCGTTCATGAGTTTATTGAACATCACATTTTTAAACGAAGCAATTAACGAAAAGTATATTTTGGAAGTTGATGAAGTATTTAATTATGCAAGGAAAAAGCTGATAGAGAATCTTGGAAAGGAAGGACAGAAGGATGGATTTGATGGTATTCTACTTTGTATGGATAAAGCAAAAAATGAACTAACGTATGCTGCTGCTAATAATTCGCCGGTAATTATTTCTGATGGAAAATTGAGAAAATTGCCTTGTTGTAAAATGCCGGTGGGGCAAGGCGAGAAGAAAGATCCGTTTGTTCGTTATAAAATTGATTCAAAACCAAAAGATCTTTTATACTTATACACGGATGGTTTTGCCGATCAGTTTGGCGGACCAAAGGGAAAGAAATTTAAGTACAAAGAATTGAATGATCTTATTTTAAAGAATAGTCAAATGCAATTGGAACAACAATCAAACAAGTTATTAAATCAATTTTTTTCCTGGAAGGGAGATCTGGAACAGGTCGACGACGTTTTAATTATAGGCATGCGCCTATAATTTGGAAGTTTTAAATGCAGACAAACTTGTTTCGTCTGTGTCGTGATTGAGACAAAGTTTTGCTTTCGTCTCTAATAGATGATGTGTTGCTTGTGCGGGTAAGGTTTTAAGCCAAAAAATACTTATTATTGCAGTATCAAGTGAAGTTATTTAGGAAGTGTTATAACGCAGTGCTAGATTTCCTTAAAGGAGATCAGGCTGTTTATGCTATTCTATTTTTGGCGCTCGCTTTAAGAACGCATAATTTTAGCGCAACCGGTATTTGGTCTGACGAGGGCGTTACACTAAATCTTATTCATAAATCGATCTTTGAAATTATAAAAGAATCACTCAGTGATGTAAATGCACCACTATATAATTTAGTTGTGCATCTTTGGTCGTTGATCTTTGGGTATTCTTTATCAGCAGTTCGTTTCTTTTCAGTTATATGTAGTGTTTTAACTGTTCTGGTAGTGTTCAAGGCTTCCGATAGAAACTTTGGAAGAAGCACGGCCATTATTGCCAGCACACTTATTTGCCTTTCAAATATTCATATTTATTATTCGGAAGAGGCTAGGTGTTATGCATTGCTCTGTTTATTTGCAGCTTTATCTTTGTTTTATTTTTTGGAGTTACTTAAAGAGCCTAATGCAAAAAATTTAATTCTGTACAGCCTGTTTTCGTTACTAGCGATTTACACACAATTATTTTTTGGTTTTCAGATCTTGATACAAGGATTGATATTAGTATTCTATTATCGCAAGAATTTCCTTTTGATCAAGAATATGATCTTAGGATACATTACTATAGGGGTGCTCTTTGGAATTTGGTTTATACCAACTTTTATTTATAAAAGTAATATTCACGTAGGGCAATCTTGGATACCTCCAATATCGAGTGAATATGTGGTCTGGTATTTTCGCGAGCTTTTTAACTCAGAACTATTGATCTATATTTTTCTAGCGGTATTAGTAATTGCATTGGTTGTTTCGATCATAAACGTGAAGCGATCGCCAGAGTCTTCAAAAAAATTACTTCGTTTAGTATTGCTAGCGTTAGTACCATTTGTATTGATCTGTATGGTTTCAATTTATTTGGTTCCAATTTTTTATCCTCGTTATGTGATGTTTACTTCTATCCCATTTTTTGTTTTAATTGGGTATTTGATCTCACAAGCAACCGGCATAAAATATTTTAAACTTGCTGCAATTCCTTTAATTGTTACTATCATATATGGCACAAGAGTTACCGCGTTTAGAAATCAAGAATGGGATAATGCTTGCAAGCTTGAATCCGTATTCTGGAAAAAAAATACGTGTGTTGTTCTTTCTACTCCTTGTTATTCTGAGTATTGTTATATTTATTATGGCTTGAATTGGGCCTATACATTTGATTACGAAAACTTGTGGTTTTATAAAGGCGAGCATAACCTTGTTGTTTTAGATGACCCTTCTCAGTTTATTGGAAGAAAGTTTACTGCGTTTGACCGCGTTATTTTATATGATTCAAGCCCGGATAATGACAATCGATTTATAGAGTACTTCAAAGAAAATTACGATTCGATCTATGCCAAACGTTTCTATGGAATAGATTTTCAAGTGTATGATAAACCAGTAAAATTGGAAGTGGTTGATTCTGTAAAAGTGGGGCTCAATTAGAAAGAGTTATCTCTTTCACCGCCTTTACCCACGCATCACTACTATTCAAACTTTTTACAAGCGTAATCTTTTCACCTCCGTTCGCATGAAAGATCTCTTGATATTCGGTTCCAATTTCGTAGATAGTTTCCAAACAATCGGCCACAAAAGCGGGCGAGAAAACTAAAATATTTTTTGCGCCTTTTTTTGCAAGTTCTGCAACTACTTTGTCGCTGTATGGCTTTAACCATTTATCATCTAAGCGACTTTGAAATGAGGAAGTGTATTTTCCTTCAGGAATGTTTAATGCCTTTACTAATTGCCTTGTTGTTTCCATGCTATTTGCGCGATAGCAATAGCGATTGTTGGCAGTTATTTTATTACAGCAATCGCCCATTTGGCAAGTATTGTTGCCGTAATGTGCAGCGCCTTTTAAAATTTGTCGCTCGGGCAAACCATGATAGCTGAATAAAATATGATCGTAAGCTTTTAGATCATAATTCTTAGCTTCGTTAACCAAAGCTTCAATAAATTTTGGATGGTCGTAGAATTTACTTATGATATTTAAATTTGGAATCACTTCCCAACTTTTAATTCTATTTAAAACTTCCTCTAAAGTACTTCCTGTGCTTGAGGATGCATATTGAGGATATAAAGGAATGATATGAATTTTTTCGGGACGAAGTTTTCGTAAATTCTCTAATGCATTTTTAATACTTGGCGTTTGATAACGCATGGCCAGTTCAACATGTGTATCGGTTGAAACAATTTGCTGTAATTTATTTTTTAGATCAATGCTGTGAAGCAAAAGAGGAGATCCTTCTTTTGACCAAATGGCTTGATATAATTTTGAAGAGCGAAAGCTGCGAAACGGAACAATGATGCAGTTTACCAATATGAATCTACCAATAGGATTGATATCTATGACGCGTTTATCATTAAGAAATTGCGTGAGGTATTTACCAACTTTACCGGGTGTTGGATCATCAGGTGTTCCGAGATTAATAAGGAAAATAGCTTCTTTACTCATGTTTATTGCTCGGCGGGTTTCGTTTCCTCAATAATAGGCTCTTCATTTTCCAATGTCTCAATAGGTTTTTTTTGAATACGTTTTTGAAAAACGATTAATAAACCAACGCCAACTGAAATAGCAAAATCGGCGAAATTAAATATTGGTCTAAAGAACTGAAATTCTTCCCCGCCCCAAATAGGTAACCACTCAGGAAAACGACCGTTGAAAAGTGGAAAATAAAACATATCAACAACATGTCCGTATAAAAAACCCGAGTAACCATTTCCCGGCGCAACTAATTGTGCGGCTAAAAACTCATCACTCTCGGTAAATACGCTTCCGTAAAAAACGCTGTCTAATATGTTGCCAATTGCTCCGGCTAAAATAAGTGATACACAAAAAATGAAAAGTGGATTTTCTTTTTGACGTACAATATGCCGGATATATATGATGCCGCCAATGCTTGCCAGAATTCTAAATACGCTTAAAATAAGTTTGCCGTAATCGCCGCCAAATTCCATTCCAAATGCCATGCCCGGATTTTCGGTAAAATGAATGATGCACCAATTACCCAATCTTCCAACTTCTCCCAAAGGATAATTAAGTTTTATGAAGATCTTGATGAACTGATCAACGAACAGAACCAAGAACAAGGTGATGATAGGTATGCGGTAAGTTTTTAGCATCAATAAAAAAAGGTTATTTCGGCGTTGCAAAAATAACCTTTATTTAAATAAGTTGAATTAAGAATTATGAGCTTTGATTTAATTTAGCATCTATGCTTAAAGTAGCATGAGGCACACTGCGTAAACGCTCTTTAGGAATGAGTTTGCCTGTTACACGGCAGATCCCATAACTTTTATTTTCAATACGGATCAAAGCATTCTTCAGATTAACAATGTATTTTTCCTGGCGCCCTGCTAATTGAGCAGTTTCTTCCTTGCTCATTACATCACTGCCATCTTCTAGTAGTTTAAAAGTTGGCGATGTATCATCAGTGCCGTGATTGTCTTCATTACTTAAAGTTTGTTTCAAAAGATCGTAATCTGTTTGCGCCTCTTTTAATTTCTCAAGAATAAGCTCTTTGAATTCGCCCAGTTCTTTATCTGTATAGCGCGAACGATTATCTTTTGTATTTAAAAACGGCTTTGGAGCTTTTTCACCTTGTTTTTTGATCAATGGTTTTGAAAGATCTACTTGTAAAGGACGATTACGAATATATGCTTCCATACTTCCGCCACTTGATTTTCCTTCATTCTTTTTACGGCGACCACGACCACGTTTGATAGGAACTTCATCTTCGTCTTCTTCAGGTTCAGGAATTTCAGTAACGCCTTCTAAATCTACTAATCCGGCTTCATCCAGTTCACCAACTAATTCATCTTCCTCTTCAGGTTTTTCGTAATCATCTTTTACGTCAACATCATCATCATCGTCATCACCGCCTTTGGCTTTTTTACCGCCCTTTTTTGCTTTGGTATCTTCCTTGCCTTTTTTCTTTACAACAGCGTCTATTGGTTTTCCTATCGGTTTTTTACCTTTAGCAATAATTTCTTTTTTTACAGCCTTTACGGGTTTAACTGGAGCCTTTTTTACAGGCTTAGCAACTTTTTTTGCTATCACTTTTTTTGGCGCTACTTTTTTTGCAGGCTTTTTTGCAGCCGGCTTACTTGCCTTCTTCGCTGGCTTAGCCGCTTTTTTTGCAACGGGCTTAGCTTTCTTTTTGTCTTTTTTTGCCATTCTATTACGTTCTATTTAATTTAATTTTTCTATAGATATCAGTGTAGAAATCGTTTCATCAACTTCCACTAAATTTGCACCTACACTTGTTAAGGAATCCACTAGTTGAAGATCGCCCGTAAGCGTTTCAGAACAAATATAACTTAAATTGTTCTTAATTGCAGAGTCTAATTTAGCATTTTGTTGTATTCTCACCAAAATTTTATCTGTAACGTCCAAACCCTTGTCTTTCCTGATGTTCTGGATCCTATTAACCACCTCGCGCGCCAATCCTTCCTGCTTTAATTCAGTTGAAATACTCACATCGAGTGCCACAGTTAAGGAACCGCTATTAGCAACTTTCCATCCCGGAATATCTACCGGAATGATCTCCACATCTTCGTTCTCTAACACAATTTCAGTACCTGCAATGGTTATTATATGTTTCCCGTTAAGTTCTATATCCTTAATTATTTTCGACCCATTTTCCTTGGCAAACTCCTGCACAGCTTTCATATGTGCACCACATTTTTTACCTAAAGTTTTAAAGTTCAATTTTAAATTCTTTGTGATCTGTGTTTTACTTTCATCTACAAAATCTATCTCCTTCACATTTACCTCGGCAAGAATAAGATCTTTTACTGCTTCAATTTTTGCTTGAATGTCTTTATCTAATATTGGTATCTGGATCTTTTGTAAAGGCTGACGCACCCTGATATTTTCTTTTTTACGAATAGATAAGATCATAGATGAGATCTTTTGTGCAAGACCCATACGTTGCTCTAAAGCAAGATCAATGATGTTTGTATCTGCTTTTACAAATTGCGTTAAGTGAACAGACTCCGGCGCAAAAAATGTTTTGTTTTTTACAGAAGTATCTTTGATAGGCGTACGTAAATTTTGATACATCCAATCGGCAAAGAATGGAGCAATAGGACTCATTAGCTGCGTTACAACAGTTAAACATTCGTGCAAAGTTTCGTAAGCCGCATTTTTGTCGGCGCTCATTTCGCCTTTCCAAAAACGGCGGCGGCTTAAACGAACATACCAATTGCTTAAATGTTCGTCAACAAATTCTTCAATACTTCGTGCGGCACGGTGCGGTTCAAAACCTTCGTATTGCTCGGTAACATCTTTTATTAAGCTGTGTAATTTCGAAAGGATCCAACGGTCAACTTCTTGACGGTCTTTTAACGGAATACTATTTTGCTCATCAATAACAAAATTATCTACGTTAGCGTAAAGCGAATAAAAACCGTAAGTATTGTAAAGCGTTCCAAATAACTGGCGCTGTACATCGGTAATGCCGTCCTCGTTAAATTTTAAATTATCCCAAGGCGCAGCGTTTGCTATCATGTACCAACGCGTTGCATCTGCGCCGTATTTATCTAAAGTAGTGAACGGATCAACAGCATTGCCCAAGCGTTTGCTCATTTTATTTCCGTTCTTATCCAATACGAGTCCGTTCGACACCACATTTTTGTAAGCCACCGAATCAAAGTTCATAGTAGCAATAGCGTGTAGGGTAAAGAACCATCCGCGGGTTTGGTCAACACCTTCGGCAATAAAATCGGCAGGAAAATATTTTTTATTATCAATTAATTCTTTGTTCTCAAAAGGATAATGCACTTGCGCGTATGGCATAGCACCACTATCAAACCATACATCAATAAGATCGGGTTCGCGAAATAATTTTTTACCATTCTTTTCTAGAACAATGGTATCAGCATAAGGTTTATGGAGATCAAATGTGTCGTAATTCTCTTTGCTAAAATTTCCAGCTTTAAATTGCGACAATGGATTTTCTTTCATTGCGCCTTTTGAAACGGCATTTAAAATTTCTGTTTGCAATTGTTCAGCCGAGCCAATACAAATTTGCTCTGTTCTGTCTTCGCTTGTCCAAATAGGAATTGGAATTCCCCAAAAACGTGAGCGCGATAAATTCCAATCATTTAAATTCTCTAACCAATTACCAAAACGCCCGGTCCCCGTTGATTCAGGTTTCCAGTTAATGGTATTGTTCAAAGCTATCATGCGATCCTTTGCGGCGGTTGATTTAATGAACCACGAATCCAAAGGATAATATAAAACAGGCTTATCAGTTCTCCAGCAATGCGGATAACTATGCTCGTAAGTTTCTTTTTTAAATAATTTGCCCTCTTCTTGTAATTTTAAAACAATACGCTCATCAACGCTTAAGTATGCTTTTAAGTCTTTTATTTTCCCCGCAGCTTCTAAAACTTTTTTCTGTTTTTCGAATTCGGTTTTCTTTTCGTCATCACTTAAATATGCTTCCTTCACAAACTCTTCTCCAAACAAGAAAACACCATCTTTTACTTCAGGTAAAAATTTACCACGCCTATCAACTAAAGTTAATGAGCCAATATTATTTTGCTTGGCAACTTTAAAGTCATCGGCACCAAAGCTAGGGGCAATGTGAACAATTCCTGTACCATCGGTTGTTGTAACAAAATCCCCAACTACAACTTTAAACGCATTTCCTTCTGGTTCACAAAACGGAAGTAATTGATCGTAATGAATACCGGCGAGATCTGCGCCTTTAACATGGCCAATTATTTTGAAAGGAATATTTTTATCTCCTGCTTTATAATCTTCAAACTTTAGATCGGTGTGTTTCTCTGAAAAATATTTATGCACTAGATCCTTTGCAAGAATAGTATTTTGCGGAGTTCCTGAAAATGGATTAAAACTTTTTACAACAACATATTCAATATCTTTTCCAACAGCTAATGCAGTGTTCGATGGTAATGTCCAAGGAGTAGTGGTCCATGCCATGAAATAGAAATCGTCAGCTTCATTTTTAAATGAGGAAAGAAATGTGTTTTTTTCAAATTCCTTTTTGCGAATTTTAAATTGTACTGTAGCTGTTCTATCCTTTACATTTCTATAACATCCCGGTTGATTTAATTCGTGCGAACTTAATCCTGTTCCTGCTGCCGGAGAATACGGTTGAATAGTATATCCCTTATATAATAAATTCTTCTTGTACAAATTTAGCAAAAGCCACCATACACTTTCAATGTATTTATTATCGTAAGTAATGTAAGGGTCGCTCATATCTACCCAATAACCCATTTGCGAAGTAACTTGCTCCCACTTATCGGTGTATTTCATTACTTCTTTGCGGCAAGCTTTGTTGTAATCCTCAACAGAAATATATTTTGAAGAATTTTTATTTCCAATATCTTCTTTGGTAATGCCTAAAGTTTTTTCTACGCCTAGTTCAATTGGTAAACCATGTGTATCCCAACCGGCTTTACGTTTTACCTGAAACCCTTGTAATGTTTTAAAGCGACAAAAAATATCTTTTATAGCGCGGGCCATTACGTGATGTATTCCCGGCATTCCGTTCGCACTTGGAGGGCCCTCATAAAAAACCCACGGCGTTTTTCCCTCGCGCGTGGTAATTGATCTTTCAAATGTTTTGTTCTCGTGCCAAAACTTTAAAATATCCTTACTTATTTGAGGTAAATTAAGCTGTGTATATGTAGGGTACTTACTCATAATGCCTTCTAAAAAAGAGTCCCGAATTTACTAAATTTTTGTGATAAAAACACCAGAAAAATGGACCGAAAAAAGCCTAAAAAGCGCTAAAAATGAGACTTATCATGGCAAATAAAGCACATAGAGGCTAACTTTGTACCAAAATCGTACTTATGAAGATCTTTTACACTATTTATTCCATGCTTTTCAATAAGTGTTCGCGTTGCCATCAGGGGGATGTATTTACACACAAAAATCCTTACGATCTAAAGAATATGTTTAGCATGCACAAGTCGTGCGAGCATTGTAATTTGGTTTATCAAAGAGAACCCGGTTTTTTTTATGGGGCCATGTATGTGAGTTATGCTTTATCGTCAGGCTGGTTCACCATTTGGTATGTATTTCAAAATTTATTTTTGAATTTAGATACGCTGGGCTTTGTAATAGGATTTTGCGCAAGCATTGTAGTGATGATCCCTTTAAGTATTCGTTGGTCGAGATTAATTTGGCTTAATTTCTTTTATAGTTATAAGAAGGAGCTAGCTCAAAAAACCGGATCGAAAGCGCTTTAACACAAATTCCTTCAAAGCCTTAATTTCCCTATCTTTGCGCCGTGGTAAAAATAGGCCCAATAGAACTTCCTGAATTCCCTTTATTACTTGCTCCTATGGAGGATGTAAGTGATCCGCCATTTAGGTACGTGTGTAAAAAATACGGAGCCGATGTAATGTATACCGAATTTATAAGCACCGAAGGATTGATTCGTGATGCGATAAAAAGCAAAAAGAAGTTGGAAATTTTTGATTATGAAAGTCCGGTTGGAATTCAAATTTTTGGTGGTGATGAAGAGGCGATGGCTTTAAGTGCAAAAATTGTGGATGCAACCAATCCCGATATTTTAGATATTAATTTTGGTTGCCCTGTAAAAAAAGTAGTTTGCAAAGGTGCGGGCGCAGGTGTTTTAAAAGATATTGACCTAATGGTGCGCTTAACCAAAGCCTGCGTTGATAATACAAAATTACCTGTTACTGTAAAAACGCGTTTGGGTTGGGACGATAAAACCATTAATATTATGGAAGTTGCCGAACGCTTGCAGGATGTAGGAATTAAAGCGCTTACCATTCATGCGCGTACTCGTTCGCAAATGTATAAGGGCAATGCCAGGTGGGAATACATTGCCGAAGTAAAAAACAATCCGCGCATTAAAATTCCCATTTTTGGAAACGGTGATATTGATTCTCCCGAAAAAGCATTTGAGTACAAAAACAAATATGGCGTTGACGGAATAATGATAGGCCGCGCCGCCATTGGATACCCTTGGATATTTAATGAGATAAAACATTTTTTTAAAACCGGCGTGCATTTACCAAAACCAACTATTGTAAATAGAGTAGAAGTTTGCCGCGCGCATTTAACCAAATCGGTGGAGTGGAAAGGCGAGAAAATGGGTGTGCTGGAAATGCGAAATCATTACGCTAATTATTTTAGAGGCATTCCTAATTTTAAAGAAACGCGCACAAAATTGGTAACATTAAATTCGTTTACCGAAGTAAATGAAGTGCTCGAATCTGTTTTGGAGAGGAAAGAATTCACCGAGATATCTTGATATTTAGATCTTATTTCGTAAATCCTTATTGAACTTTAAAACCAATGATCATGCGATCATCTGTTTGCGAATTATGCCCTTGCCATTCTTTGATAAAACGACTAAAGTAATTGCGCTGTCCGTTCATTTCGAGCTTGCTTCCTTTACAAAGGATATCTTTAAATTGTTTAGAAGCTAACTTTTTCATTTGCGGTCCGCCAAACTGATCTTTGTAACCATCGCTATATAAATAATAGGTTGCATGCGGATCGTAAATAACTTCTTTGGTCTTAAAGGTCACATTTTCATTTTCTCCTATGGTCTCGCGTTGCGCTTTGAGTTCGCTTAGCATTCCTTCAATGATCATGCTGCCATTATTGCGTGCACCGGCAAAAAGCATTTTTTTATTTTTAATGTCTACAGCTATAATAGACACATCCATTCCATCGCGCACCGATTTTTCGTCGACATTTAATTGATGAAAGAATTGATGATTAAGTTTGGTTAATATTTCTCCGGGATTAGCCACCTTTTCTTCGTGTACTATCTTATTAAGCAGGGTTGTGCCAATAACACTAAGCATGGCACCCGGAACCCCATGCCCGGTGCAATCTCCGGCGGCAATGATCAAATAATTCTTTTCTTGGCTTATCCAATAAAAGTCGCCACTTACTTTTTCTTTTGGTCTAAAATAAATAAAGCTATTTGACAAAGTTTTGGTCAATATTTTCTCGCCAACCAAAAATGCTTTCTGAATTTTTTGCGCGTACAAAATACCGTCCATTAATTCGGTATTGGATTTTTCTAATTGTTTTTGTTTTAGCTTGATCTCTTCGGTACGCTCATCAATGGTGCGCTCTAATAAAATGCGATTATATTTAGCAGCTCTAAATCGTAAATAAACAATAAATGCTGATAATGCAATAAGCATAAATCCCAGCAAGTAATAAAAGGCGTTTGATCTATAGAATGGAGGAACGATCCTAATTTTAATGGATACAGGCTTTGTATTCCATATATTATCACTATTGGCACCTATTACCTGAAATTCATATTCGCCAACATTCAATTCGTTGAACGAGATAAAGTGATCGTCATTATTATTCTTCCATTCATTTTGCACAGGTAGAAGTCTGTAACGGTAACAATTTTTTTCCGGGAGATTAAAATCAAGAACAGTGAAGTTGATCCTGAATGAATTTTTTTCTTGAGGGATATCGATCGTTTTGCCGTTAAGATCAGAAGTAATATTAAGATCGTTACCAATACCAATAACGCTGGTGATATCAACTCGCGGAATGGAAGCGCGGCCTGTAACAATAGTTGGATTAAATAACACCAAGCCATTTGAAGTAGCCAAATATAAATGACCTTCAAAATAATCAATGCTTTGTATAACGTTAGAAGGTAAACCATCAATTGTCCCATAAACAAGCACTTCTCCCGAAGAGGGAAAATATTGAAATAAGCCGATACTTGTGCCTATCCAGAAACTGTTCCTGATCTTTTTAATACATTTTATTTCAGTAAAAAAATCGTTCTTATGATTCTTGATGATCTCGTAAGTGTAGTTAGTGAGGTTAAGTTTAAGCAAGCCCATGAACGAAGTGGCGATCAGGAGATGATTCTCGCCAAGGTTTTCCATTGCTGTGATATTTCCAACTTCAGCAAGGCTTATCTTTTGATAAGACCCATCAGGTTTTATTTTTAGTATAGCGTTGGTTGTAGAAAAAAATGTTCCTTTTGAATTTGAGACCACGCTAAAAAACACACCGGTAATGTCAAGTGGTTTTTGAATAAGTTTGAACTCTTCAGTTTCGGTATTGAATTTAAAAACCTGATCAATGCTTGCAAGCCAAAGAATCTTTTTGTTGTTAAAATCGGGAGCCAGAGATGTAAAATGATGTTGTTGCCTATAGAAATAATGTTTTATTGTTAATGGCGAAGAGTTGAATTTGATCTTAGTGAAAGTATATTGTCCAATGGTGTAAATATCTCCTTTGTCATCTTCATAGAACTGGGCAACAAATCTGTCTTCTATCTTGCTGTTATTTGCATTGCGATCACCAAATCTAAGATTTGTTGTTCTATCAGTGTTGCGATCATAAATTGCTATGCCATCACCATCAATGCCTACAAAAACCTTGTTTATTTTTGAACGACAAGCCAGTACCGATAATAATTGATTTGACGTAAATGTACTGTCGGTGTATTCAGCTTTTCTATTAATGATCTGGAGTTTGGGACGTTTGCTCGATTGTTTTTGTAATCCAACATCAGTCCCGTACCACATTACGTCGTTCGCGTCTTTATAAAGTGCCCATATTTTATTGCTCATCAAAGAGCGAGGATTATCGGGATCGTTCTTAATTATTTTGAATTCTTTTTTGTTGATGTCGAACATTGTAACGCCAAAACTCCAGTAGCATTGGTAAATAGTATTGTCGTTCGCATGAAAATAACTTACTGCCGATAAAAATCCATTGGGCGCTCTATAAAAAGTTTTCTCAAGGGTTTTTGAATTCACGCAAGCCAACCCATCATCAATACTTATCCAAATATTACCTTCAAGATCTTGAGAAATCCCTATTTGACCGGATGAACCAATTCCGGAAACGTAAGTTTGTTTGTAAGAATCG
>JAGPDW010000069.1:5228-14262 GCA_018057345.1 Bacteroidia bacterium | reverse complement strand
TTACGGGCTTTCAAAAATTCATGGCACGCGTCATTGTTACGCCAACTGCGTGATCTTCCAACATCTCGAAGATATTTATCCGAAAGGTGTAAAAGAGTTCAACCAAATGATCAAAAAACACAACATAACCCTTCCGCAAAATTTGCATAAAGAATGGGACGATGCTACTTTAACGGCAATGGCCACGGTGAGTTATAACCTGCCTTTTATGTGGAATCATGCTTTTGGAGATAATTATAAGGAAATTGCCACCCTCGATTATATCAAAGATCTTTTCAGGCGTTTGTAATCGTTTTTTTAGAGGCAGAAACCGCAAAGGCGCTTCGCTTTCACAAAGGACTCTTTGCGGTTCCTGCCTCTTACGTATTATATGGGTTTTACGCCTATTTTTCCTTCAAAAACCCCCTTTATTTTACTATTTTTGTAGCCTTAATTTGAGTTTTTTAAAGAGATGAAGAACATTCGGAACTTTTGTATCATTGCCCATATCGATCACGGAAAAAGCACACTTGCCGATCGCTTGCTTGAGTTTACAAAAACTATTAGTAGTCGCGAAATGCAAGCGCAAGTTTTAGATGATATGGATCTTGAAAAAGAACGTGGCATTACAATTAAAAGTCACGCCATACAAATGGACTACCAATACAAAGGCGAAAAGTTTGTTTTAAATTTAATTGATACACCGGGCCACGTTGATTTTAGTTATGAAGTGTCGCGTTCTATTGCGGCATGTGAAGGTGCTTTATTAATTGTTGATGCAGCGCAAGGAATTCAAGCACAAACTATTTCGAATTTATATTTAGCCCTAGAACATGATCTAACTATTATTCCTATTTTAAATAAAATGGATCTGCCGAGTGCAGAGCCTGAGTTAGTGAAAGATCAGATCATTGACTTGATAGGTTGTGAGAGAGATGAAATTATTCCTGCCAGCGGAAAAACAGGAATGGGCATTGAAGATATTTTAGCTGCTATTATTGACCGCATTAAAGCTCCCGTTGGCGATCCAAAAGCGCCATTGCAAGCATTGATATTTGATAGCGTGTTCAATTCGTTCAGAGGAATTATTGCTTATTTTAAAATTACAAACGGTACCATTAAAAAAGGCGAAAAAGTAAAATTCGTAAATACAGGAGCGTTTTACAATGCCGATGAAGTTGGTGTGTTAAGATTAAAACCAGAGCCTCGTGAAGAATTAAGTACAGGTGATGTAGGTTATATTATTTCGGGAATTAAAAGTGCCAAAGAAGTAAAGGTTGGAGATACCATAACTCATTTTGATCGTCCTTGTGCAGAAGGCATTCATGGTTTTGAAGAAGTGAAGCCAATGGTATTCGCCGGAATTTATCCGGTAGATACAGAAGATTTTGAAGAGCTGCGTTACAGCATGGAAAAATTACAACTTAATGATGCCTCGTTAACTTGGGAACCTGAATCATCGTTAGCTTTAGGTTTTGGATTTCGTTGTGGCTTTTTAGGAATGTTGCATATGGAAATTGTGCAAGAACGCTTAGAGCGCGAATTTAACATGACCGTTATTACAACTGTTCCAAACGTATCGTATATCGCCTATCAAACTAATGGAGATGTAGTAACTGTAAATAATCCGAGTGATCTTCCTGATCCTGGAAGAATAGATAGAATCGAAGAGCCTTATATTAAAGCAAACATCATTACTAAATCAGATTTTATTGGTCCGGTAATGAATTTGTGTATTGAAAAGCGCGGACAAATTGTTACACAAAATTATTTAACAGCCGATCGCGTTGAGTTAATATTTGAGATGCCGTTAGGAGAAGTTGTATTTGATTTTTTCGATCGTTTAAAATCAATTTCAAAAGGTTATGCCTCGTTTGACTATCATCCAATAGGCATGCGCGATTCTGACCTTGTAAAGTTAGATATTCTTTTAAAGAGCGAACCTGTTGATGCTTTATCGTGTTTGATACACAGAAGCAATTCGTATTTGTTCGGGAAAAAGATCTGCGAAAAATTAAAAGAATTAATTCCAAAACAACAGTTCGAAATTCCTATTCAAGCTGCTATTGGTGCAAAAATTATTGCTCGTGAAACCATCAGCGCTATACGTAAAGATGTAACCGCAAAATGTTACGGCGGTGATATCTCACGTAAACGTAAATTACTTGAAAAACAAAAAGCCGGTAAAAAACGTATGAAGCAAGTTGGTAATGTGGAGATCCCTCAGAGCGCGTTTATGGCTGTGTTAAAGCTGAATGATTAAACTTAAGTATACATTATTACTTTTTATTTTCATCACTGCATGTAATGCGCAGATCCAATGGCAATTTAATAAAGATTCGCTGATTACCTGGTATTACCAAGGAGGTGATGAATTTAGCGATGATAAATTAAACACTAATTATTGGAGCGATTGGTTTGGATGGGCACGCTCGATTGCTAGTAATAAAGAACAACAGTACTACACAAAATACAAAAATCATTTTTTAAAAGATGGTAAACTCTTATTAACTGCAAAACCTCAAGACATCCACGAACGTTACGTGGATTGGATGGGCGATAATGACTCGATAAAAGACGGGAAAAGCTTTGATGGGTTTAACAAAAGAAAATTTACCTACTCGGCCGGAATGATCCAATCGCACAAAGATTTTCAATACGGTTATTTCGAGATCAAATTCAAGATCCCAAAAGAAAAAGGATTTTGGCCTGCGTTTTGGTTATACGGCGCAACTCCAAACGAAGAGATAGATTGGATGGAATTAAAAACCGAAAAACCGGATAAGATCCACGTAGGAAGACATTGCCAGAAAAAAGCGGATAACTACAAAAAAACATTATTCGGAAAAAAAGTTTGGGGTGATTGGGTAAAATTTGAAGGCTCGCTTACCGAAGGATATAATGTGATTGCCGGTGAATGGACCGCTAATTATTTAAAATATTATTTGAATGGAGAGTGTATTGCCATTACATATGTAGATATGAAGCATCCGAAAAAATTGGTTGCGAATATTGCGGTATCAAGTGATGGAGGTGCGTATTCTCCGGGACCACGAAAAGATTTTAAAGACACTGTGAATTTTGAGATCGATTATATTCGTGTGTGGGATAGAAATAGTTCTATCGCCAAACGAACAGTCAAAAGTTCTTCTATCATTAAAGAGCCTGTTGTAGGAGCTGAAGAAATTGCCAGTTCATCACTTATCTCAAGATCAAAAATGCATTATGGAAATAAAGATCTTCATGAGAACGAAGGTTTTTTTGTATCGCTTATGCCGCAAAGCGGAAGTAAATATCAATTCACTGTTCTTGGGAAAAACATTCCGAAAGACGGCACTGTTATACTAAAAGATGATTCAGGAAAAATAATTTCTGGAAGTACACTAAAATATGGTATCACAAACTTTGATCTTCTTCCGTATCAAGGATCGGTTTTAAAACTCACTATAAAAGCTTTTGGCAAAGAAGCCAATTACGATATCAACGTTAATTGATCTTTTTAAGTAGTTTGTATTTGGTAAGATCCAAGTTCAGATCTTTATAGGTAGCGTCAGCAAATTTTTCTTCCTTGTTCAATAAAATATACTCTTGTTGTTTTGCTCCCGGCTCAAGGGTAATATTATTGTAGCGCAACAAGTAAAACTGAAATCCCCACTCTTCGTAAATTCCCGATAGTGCATAAATGTTCTTGTTCTTTCCTGTTACTACAGCTATTTTTCTTGCGTCAGAAATTACTTCTTCATCTCTTCCATCTTTTCCAAAAACTATAATGGTATATATCAATACAGCTATCACTCCAACACTGCCAACCGTAAAAACGGTTTTAAATGCTTTTGGGCTCAATGTCACATTGTTCTGCAACTTAAATATCTCATCCAAAAAAAGTACGCTTAACATTATTGCAAAAAATGGCAATGCCGGAACAAAATACACAGCACGCTGAACGTGTGTTAAACAAAGAGGAATAACGCCCGCTAAACCAATACCTGCAAACAAGAGTATGTGTTTTTTTAAGATCGGATCTTGTAAGGAAAGCATTGACTTTTTATTTCTCATCATATTAAATCCCATAAAAGGTAAAAGTATTACCATAGGTACAAGAAGATCGCTGAACAACCAAAATAATACCGTAAAGCGACTTTCTACCTCAGGATCATTACTTATTCTATGGAATAATCTTTCATTCACATAAAAACTCAAGCTTCTTCGTGCATCATCATTAAAATACACCATTAAAAAATAGATCGCTGCCGGAATAAGGGCCAATAAAAAAGTGTTACTAATGACTTGTTTCCACGTTATATTTTTAAAAGCTAAGCGCATTATAATAAAAAAGCTAAGCGGAAATAATCCTGGTAGTCCTTTTGAAAAACTTGCAAGGAAAATAGAAGTGCCCGCCAAGATAATGAATAGATATGTATTAGAATCTTTTGAAATTGACCTCAACATAAAATACACCGATGCCAAAACAAAAACGCTTACCGTATTCTCCTGCATATTGTTTTTATACGACCACGAAACAGAAGGAACGATGATCCATAATAAAACAGGAAGCCAATAAAGCAAATGGTATTTGTTTTCCTTTTTAAAAATTCTTTGCCAGATCGCTTTTATTAAAAAAGCACTTAAGATGAATGTAAAAAAACAATAGAGGCGCTCGCTTAAATAACTGCCATTACAAATTTTAAAGAAAAATGATTCCAAAAAATAGATCAAAGGTGGATGTTCCAAAAAATAATTCTGCCCTTGCTTTTCCCAAGATGAACTTAGGTAAGGGAACCAAAAACTCCCCTTTCCCTCCCACAGATTTTTTGCTACAATGGCATATTGCGTTCCATCCATGAACATGCCGTGTTGGACAAGATTAGGCAAAACCAAGGCCAACATTACCGCTAGTGTAAATAGAGAGAAGGCTAAATGAGTGCTAAATTTGTGACTTTGCATAAGAAAAACAAATGTATAAAAACCCCTAGAGGAATAAAATAATAATCCCCGAAAACCGTTATATTCGTGGTGCTGAACTGGTATAAATATATAGTCGTTTTTATTGCATTAATTAACGCTTTGTTTGCACAACAAAACGATGGCTATAGCGTTAATCAACCTCGTTTTTATAAGCAACAACTGCATTTTGGCTTCACAATTGCCTATAATCAAACCGATTTTAGATTAAATACAGTTAAAAACTCCCTTTTTCCGGATACGGTTATCAAAAGCAATAATGTTGATACGCGCTATCGCATTCGTTCTATTTATACAAGACCGGGGCCCGGTTTTGCAATTGGTTTAGTTACCGATTTTCGCATTTTTGAATATATGCGTTTGCGTACCACACCAAGTATCAGTTTTGCT
The DNA here is from genome assembly GCA_018057345.1 of Bacteroidia bacterium. Classification (GTDB taxonomy): domain Bacteria; phylum Bacteroidota; class Bacteroidia; order B-17B0; family Aurantibacillaceae; genus Aurantibacillus. The sequence goes on along the minus strand of JAGPDW010000069.1, from coordinate 8,931 downwards.
TCTCGTAAGATTGAATATTTTCTTTCTAATGCCGCTCGCGATTCGAGTAAATATTTTGAAAAAACCGTTGAATCCACTTTTTTGATCTTTCCTCTTGAAATTAAAGTTCAATCCAAACGGTTGGGAAATTTTAGTGCTTATGTAATTGGTGGTGGCGGTTACATGCTCGACTTAGCTTCGCGAAAAAAAGCAGCCGGTGTGCAAAGTGGTGGGGCCAACCAATTAGATGATAATGTAAAATTAAAACGCGACGATTATTATTATAGCGGCGGCGCGGGAGTTGATTTTTATCTGATGTATTTTAAATTAGGATTTGAACTCAAACTTCACCAGGGCACAAAAAATTTATTGCAAAAAGAAAATAGCATCTTTACAAATAGTTTGGATAAAGTGCGATCTCGAATGGTTACGTTTACGGTTACGTTTGAAGGGTAAATATCGCAATTTAGCTGCGCCTTTTTTTGCCACGAATTACACTAATTTTCACTAATCAAGACGTAAAGAAAATTGTTATGTTATTCCACTAAACTGTTTGCACACAGATTAGTGCTAATTAGTGATCCCGATAGTTATCGGGATAGTGGCTAAAAATCCTCATCCTCTTCTTCCTTTTCAGGATCTTTTTTCTTCTTCGGATCTTCCAGTTTAAATTGTTGGTCAGATTTAGGTGTTGTTTTTACCTTAATAGAATCCTTCTTGAACATACCAAACTCTTCTTTTAAGATCGCTTTTAAATTTTGTTTCTCGTTCTTAATATCCTCTTTGATCTTTTGTTTCATTCCCTTGCGATCATATTTGATAATGGGTTTGTCCACAGTTCCTGTCATTAAAATAAATGCACTACGACGATTCTCGGGGTCGTTCTCCACCAAAGCAAATTCATAATCTGCATCCGGCTTTCGTTTTTTGTTCAAATAATCTCCTATTAATAATTGTATGTGATAATCAATATCGTTATTAAAACTATGTGTTCCCCAGAAATCAATATTCAAAGCCGAATTTTTTATAGCCGTTTTAGGAATTGTTATAATACTCTTACTTATCTCCACTCTGCTTTGCAGTGATGAGAATTTTATGCTCTTAAGATCATTGATGTCCACAAATTTTGCAAGACTCTCGAGTGGTTTAAAATCAACTAGTCTTCCTTGCTCTATTTGTAGATCTGATATGGCTTTCATCGAATTAAGATCGGGTTCTAAGAATTTATTCCATGTTCCGCTAAAATCAATACTTGCGCTCAGTAAACCTCCCACATTATTATCTTTTAAGGTCTCTTGATCAAAATTATTTAATTGTGCAAATAACTTAGACACATTGATCTTCGCCATTTCTCCATGCATCGATACTTCTAAATTCTTTCCATTAAGATCAAGCAAGGCATCAATGGTAGCATTTCCGTCCATGGTGTTTAAATTAAGGCTCTCGGCCATGATCTTCTTATTTTTTAATTCGATGTTACCTTGTAGTTTGGCAGCATTGAATTTTCCAAAGCTCAAGGCATCAATACTTGCATCCAAAATAAAATTGATATTATCGGGAACATCTACCTCGCTTTTTTTAGTGGCGCTCGCTTCATCATAAATAAAATCCTCAACAACTATTCGCTCACTTCTTAGATCGCCATGTATTTTCAATGGATTCTTGTCATCTAAAATATAATTAAAAGCTCCTTCCACTTTTCCATTGATCTTAAGGTCCGATCTTCCCTTTTTAATGGAAAGATCTTTTACTTCTACCAAACGATCTAACGCTCTTAATTCGCAAGAATAGATGTTTGTGCTATCTCGTTGTTTTTTAAACTGAATCACTAGATTTTTTAGAGAGGCTTGTAACTCTAAAGAAGCATTTTCGGAAAGCATATTTCGTTTCAACTCTTCCACTTTACTTTTTACCAAACCATTAAATGTTATTTTTCCCTTTAACTTAGAGATGGTATCAATTGGCCAAAATTTTGTGAAGTTCTCCAGATCCAATGTTCCTCCAACTTTCAGATCCAAATACGGATCATTAAAATTAGTAAGGGCCAGGTCGCCATAAAAATGATCGCTGATCAAGTCGCCCGAAACATTTTTAAGTTCTAATAAAGTTTGGTCCTTTGAACTAACGAATTTTCCCTTTGCATTTAAATTAGTAAGCTTGGCATCTTTAGGCTGATAAACTACAGTTGTGTTACTCACGCCAAAATCTACATTTACACTATAGTCCTTTTTGTACTTCATTTTACCATTCACATAAAAATTTCCTTCGCTTTTATAATCACGGATACGATCTTTTTGTGATTCGGGTAATAGCGACAACACAGATTGTATATCCAAATTCATTCCCTTAAAAGCAAGGTCTAATTCACTCAAGCTATCTCCATAAACCATCATACCATTGGTTTCAATGTGCATTTTGTTCAAATGAGCATCACAGGTCTTTATTTTGTAAAGATCCTTTCTCACTTGCAATTCAGCTTTGTACTTTACATTTTTGTTGTTAATATAATCTGTCTTATTTACGCTAACTTTATTCACATAAAGATCTCCCTCGCCTTTCAATTCATAATCTGTATCACTGAAATTTCCTGAAAGATCTACTTGTTTCATATTGAATTGCGTTCGCACTTTATATTGCAGATCCGCATAGCTCATGTTTACATTCACGAATTCAATTTGCTCGAGGTTAAATTTCAAACTATCGTTCGAGTCTATTGTATCCGTGCTTTGCTTCCAAACAATATAATTTGGTTTTCCTTTGCTGTTTACTTTTAAACGGCAAAAAGCATCCGTCATTTTTATCTTTTTAATGTCGTATTTTTTATTCCACAGATCTTTTATGTCAAATTTGAGTTGGAGACTTTTGGCAAACACTAATGTATCGCGCTTCTCGCTTTTAATAGCTTCCATGCAAGCGATGTTTTTGAACTCCAACGCACAATCAGGAAACGTTTTTATAATGGTAAGATCGATGTTCGTTGGGTCTAACCTGATCTCTGCATTTAAGTTCTTATTCAGTTCCTTAATGATGATCGCTTTTACATCATCTTCGTAAATGTAAACCAACGAAATTGCCGTGATAACTAAAATAACAAGAATGAATGCTATCCAAAAAACAAAACGGAACAGCCTTCCTAAAAAACTCCTTTTGGGTTTAGGTAATTGTTGGATATGTTCGGGCGTGTCCAATAAAGTAAATTTGCCAAAAAATGCCTGTTAAGAGGCGTTAAAAGTAAAGAGAGTGTTAACATAGGGTTCTTAATTAAATACTACTTTTTTAGAAGTAGTTTTGCCATTTATAGTTGATCTAAGAATATACAGTCCTTTTGCATTGCCACTAAGATCAAGTACCGACTTGTTGCTTTGTATTTTTTGCTCAATTATCTTCCTTCCAGAATAATCCAATACCTCGTAAAAGTTACTTGTATTACTAAAAAAATCTGTCATAATAATAAAAATACCGTCCTTACTTGGATTTGGATATACCGTAAGATCCGATATTCCTGTTCGATCTACGCTTACTAGTTTAGAATATCCGTAATTACCATTGAGGTCGGTTTGTTTTAATCTGTAATAACTTATGTCCTCTATGTATGGGTCATTATCAGTGAAAGAATAGCTTTGTTCTTTCAAAGTGCTGCCGGCTCCGTTTATCTTACCAATAGGTTCAAAATAAATTCCATCTTTACTTCTTTGAATTGTAAAATAATCGTTGTTCACTTCTG
>JAGPDW010000069.1:0-5128 GCA_018057345.1 Bacteroidia bacterium | reverse complement strand
TTTAAAATCTACTTCTTAATCTTGTTTTTTTTCTTTTATACTTTTTACTCTTTATTAAATGCCCAACCGTTAACTGTAAACTCATATAAGAATCCTTTTCAATATCTCCTCTTTGCGCTCCCGAACCATCTGCATTTGGCGATGAAAATCCATCAATAAATCCTTTGTTTGGATCAGCCATTTTTTGAGACAAAGCACCATAGGCTTGTTTTAAAGCTTGCGGATCATAATAGGTTGTACTAACATCATCAATGTAATCAGTAAAAGTTTTCATGAACGAAAATTCAATTCCAACCGACCATTGGCGTTCTATATAGTATCTATAGGAAACCCCAAGAGGGATACATACGGAATAATTCTTATACTGCTTTGCTCCATTAGGTAATCCTTGCCCTTCTGTATGCAATGGTTTTAGTAAATGCCAAACTCCTACTGCATCTTTCCCTTTAGGGTTAAAATAAAAAACACCGGCTCCAAAAAATAACGAAAGATCATATGAATTGGTTTTCTTACGTTGCTTAAATGTTCGTTTAATTGCATATCTATTTCCAACATTATTGTGCATATAAACCAATTCAAAACGTGCCGATAGTTCAAAAATATTCGACTTAAAATTCAAGTTCCTGTTATTTCTAAATTTCTCTAATGTCAGCTTATCATCTCCTTTTACTTTTAAATATTTAAAGCACGAAACAACATTTAGCCATTTCAGTATTTTATACTTGTAACCTATGCCAGTTGAAATACCGGTTTGACTTAATTCAAGATCTACAATACTATAATCGGTTCCTATTTTGTTCAATCCTCCCAAGTCGCCAAGAAAATTTGCAGCGCCTATTCCAACATACACTTCTCGTCTGTATTTCTTCCACTCATTTGACCTAATAAAATTTTGAGCAGATAGTTCGTAGACAGAACATAGTATGAGCAAACCTAATAATGCTTTTTTTATTCCAACTTCTAAATCCAAAATGAGATACTTATATGTCTTAATCAATTACCAAACTTTTATGAAGATCTATGATCTACTTAAAGCGGTTCAAGAGTTTTTATTCTAGAATAAGAATAAAGCTTGTAGGGTGTTCACAATAAGGAAAACCAAATTTATAAGTGAAGCCTTTTTATAAGGCTTCCTTTAGGTTATATTATTATTAATTGCTAATTAATATATACTGAACATTGTAACATTAAACAATCTGCTTTTAACAAATTATCGATGATTTAAATGTTAAAACCCTTTACATTACTTGGATCGATAAGCAATTTTTGGGTAACTTTCAGCTATGAAAAAACTAATTATTTATCCCGCTTTGGTTGCTGTAGTGGTAACCCTGTTCTCATTTATTGGCTCCGGACCAGGCGCCGAACTTACCCTAAACGCAGCTTTACCAATGGCTGATGCAAAAATGAAAGATGTTTCAGGTAAAACAGTTTCTCTAGCAGAAAGCAAAACTGCAAAAGGATTACTTGTGATCTTTAGTTGCAACACTTGCCCTTATGTAAAGTTGAGTGAAAAACGAATTAAAGAATATTCCGATTATTGTTTAAGCAATGGTATTGGTTGTATTATTATAAATAGTAACGAAGCTCAACGCACCGAAGCAGACAGCTTTGAAGAAATGAACAAATATTATAAAGCTCAAGCATTAAAATGCGCTTATGTAGTTGACGAAAAAAGTGCAGTGGCCGATGCCTTTGGCGCCACACGTACACCGCAATGCTTTTTATTCAATGCAAAAGGTTTGGCTTACAAAGGCGCTATTGACGATAACGTAAAAGATGCTGCTGCTGTAAAAGCTCCATATTTAAAAGATGCCTTAGCGGCTGTTGCAAAAGGTGAAACTCCTAAAATGCAAGAAACAAAATCTATTGGATGCACTATTAAAAGAGTAGAGTAAAATTTTTATTTATAAAACGTGAAGCCCTTCTATAACAGAAGGGCTTTTTTATTTTGTTCTATTATTATTTGGTCGTGCCGGCGAGGCTCACTCCAAAACAAGCTTGAAGTTCGCTCGCCGTCGCGCTTTCCGCTTCAATCGCTCACGCGGGGCGCCCAAAAAAATTAATTCGATTGCTTTTTACTTATCTTTCTTTTTCAAAATCTCATCCGTAAAATGTTGGATAGACTTGTCTTTTGAGAATTTATCGCTATTATACTCGTTCGATTTGTTTTTTGGAATGGAAAGTGATTGCCACTCTTTACTTACTAGTAATTTTGCCACGTAAACCATTTGCCCAACATGATATGGGTAATGCGCCAATTGCCTATTGATGGCATCTTGCGCCGTGCATCCTTGATTACGTATATAAATTATTTTCCCTAGATCATCGTTGCTTAAACTTTTAAGTGTTGCAAACAAAACATTCCATCCTTTGTCCCACACGCTCATTAGTTCAGCTTTTGTTTTGATCACTTCTTCAAATTCCTCATCGCGCTTACGCCATTCTTTTTCTCCATCACTAGTTAAAAGATCGGTCCACCGCGATACCATATTGCCTGATAGATGTTGAACAATAACGGCAATGCTATTGCTTTCTGCCGAAGGAACGGCAAACAATTGTTCGTCGTTTAATTGTTGCATAGCTTTTTCACCTAGGAGTTTGTAATATTCAAACTGTTTTATGACGCTTGCTAAATAATTTGTTTCCATGTTTTAAAAATTATCATACCATTGACGTTGACGAGGTACTTTTAAGTCGCTCAACATTCCTGTTTTTAAATTGATGGTAATATTATAACTTTTTCTAAAACCAAAAGGCACCCAACCAATTCGCGCTTCCCAACATTTAAGATCGCGATAAATATCCAAACTGGTATAACTTAAACCTTTTGCCATAAAATCATAACCACTTGTTACTCCTATCTTCCAATATTTGGTTGGAGATATATCGCCACTAAACGTTAAAGCTTGTGTGGTTTTAAATTTTGAATTGTTATTTGGATCGGTTAGATCTGGTGTAATGTTATAATTATAATACACACTTAAATTCCAAGGTAAAGCCTCTTCTTTTTCTCCTTCCTTCTTAGCGCCGCGTTCGGCACCATTGGTTAGATCCGGCGAAAGTTTTGCTTTTTTTATTGCCTCAATATCATTACTTCCAAATGTAGCATTCACTGCTAAATTAGCGGTTAAGAACCGTAACATTTTTCCATTATAATTTTGCGCGTATTCCTTCACCCTGCGCTGCGTTGTTTTATCGTATCCATACGGATCAAATGTTGACCCGATCAGTACATCAAAATATCTGAACAATTTGTTACGTGCACTTACGCTTATCTGACTCATTTGAAAACTATCAGCTGCAAAATTATAAGAACCCGTTATGCCCAAATTTTGCAACAACATTACTTTCTTGTAGGTTACTCCAGTATCATTCACTTGTTTAAGTTTTGCTTCAATATTATTACTCAAATTCATATTAATAGTATTTTGCTCGCCAATTCCCGGGCCGCCAAACAACGATTTTTCAAAAATGCTGTAACGAAGCGTTCTGCCATTTGTCAATGTATCGGTGTTAATTTTTTTCCAAAAACCATATTGCTCTTCGCCTAAGTCAGGACGGTAAACATAGGTAAGTGTTGGGATCATTAAGTGTCGTATTTGCTTTAGCTTTTTGGTTTTGAACATATAGTCAAAAAATACTTTTGTATTTAATGCCGTAGAAAAGTTAGCATCGTAACCACCTGCAAAACCTTTAATTGTTTTATCGGCTATACTATCCTTACGGGCTGCCGTAAGTAAATGTTCTTTTCGAATAGAACTTGTGTACATCATCGAACTTAAATTGATAGCAGGCGTAACGGTAATGTATTTTAAAACACTAAAGTTGGTTGAAATTGGCAAACTATGCCTGATCCCGTATTTCATCTTCTCGTCAATGTTCCCTTTGAAAATAGTTGAATCATAACCGCTGAGTGTATTGCGTGCTTCAAACAAATAATTCACGCCTATCTTATCGATCACTGTTTGCTTTACAGCGCTCTCCCTCTTAAAAGGATAAAAACGATTTACGTTGAAAGTTAATTGAGGGAAAGAAATATCAACTTGTTTTGTGTTTGTGTTTTGACTATGCGTTGCATTCAAGGCCAATGATCCTACTTTAAATGCGCGACTAAAATTTATATTGGATTGAAATGTATTTGTAAGATATTGGCCCGAATTTAGCGCGTTGAATTTATTATACAATTGATTTTGGTAATTTACGTTAGCGCCAAAATTTACTTTTGGATTGTTTTTATTATCCTGCCTATGTTGCCAAGCTATACTGTAAGATTGTTGCTTACTGAATTTACTTGAGCCCAATGGTGCCAGATCCTTATCGCCCACATTGAATTGGCTAAACCCTAAATTGATCGCACCAACTGCTTTGTAAAGTACATTGTAATTATTGGTAGTTCGCAAACCCCAACTTCCGTTCGAATAAATATCACCGCGAATGGTCATATCGGTCATATCGTTTATTCCTATATAAAATCCACCATCCTTTAAAAAGAAGCCTTGCGTTGGACTATTTCCGTAAAACGGTATTAAAATTCCATTGTGTTGTTTTTTTGTGTTTGGAAAAAATCCAAAAGGCAACCCTAATGGTGTTGGAACACCGCCGATCTCCAAATACATAGGGCCAGTAACAATTTTATCTCCAGGTATCACCTTTGCGCGCGTTGCTCTAAAAACAGTTCGCGAATCGGCGTGCTCACACGGGATACACTTCATGTTCTTCATGTATATTACATCATTGCTGTCTTTTTTTATCTCATTTCCAAACACCAACATTTCTCCTTGCTTTGTGAGTGCATTGAAGATCTTTCCTTTTCGTGTTTTTAAATTGTACATGATCTTCTCGGCATTCATTTCCTGATCGCCGTCTTTAAACACAGGAGTTCCTGCCAATTTTCCTGAGCTATCCGGCATTCCATATGCGGTAATGATGTTGGTTATATGATCTATCTCTATAGCACTTGCGGTAATATTCATGCTTCCGTAAACCACATTTGCTTCGCCATACAAAATGGCTATTTTTCTTGGCGCTAGATAAACAATAGAATCTTTGGCTTTGTAATCGATCTTCGAGTCTAGCATATTTGACCCCGAAAGGGTATCAATAGCGGGTTTAATGATGGTATCCT
>JAGPDW010000068.1:0-14279 GCA_018057345.1 Bacteroidia bacterium | reverse complement strand
CTATTTGCGCAACAGCAACAGTACTTACCGGAAATACACCTGTGATAGGAACCGGCTTATGGACCTTAGTTTCAGGAGGCGCAACAATTACTACACCAACTTTAGAAACAACAGGAGTAACAGCAGTATCCATTGCCACAAGTAATATTTTACAATGGACTATCAGCAATGGAGTTTGTCCAAGTTCATCATCTACAATGTCTATACAGCGTGATGATAATCCAACGCCATCTGTAGCAGGCCCAAATCAAACTATTTGCGCAACCTCAACTGTACTTGCCGGAAACACTCCAGTAATAGGAACGGGATTATGGACATTAGTTTCTGGAGGTGCAACCATTACTACGCCAACATTAGAATCGTCGGGAGTAACAGCAGTATCCATTGCCACAAGTAATATTTTACAATGGACAATCAGTAATGGCGTTTGTCCAAGTTCGTCATCAACCATGTCGATCCAACGTGATGATATGCCAACCGTATCGAACGCAGGACCAAATCAAACTATTTGCGCAACAGCAACAGTACTTACCGGAAATACTCCTGTGATAGGAACGGGTTTATGGACCTTAGTTTCAGGCGGCGCAACAATTACAACACCAACATTAGAAATATCTGGAGTAACAGCAGTATCAATCGCCACAAGTAATATTTTACAATGGACGATCAGCAATGGAGTTTGTCCAAGTTCTTCATCTACAATGTCGATCCAGCGCGATGCAAATCCAACGGTATCGAATGCGGGTCCAAATCAAACGGTGTGTTCTACTGCTGCAACACTCGGCGGTAACACAGCAATTACTGGAACAGGATTGTGGACATTGGTTTCAGGTGGTGGAACAATTACAACACCAACATTAGAAACCTCAGGCTTAACGTCATTAACAGTTGGTGTAAATGTTTTCGATTGGACCATTAGTAATGGTGTTTGTCCTTCATCTTCTTCAACGGTATCAATACAACGTGATGAAAATCCTACTGTTTCTAATGCAGGACCATCGCAATCTGTTTGTTCAACAAGTGCAACAATGGCAGGAAATCCTGCGGCTGTTGGAACGGGAACATGGACATTGATTTCGGGTAGCGGAACAATTTCTTTCCCTAACTCTGACAATACTCCGATCACAAGTTTAGGATTAGGAACCAATGTTTTCCAATGGGCAATTGGAAACGGTGTGTGTCCAAATTCAACATCAACAGTGGCGATTACTTCATTTACAAATCCTACTCCTTCAGTTGCAGGACCTAATCAAACTATTTGTGCAACTGCCACTCTACTTGCCGCAAATACACCAACTGTAGGTTCGGGTGTTTGGGCAGTTATGGCGGGTCCTGGTGTTGTAACCTCACCATCATCTCCTAACTCAGGTGTTACAGGATTAACTCCTGGCTTGCATATTTTCCAATGGTCAATTACTAATGGTGTTTGTCCTGTATCTTCTTCAACAGTTTCAATTCAAGTGGATCCAAATCCGTCTCCAGCTGTTGCCGGACCAAATCAAACCGTGTGTGTAAGCTACGCTAATTTGAATGCAACACCACCGGCAATTGGAACAGGTAGTTGGACACTTGTTTCCGGAGTTGGCGCAATTGTTTCACCTGCATCTCCAACATCATCTATAACAGGTATGCCAATTGGAGTTGACATTTTACAATGGACAACTTCAAATGGAGTATGCCCTTCTAATTCTTCAACAGTATCGATCACATCAATTGCAAATGTTGGTCCGGTTGATGCAGGTTTGGCTGTGTTCCATTGTGGATTAACACCAACGCTTAACGCAGTAACGCCAGTAGTTGGTACAGGAACGTGGATCCCAATAAGTTCAGCACCAAATGTAGCTAGTCCAAATAATCCAACTACACCTGTAACATTCACAAGTGCCGGTACCTATACATATCAATGGTTGGTTGGTTATTTAGCTTGTCCTAATATAAGTTCAACAGTACAAGTTACTCTATATGATATGCCAACTCCTTCAAGTGTGAGTGCAGATCAAACGGTTTGTATCTCAAGTGCGAATGCAACAATAAGTGCAAATACTCCTGCAATTGGAACCGGTTCTTGGAGTGTAGCAGGTGGTTCTGGAACTGTTTCATTGCCAACCAACACTATTTCTCCAGTTACAGGATTAGCGGTTGGTATGAATTCATTTGCTTGGGTTATCAGTAATGGTGTTTGTCCTCCAAGTAGCGCAACTGTAAATATTCAGGTTGACGATGTTCCGTCAATACCGGTTGCCGGAGTAGACCAAACAATTTGTATCAACAGTACAACAAGTTTAAATGCAACTAACCCTGCAATAGGAAATGGTATTTGGAATGTTTTAGCAGGTGGTGGCTCAGTAAATACACCAACGTTTAATAATAGTGGAGTTTCAAGTTTAGTTGTTGGTGTAAATACATTTGAGTGGGTGCTTACCAATGGTGTTTGTCCTTCAGTAACTGATACCACGAATATTTTTGTTGATGCGCTTCCTTCAAGTGCATTAGCTGGCGCCGATCAATTTACATGTTCATTAAGTACATTCATGGCTGGAAATATTCCTGCAATTGGAAATGGTACTTGGGTTCCTTTAGGCAGCGAACCATCGGTGAATTCTCCAACATCGTTTAGTTCTGCTGTTTCGTTTACCAATCAAGGTGTTTACTCATACGTTTGGGTAGTTGGAAATGGAGTTTGTCCTACTTCAACTGATGTTGTTACAATAAATACATTCTTGAATCCTTCTGATCCTGATGCAGGCCCTGATCAAACTATTTGTGCAATGAATACTACATTGAATGCAAATACAATTAGTGTCGGTACTGGTTCGTGGATACCTGTTGATGTATTGTCATCTGTAACAAATAGTTTAGCAAATACAACAAATGCAACTTTACCTAATCAAGGCGTGTTTGGTTTTGTATGGCAAACAAGTAACTCGGTGTATTGTCCAAATAAAAATGATACGGTGTATATTCGTACATACGCAAATCCAAGTTCGGCGAATGCAGGATTGGATATCACAAGTAACTGTTTATTGAATCCACTTGTTGCAATAACTCCAAGTGTAGGTAATGGTACTTGGTCTATAATAAGTGGATCCGGTTCTTTCAATGATATGAATAACCCGAATACAAATTATATTTCGGATGTTGATGGATTTGTGAAATTAGTTTGGACAGTAACAAACGGAAATTGTCCACCAACGCACGATACACTTGATATCTTTATTGATCCTTTATTAATTCCTCAAATCATCACTCCTAATGGCGATGGAAGTAATGATGCTTTTGAGATAAAATTAATTAGTTGTTTAAGCGGAGTTAAGATCAGCATCTTTAATCGTTGGGGTAATTTAGTTTACGATTCAAATGATTATAAGAATGACTTTAAAGGTTATAATAACTCAGGCGAGCCTTTGGCAGATGATACGTACTTCTACATTTTAGAATTGCCTAAGAAAACATATAAAGGATATGTGGTTGTGAAAACAGATTAATGAAAAGAATAAGTAAAATATTCATATTTGTTTTATGTTGCTTAAGCAGTAAGGCGCAGCATTACCCAACATTTAGTCAGTATATTGTAAATGGATTGGCTATCAATCCTGCTTATGCAGGAAGAAATGGTGTGATGGATGTGACAATGTCGCATCGCCGCCAATGGTTAGGATTCAACGGCTCTCCGGTTACAACAGCGCTTAGTTTAAATACTCCGTTGCGACAAAAAGCAATTGGAATTGGAATGACAGTTATTGATGATAAGATCGGCCCATTCAGCAATCAATTTGTAAGTGGAATTTATTCGTACAGAGTAAGAGTAGGTCGTTATAAACTGAGTTTTGGTATTCAGAGCGGAGTAGCAATTAGCAAGGCCAACTATGATGGATTGACCAGAAATCAGCAACAAGACGCATTAATTAATGGACAACGACTTGTTGATATCGGATTCATTTCTGGTGCGGGCGTATACTTACACAACAAACAATTGTTCGCTGGATTAAGCGCACCGTACCTTGTGAACACTTTAAATAGCAATTTTTTAAAGGAAAATCCTATCATTTTAACCGGAGGTTATTTTATTGGATTGGACCGCGAACACGGCATAAAACCTTCATTATTAGTTAGATACGTTAACAACTCGCCTGTCACTGCCGACATCAATTTGAACTACTATTACAAGTATCAATTTGGCCTTGGTGTTTCTTATCGCACCAACAAATCGCTCGTTGGTATAGCTGAGTTTGGCCTTAGTCATCAGCTAAGAGTTTGCTATAGTTACGATTGTGAATTAAACCGTTTAAAAAAATATCAGAGCGGGTCCCATGAGATACTCATAAGGTATTACTTTGGGTATAATATCAATGCGAAAAACCCGCGAACTATGTTCCTATAGCAAAACTATTGGACTACTAATTATTTTAGTATGTCAAGGGTTCACTTTCTCATTACGGTCACAAAATTCCATCGCCGATTCGGCACGAATAAAAATATTTCCACTTTCAAAGATCAACACAAGTGAAGCGGAATACTCCCCATTTAAATTCAAGGACAAATTTTATTTTGTTTCCGATCGCGAAAATGATTTTGCAGTGATCTATTATGATCAAACAACCAATCATCAGTTCTCAGATCTTTATCGCGCCAACATGAAGGATACCTTGAAATTCAAGAAAATCATTTCGATAAGCGCTAAAATAAAAACAAAATTCTATATAGGACCGAGTTGTGAAACCAATGAGGGATTTTATTGCACCGTAAATAATTCTGAATTTGTAAAATCAAAAAAGAAATTGCCGTTGCAAATAAATTATTTAGCAAAGGACGAAAAAAATCATTTGCTCAAACCTGTGCGAGTAAATTTTGGATTGAACGATACCATTTCTTGTGGACAACCAAGTGTATGGGCCGATACATTGATGTTCTTTGCCAGCGATCTTTTTCTTACAGGGAAGATCGATCTGTTCTACAGCATCAAAAAAAATAATGAGTGGGGAAAACCAATAAGTTGCGGAGCTAAAGTGAACACCGAATACAATGAATTGTTTCCATATTACATCAATGGCACTTTGTATTTTGCTTCCGATAGGCCAAACGGTTATGGAGGCTTGGATATATACTCGATAAATGTGTTTGATGAAAATTCGCAGGTGAAATTATTGGGTGACCCTGTGAACGGTCCTTCAGATGATTTTGGCGTGTACATTGATTCAACGCAAAAAAGCGGTTATTTTAGTTCTAACAGAAAAGGCAATGATGATATTTACTATTACAAATCGGTTATTCCCGATTTTGATAATTGCAAGGAAGTAGAAAGTAATAATTACTGTTTTACATTTTATGAAGAAGCCAGTATGGACACCAAGGATACAACGGCTATGGATTACGAATGGCGTTTTGGTGATGGCGCAACCAAGCGTGGTTTGGAAGTGAAGCATTGTTACCAAACCCCTGGTAAATTTTTGGTAGAGTTGAATGTTGTTGACAAAACAACAGGCACAGTGTTTTTTAACGAGATCAATTACGAATTTGAATTGAAAAACATTGTTCAGATATACATTCACGCCCCAGACACAGCTAAAACAAATACCGAGATACCATTTGATCCAACCTATACCAATTTGGATAGTTTAGAAATAACAAGTTACTACTGGGATTTTGGCGACGGACAATATTCCTTCGAGCAAAAACCAAATCATATTTACACCAAAGAAGGAACATACTATCTCAAACTCGGTATTGAAGGAAAATTGGCCGGAAGAAAAATAAAAGATTGTTCAACAAAGCGAATCGTTATTTCTGATAAGGTAGACAAACCTATTTATGCTTTTAATCCCCCAATAAAAGTTGAGCCTCCAATTGATTACCAAAAACGATTATTGGATAGCATGGCAAAAAATGAAAAAGAGTTGTACGCTTTTGTAATGAAAAAAATGAGAGAGGATTCTATCGCAGGAATAAAAACATTTGTAACCCTTTCAAAAGATAGCTTAGGTAAAGATAAGGTCGGAATTTTTCCAAAAATTGATAAGGATGATAAGTACAGAAATATTAATAACGTTTACGCCTTCAATGAAAAAGATAGCACTGTTACCTACAAAGTTCACATTGGTGTTTCGCCTGATAAATTAGAACCAAATGATCCGGCTTTCAAGGGACTTGATAAGATCAGTTCGTTGCTCTTGGATAGTTTGTATCATTATTTTTATGGCGCCACAAAAACAATGGACTCGATCATTCCATATTATCTTCGTTCAAAGAATGAGGGATTCAACGCATCAGTTGTTAGTTCATTCAGCAAGGATATTCTCTTACAAAATCCGAATTTACGTTATCAATTCTTAATGATGAGAGATACAATTCGTAAGGGATATGTGCGTCCGGGGAAAAATCCTGCGGTTACAACAAACACAACGGTTGCAACAAACACAGCGGTTGCCACAAATACAACAGTTGCAACAACCACAACGGTTCCAACAAAAACAACTGCTGTTGTATCAAACACAGTTGAAAAAGATCCAAATACTATAACCGATCCACCCGATAATGCGGATACACGAATTTCGTACCGAATACAAATTGGCGCATATCGATTACCTAAACCAAAGAACGCTTTTGATGCGCTTCGGGGAACGGTAACGGAGGTGTTAACAGATGACGGATGGTACAAATATGTAACTGATAATGTGGTATCGCTTGAAAACGCTATGGATCTTCAAATTGCCTTAGAGTCAATGGGTTACAGCAATGCTTTTATTACAGCTTATAAGGGAAAAAGGCGAGTTACCATCGTTGAATCTGTATTTGATGGACTCTGTGTTTATTTTGATCTAGACAAGTTTAACATTAGGCCAAACGAGCAAGAAAAGATCGATTTTTATTTCAAAAATTATACTAATAAAATCATAAAAGAAGTTGAACTTGAAGGAAATACTTGTAATTTAGGAACTGCTGAATACAACTTTAAACTTAGCGAGCGCAGGGTTTTATCGGTAGAAAAAGCCCTCGAACCTTATGTAAAAGTTAAGATCAAACGCAAATTCTTAGGAGAGTTTTATCCATTGTACAACAACTCACCCGAAGATATCCGACGTTTGAACAGAAGGGTGGATGTACTTATCTTAAATTAATTTTATGCAACTAAAAAAAAATGTTCTCGTAATTGTCCTTTTTGTTTTCTCGTTTAATTTTGCTTGGTGCCAAGCCATTCCTTCCGAAGATGAAAAGATCCCGTATTTTACAACCTTCTCTAAAAATGCAAAACTCTCATTTGGCGACGATGATTTTGTGCAGATCGTATTTTTTGTTGTTCCCGAAAAATCCAACGATCCATTCTACATTCGCGTTTACGATCCTGATAACGGGGGAACGGTAGATGAAAAAGCAAGTGCCTTTAACTCGAAAACAAAATTTTCATTCTACGGTGGTAAAGGTGCCCATTCTGATAAGGCTGCACAAGAACTTTCGCCTAAAGGAAATTATAAATCCGGCGTATTCATCATGGGTAAAACATTTGGAGAAGATGCCGCCTTGGATGGTAAATGGTATGAATTTGGCCCCTTCAATCCAAAAGAAGGAGAATTGCAAAGCGATTTTAAAGGTTATGTTTTTAAAATGGTGGTAGAAGGTCTGGATGGTGATGACGGAAACCTTTATAAGTTATTTTTATCTTCCCAAAAAGATAAGAACGTAAAGGTGGAAGGTTCTAATTCATTCTATTATGAGTATACTTTTAGACTCGAAGAGAAAGCCGGATATGTAGGTCATATTTATCCTTATGTAACGGAAAACGTGATCGAAGTAGATATAAGCACTTTCGATTATGACAACGCAGGAACTATTAGAGTAGTGTCGGTTGAGAAAAAAGGAGAGATGTTTGCTTCACAAACAGAAGGTGTGTGGGCACAAGTTAAATTCAAGATCGAAAAAGCTGAAATAGGAACTTCACTGGATATACAATTCATCAATAAGAAAGAGGTGAAAAATAATAATGTAGCGGTTTACATCACCAACCAGTATGGCGAAGCCATGCCGTTTTTTTCTCAACCAATTGGTGGAGTACCCAAGTACAAGTACAATATAAAGATGAAGCCCGCAAAATAGATGAAGAGACATTTACTCATATTTTTTATAATTGTTTCGGCATTTGCAAAAGCACAGGAATATAAATTCAATGTGTTTACTCAGGAGCAAGGTTTACCACAACCTTATGTTTACGATCTTGTTCAAGATAAACGAGGTTTTCTATACATAGCAACGGGCGACGGATTAGCGCTTTATGGGGGAAAGAAAATGGTTAAATACACCAAGAAGGATAGTTTGGCCGAAAGTTATTGCAGTGCATTATTCCTCGATTCAAAACTAAACTTATGGGTAGGGCATTTTGAAGGCCATGTTTCAAAAAGAACAAACGGTAAATTCAAAAAACTTCATACAAATGAAGAGGCACTTGCTCGTGTAGTTGGCTTTGCTGAGGATTCTAAAGGGTATATTTATTTTGCTAATGCAGCAGGAGGTTTGTATGTAGTAAAAGAAGATGGAGAACCGAAACTATTTACTGAAGAAGAACTTCCACCTATCAACGAAATAAAGATCAAGGAAGATAAACTTTACACTGCCACACAAGAAGGTGTTTTGATATTTGAACTTGGAAAAAGTTCAAAGGCCTCAAAAACTCTTGAAGGAACTCAAGGAAAGAATACAACCTGTATTGAAATATCTTCACGCAACGAATTGTGGGTTGGCGAAGATGGAATAGGAGTTGAGTTATTTATTAAGAGCAATAATGAGTACAAGTCCATGCTCACATTTTCGGTTGAATTAAAAAGCTCCAAAAATAATATTAAGGATATTTGTTTAAAAGGTGATAATGAGATGTGGATCTCACTCACCGGTGAAGGTTTGTGCATGTTACGATTTACAAGTAATTATCGCCTCGAAAAACAAACCACCATTAATAATAAGAATGGGTTACAAAGCCAATTCATCAATCGCATTTTTGTTGACAAAGAAACTAACCTTTGGTTCGGTTCAACAGGTAATGGTTTGTTCCAATTCTTATCAAGTAGATTCGAACGTTTTAGTACCACCAACTTTTTACCATTTGATGACATAAGAACTATCGCAGTTGACGATTCGTTGAACATCTTTGTGTCTGATGATAAAAAAGTGTTCGTGTTTAATACCGAAACAAACCTTTCCATTAAACATGATCTTATTCCAAAGGGAATAGAAGAGGATATCAATACAAGTTTTATAAATAAATTAACTGCTGAGCTATGGATAGGTACAAGTGATAATTTGCATGTGTACGATATTGCTAAAAATAAAATGGTGTATAAGAAGGCAGTAGCAATATTCAAAGGAAAGGGTGTGAATCGTATAGCCAAAGACCAAACCGGGCAATACCTTGTGTGTACAACAGAGGGATTAATTTATGTTAACGATAAATTGGAGGTGATAAAGGAATTCAATACCAACTCCGGAGCCCCTCATAATAATTTTCTGAATGCTTTTGTTGATCGTATGGATCAAGTGTGGGCTTTCTCGCCCGAAACACCTTTATATCATATTTCCAAAGGAGAAGTAGAATTACAGAAGACCATAATGAGTGATAAGGATACTTTGTCTCCATTCAAATTCAATGCCGGTACCCAGGATAGAGACGATAATATTTGGTTTGCTACCGAAGGCGATGGTGTGTATTGCTATCGCAAGAACAGAAAACCGAATTTTATACATTACACGACAGATGATGGCTTGAGTTCTGATTTTTGTTATGGAATAACGGTTACACAAAAGGGAGATGTGGTAACCACTCATAAGAATGGTATTAGTATCAAATACGCAAATTTAAAAACGTTCAGGAGTATTAACAGATCTAATGGTTTGCCTGCTAACATTGTGAACAATAATGCAATTTATAAAAGTAAAAAGGGAGATATCTACATGGGAAGTACCGAAGGCTTGATCCGCTATCTTCCAAACGAGGATGTGATCAATTTAAATCCCCCCGTTCTATCTTTTCTTTCCGTGCGAACAAATACCACAGTTCATCAGTTAGACTCAGTGTATAAATTACCTTATGATAAATATGAATTAACAATTGATTTTGTTGGAGTTTCGTTAACCAATCCTGGGGGTGTTACTTACAAGTATCAACTCGAAGGTTTTGAAGATAACCAACGGATCACTTCAGAGCAAAGTGTGACTTATCCTAATTTACCCGACGGAGATTATAAATTCGTTATCACTGCTTTCAACTCTGATAATATTGCAACGCAAAGTCCTGCTACATTTAAAATTACCATTGGTAAACCTTTCTGGAAAAAACTCTGGTTCATTGTTACAGCTTCTGCTTTTGTTATCCTTGTGTTTTTCCTATTCTTTAGGTGGAGAACCAAAAAACTTCAAAAAGATAAGGAGATATTAGAAGGATTAGTAAAAGAAAAAACTGGCGAGTTGGTACTGGAAAAAGAAAAAATTGAGAAAGCCAACGAACTACTTAACGAAAAGAATCAGGATATTACTGCTAGTATTGCTTATGCCAAACGAATTCAAAATGCGGTATTGCCCGATCCTGATTACGTGAGTAAAAAGCTTAATTTGTTTGTTTATTACCGACCTCGTGATATTGTAAGCGGAGATTTTTATTGGTTCACTGAAACCGACACTTACTCTTATATTGCTGTGGTGGATTGCACAGGGCATGGTGTGCCGGGAGCTTTTATGAGCTTATTAGGATCTACATTCCTCGACCAGGTATTGATCGAGTATAAGGAGGCAACGCCTGCTCTTATTTTAAATGAATTGGACAAAAAATTGCACAAGGCCTTTAAAAAGAAAGAAGAAGAGAATCGAATAGGCGACGGTATGGATGCAATGGTATTAAGGATCAACAAGGATGCTACTGAGTTCATATTCTCAGGTGCCAACCGCCCACTTTATTATTATTCTAAAGAAGGCCCTCAGGATATTAAAGCCCCAATTTATTCAATTGGAGGTAGCTTTCCTAATGAGGTTAAAGGCTTTACAGATAACGTAATGAAGCCGCAGAAGGGTGATTGCGCTTACTTCTTTAGCGATGGTTTTGGAGATCAGTTTGGGGGAGAAAAAAATAAACGATATTCAACAAAGCGAATGAAGGCTTTTTTTGGTGAAATTTACCCCCAGCCTATTAACGAACAATATGAATCCACAGTTAATGAATTTGAAACATGGATGGGAGATTATGAACAAATGGACGACATTTGTGTTATTGGAATTAAATTTTGATTTATCTTTGAGAATTATATATCATGATTGAGATAGCAGAAGGAGAAAAATCACCATATGTGTTGGTGAAACCCGAAGAAAATAAAATGGTCATAAAGGGAAATTCGTTTATGGCAAACCCGCCCTCGTTTTACGAAAAGGTATTACAGTGGGCGCAAACTTTTAAAGCAACCGCTCCATTGAGCGTGGAGATCACAGTTGGTTTTTACAATACATCTACACTAAAGATCATGAACATGCTGCTTAAAACGCTTTGCAGCAATAATGAAGGAAAAGTGAATATTACATTATTTGTAGAGGATGAGGATGAAGATCAGATCAACACAGCTTCTACAATTACCTTCAACGTTGGCGTTGAACCAAAGATCGTCTATTACACTTAAGAGTTTATCGGAATTTCTTTGATCTAGTGTTTGGATCGAAATGCCCAGTTTTGAGGCATGCAAAGAAAAAAATGACGCAGTTTACTTAAGTAAATGAGAATTTTTTTTCTGCAGCATAACGAAGAAAATGGGCATTTCGGACAAACACTATTACATGTAGCCGCCCATTCCGGTCTTAACCTTTTTCTTGCGCCTTCCACCACAATCTTTACGGTATTGACAATCACTTAATCCTATTGCAATAAGGATCAAAAATAGGGTGATGAGTTTGTAAGAGTTTTTCATTATGTAATAAAGGTATGAAAATATTTTAAAATGGAAAATCCCGTCTAGTGAGACTTCAAAGGACATGAGTTGTATAAGTAAGTTTATTAAGGAGTAAATTCAAAAAGCACTTAACTAAGAACCCACTCTAATAAGGTGGGTTTTTTATTTCAATGGAATTACTATCTTTAATTAAAATTAAGACTATGAAAATTATATTCTCAATTTTATTATTCTCAGTCGTTTCTCAAATTAACGCCCAGTGTTGGAAATCAATTGCTGGTGGTGGCTTACATTCTATTGCAATCAAAACTGATGGTACACTGTGGGCGTGGGGATATAACGGACAGGGTGAAATTGGTGATGGTACACTTATTGATAAAAGCTTACCAACTCAAATAAGTACAAGCACAAATTGGCAATCAATAGCTGGGAGTTATGCTCATTCTCTTGGCCTGAAGACAAACGGCACTTTGTGGGGATGGGGATATAATTCTTATGGTCAAGTAGGGGATGGCACCTATACGAGTAAAGCCATTCCAACGCAAATTGGTATTGACAATAATTGGAAGCTCATTAGTTGTGGTGGATATCACAATCTAGCGATAAAAGCTAATGGAACTCTTTGGGCTTGGGGCAGGAATAATTTTGGAGAACTAGGAGATGGTACAAATACTATTAGAAACACTCCGATTCAAATTGGTTCTTCAAGTAATTGGCTTTCTATTGCATGTGGTTATGGACACTCTTTAGCAATAAAGACGGATGGCACTTTATGGGCCTGGGGAGATAATACAGACGGTCAATTAGGAGATGGCACAAATGTTAGTAAAAATACTCCTATTCAAATTGGCACGGGAAATAATTGGAAGTTGATTGTTTATGCTAGCGGACATTCTTTAGCAATCAAAACCGATGGTACTTTATGGGCTTGGGGTGATAATTATTTTGGAGGATTAGGTGACGGTACCAACATAAGTAAAAACCTTCCAACCCAAATCGGTACCGACAACAATTGGTTGGCTATTGCAGGTGGATATAGGTATTCATTGGCAATAAAAACAGATAGCACTTTATGGTCTTGGGGGGAGAATATTCAAGGACAATTAGGGGATGGTACAAATATAAGTAATAATAGCCCACAGCAAGTTGGTACCTACACAAACTGGTGCGCAATAACAGGAGGAGGCAGTCATAGTTCGGCAATAAGAGCAGATAGCACAATGTGGGCTTGGGGAGCTAATCAAAAAGGCCAATTAGGAGATGGAACTCTTATTGATAAATACACTCCAATTTCAGTAACTTGTCAAGTTATTGGAATTGAGGAATACCTTTACAATTCAAATTTCCATTTAATTTACCCAAACCCTTCTTCAAACATTCTAAATCTTAAAATTACAGATGGCAAGTCCATTGAAAGCTATTCAATCATGGATATACTAGGAAGAAAAGTATTGGAACAAAAAGAAAACTCTACCCAGATAAACATTGAAGGATTAAACAAAGGCATTTATCAATTACTGATCACTTCAGAGGGTAAGAGTTACACAAGTAAGTTTATTAAGGAGTAGACCCTAACAGCATTAAACTAAGAACCCACTCTAATAAGGTGGGTTTTGGTATTTAGTAAATTTATTCTATTTTTGGCCAATAGTACTTTTATGAAGAGGCAGATAATCATAATGATCGCTGTAATATCTATAACGAGTTCATGCAAAAAAAATTATTCTTGCGAGTGTACTTCAATAACCTCTGGTGGATCATCAGGTTACACATCAATGTTTGTATATAGCACTAAATCAAAAAAGAAAGATGCTGAAGCTTGGTGTAAAGCACTTGCCGATTCTAAAGTAAGTTCAAATGGAGTAGTATTTACCGCCACACATCCTAATTGTGTTATTAAGTAACTATTTTTTGAAATGAAAAAAATAATATTTGGTCTGTTAATTCTTTCTTTTAACATGACATCGTGTAAAAAGGATTATTCTTGTGTTTGTAGTCAAGTTGGGTCAATTGCTAACGTTGTTGTTACAACAGAAGCAAAATTAACCAAATCAGGGGCAAAGGCTTGGTGTAAAGAAAATGAAAGCCCAGTTAGTACTATAAATGGCACAATTGTAGCCAATCCAATTATTACTTGTGTTTTAAATTAGTTTACAAACCCATTTTTAGCGCACAGATTTAAATTATAGCGATAATTTCTAGAACCCACTCTAATAAGGTGGGTTTTTTCATTGTATAATAAGGGTACTAATTTTTCTTATTCAGTTTATTAAGAATGCTATCACATTTACTTTTGCCCCAGTATTCCTGAATATCAAGATTCACTGTTAAGGCCTTTATCTTACAATTCTTATTATTAACTGCAAGATC
>JAGPDW010000224.1:0-4108 GCA_018057345.1 Bacteroidia bacterium | reverse complement strand
TAGTTAGTGCTGTGTTTTTCATTTCTAAAGTCATCATAGTAGTAGTCCGCTTTTTAAGTAATGCGGGAAGCTAAAAGTAGGAAAAAGATTGAATTTTTAAAAGATGAAATTGGTAAAAATTAGTCCAATTTTAGATTCGTACTACCAATCATCGCTCCATCGCAACTGATCTCGATAATGTAATTGCCCGGTACCATTTCTCCTTGCCCTTCGCAATAGGTAACTGCGCTTAATTCAACGTTACCATAGTTAACTGTTTCTTTTCCTGCGAAATAGCCATTGCTTTTGTTAAAAACAAACTTATAGCTATCGTCGTAGCTTTTGGCCATTTCCTTTCCGTCGGGGGTCATAATACGAACGTAAACGGTTTTTTCGCCGGCCTTAGCAATTTTGTTTTCACCTAAACTAAAGTTAACTTTTATTTTGGTGGTCTTGCGAGCCTTGTTTGATTCAACTTCTTTTTTGCCGCCTTTTTTAAAATACACTCCTTTAGCGCTTACATTAAAACAGGTCAAAACACTTCCTTTGGCAATGGTTTCTTTTAACTCATCTTTTTCCTGGTTGAGCTGCTTTCCTTTTTCCTTTTCTTCGTTAAGCTGTTTGATAACATTCTTCTTCTCAACTATTAAATTTTGATTTAATGTGTTTAAAGAATCGATTGTAACCACGTAGTGCTGCATGATGGCGCGCAAGGTTTCGGTTTCCTTTTTAAGTTTTGCAATAAAATACGCATCGCCCTTGTGCTTTTTTGCCTCGATCATTAATTCTTCGATGCGCGCTTTTTTCAATTCAATATCTGCTTGTATGGCTTTATTATTTGTCTCTAAACTTTCGTAGTCTTTTTTCAAAGTAGCAAGATCCAACTCAATGGTTTCTTTTTCTACATAGATTGTTTTAATTTCTATGATCTTTTCGGCCAATTTGTTTTTCTCTTGAAGATATAACCAAACTAAAACCGCATTAGATCCCACTAAAAGAAAAATAATGATCCACAAAAATATACCGCGCTTCTTTTTCGACTCTTCCTGATTCATTTTAATAATTTAGTGTAAAATTACTAACTATTTGTACTATTTTCGATACAGCTTATGGCACTTATTAACGACTTCATGTCACTAATTTATCCGCGCTATTGTGAGGCTTGCGAGGGCCTGCTGTTCAAGCACGAGCGGGTGATCTGCAATAAATGCCTACTAAGCTTACCTAAAAGTAATTTTCATTTAAATGCTACTAACCCCATCATAATGGCTCTTGGCGGCAGGGTTCCTTTACAACAGGCCACTAGTTTATTTATATTTGAAAAGGACGGAAAGGTTCAAAATTTGCTGCATGCTTTAAAATATGAGAGTCAACAAAACATTGGCGTATTAATGGGCAATACATTTTATAATGATCTTAAGGCCTCCTCCTTTTTTGAGGGCATAAATTATGTGGTTCCTGTTCCTCTGCACAAAAAGAAGCAGGCCTCGAGAGGTTATAATCAAAGCGAATGTTTTGCAAAAGGAATTTCGGAGGTGAGTGGAATTGCCTTAGACACAACAACTCTTGTTCGCCAACTAGAAACCTCAACACAAACCAAAAAACGAAAATATGAGCGATGGGAAAATGTGAAAGATGTGTTTGCGTTGAGTGATCCTGCTGCTTTTAGAAACGAACATATTTTATTGGTAGATGATGTGATCACCACCGGATCAACGGTTGAAGGAGTTTGGCAAGCTTTAAAAGATGTGGAGGGGATACAGATATCGGTGGCAACAATTGCGTACGCTGATAAATAGTCCCGCTAGGGACTACATATTGGTAAAATCGAAGTGAGAAGAGAAAAAGAAATCCCGTAGGGATGACATATAATATGTCGCCCCTACGGGGCTTTAACGATCATTATAAATTATTTCTACCGATATGCCGTCCCTACGGGACTAAACATTACGCTTTCTTCACCAAGCGTCTTATCCCATAAAACAAACCAATACCAATTAAAATGATCGGCCATAATTTTACGATTAGCAAAAATATTTCCTCAACCAATCTCCAACCAAACTTTAAACTTTTTACAAACTCACTTCCAAATGAAGGGCGATACGAATCAAAATGTGGTTGCGAAAAAACCATATCATTCCTTACTTTTTCATCTTGGTAAATGTACATGGTAACGGTTGCGTATTCAACTTTGTCGTTTAGTACCATATCATTTAATTCGCTGTTGTCTGCTAGTTCTTCTTTTTCATACAAACCATTCTCTGCATTTACAACAGCATTTGTCTTACCTGATCTATCAGTTGCCTGAGTAATTCTTTTTTGGTAGCGACCAAAACGTTTTTGGTGCATTTTATTTTTAAGCGCTGCAAAACTAACATCTTCAGCGGTAATGATGCGATGGTCTAAAAAATCGATCTGCGAAACAATTTGTTTGAGTGTTGTGTCCAACAAAAATTTCGGAACACGAAAGGTAATGCTGTTCTCTACTACAAAATGTTTGCGTTCTAAAACTGAATCTTCTTTAATGCGATGTGATTCGGTATAATTAACTCTACAATTTAAATTAGTATTGATCACAAAGCCGTCAAAGTGGTTGATGATGTCTTCAATTTTATAAGTACTCTTCTCTACATTCTTTACTTTAAATTTGATGTCGGCCGTACGAATGAATTTTTTAATGGAATCGATTTTTCCAATGCGAGATGCTGATGAATTAACGAAGTTCATTTTGTTTGTGTCGGCCGATCTTTTTTCGCCGTCTTTAAAATTTGAATTTCCGGCAAGGCCATTGGTAATTCCTTCTTCCGAAGCTTCGTCTTTTGATTTTTCAATGCCTGCGGGAGTAGAGATCATGTCCGCCTCACTGTTTGAGCTTTTTGCTTCGCGATCTGCTCCGCAACCTTGCGTTAGGGCAATAACAAGCCCAAGCAAGTAAATTTTGCTAATGATTTTCATAAATAAAATGTTAAGGTTTGTGTTTAAGTACAGATGCTATTTGTGAAACTTTTCCACAAATAAACTAATAGTGCGGTATTAATTGTTTTTGTAAACCAATACATTGAATACGTATGGGTTTATTCGTTTTATCTGTTCGCTTCTTTTTAATTTTTTAAGTGATGATTTAGTGTTGTTCAATATCAATTCTGATTTTACAGTTTCGCCTTCTACCGAAGTAATAGAACGAATGATCTGAGTTGACTTAACCGCAAATCCAGTTCCTTCAGCTGTTGTGATCTTTCCGCGAATAACGCCAATAATGTTTCCTTGCGAATCTAAAACCGGACCGCCACTATTTCCCGGGTTAACAGGAATAGAAACTTGGTACATGGCGGTGTCGTTGTAATATCCGCTTAAAGAACTTAAAGAGCCTTCGCCGTAAACTACATCTTGACGTGGATAACCTAATGTATAAACCTCTTCACCAACCTCGGCCGACTTTGCATTAAATGTAAAAGGTACTTGCCAAGCTTTGCTCACTTCTTCGTTCTCTATTTTTAAAACTGCAATGTCTAAAGCGGGATCGTTAAAAATAATTTTTGTAAGTGCGCGCTCTGTTGTGCTATTTTGAATAAAGATGCTATCAGCACCATTTACCATGTGCCAACTTGTAATTACGTAACCACTATTATTAAGTGCAAAAGCAGAGCCTTCCAAATTCGCTGCAGCAAAACTAGGCTTGTCTTCTTTTGAATTCAATTTTCTTACGATAGCGTTCTGCGACGATTTTAATCCTGCCACTTCTAAACCAAGATCGGTGATCTTAATATCTTGCTTCTCTAATAAATAACCACCGGTGCTTAATAATGCAATTGTAGAAATTACAGCAATTACAGCAGCACTTGCGGCCACCATAAATGTTTTACCAATACGTTTTGTGAGTTTCTCGGGCTTGTTGATAGAAATGATCTTTGCTTCTTTTCCAAACTCTACCGAGTGAATGTGCTTTAATTTATTTTTTAGGACCTGGCGCTCATTGCTCGCGTTTAAAATTCCCACGAGCGTTTTATGTTCATCGAATGCTTTTTGAAAAACAGGATCGCTGCTCGCACGTAATTCAAACGCTGCTAATTCTTGCGCGTTGAGCTTTCCTTCCAGGTAATTATCAAACAGGTCTACAGTTCTCATTATC
>JAGPDW010000067.1:0-14340 GCA_018057345.1 Bacteroidia bacterium | reverse complement strand
TGTAAAAGTAGTTTTTTTTAAATTTCTTTTTATACTCACTTTAGAGTATTTTGTCAAATATAAAGTTATTAGTCAATTGGAGAAATACCGTCTAGTGGGTATTCTTCAGATTGCTTGCAGCTAACTCCTTTATATGCTTACTAAAAGTAAGCATATCTTGTCAAAATAGCGAGATAGGCCGACTTTTGGTCTTATTTTCAATTCACCATCTTCCGCTTTTTCTGAATGAAAATCTACGATACATCGTAGATTTGGATCAGTCCAAATGGCACTAGTAGTGTTAAATTGATATTGTTTGTTTACTATGGTCATGCTCATCTTACTTGATCTAATGTATAAAATTTTGTTCATTATAGCAAGTAATCAAACGGAGAAACAATGTTTTGGATGCTTTTTGTGCTTACATGGGTATATATTTCGGTTGTGGTACTGCGGCTATGCCCAAGTATTTCCTGTATATATCTTAAGTCGGTACCATTTTCAAGTAAATGCGTGGCGTAGCTATGCCTCAACCAGTGCAAGGTAACGGGCTTGTTGATCTTTACCTTTTCTAACGATTGTTTTAAAACTTTTTGCAAACTACTCACATCATACGGCTCGCCTTTTTTTTGCCCTTCAAATAAATAAACCTCGGGCTTAGCGGCTATAAAGTACTGCCTCAACATGTCAATTATTTTAGTACTTAAAGGCACTATCCTGTCTTTTCGGCCCTTAGCTTGCTTTATGATCAACAAATTTCGTTTACTATCAACATGCTCCGGCTTTAAACTCAACAACTCTCCACATCTTAAACCACAACTATATATTAAACTCAACATCACCTTATGTTTAAGATTATTGTGTGCATTCAATATTAACCTCACTTCCTCCTTGCTTAAAACATTAGGCAATACCTTTGCCCGCTTCGGCCTATGGATCAATTCAATATCTATTTTTTTATTTTCAACTACTCTTAAAAATAACTTAATGGCATTTACCACTTGATTTTGAAACGAAGCCGATAATTTATTGGCCAATATATAGCTATTGTTGAACTCTATAAGATCCTGATTACTTATCTCCGATATAGGTTTTTCTCCTGCATATCTCAAAAATGTTTTCAAAGCATCACTATAGGTTCCAATAGTGCTTTCGCTATAGCGCTTCGATCGCATCCATCGCTTTAAGTCCTCAATTTTTGCCACCACTTCAGTCCTTGCAACATTTAACCCGGACGCAATTAAAGTTTCCGGCTCCTTCTTCAAAACATCATTTTTTAATTCTGAATATTCTAAATAAGCTTTGTTTTTTACCAATTGAAACAATTCGTTGGTAATGGTTTTTGAAAAAGGAACGTACCAACAACTCATAGTTTTACTCCAACGCAATTGCACTTTTGACCTTAACAATTGTGTGATCTGATCGTTCCTCTCAAAAAGAACTTGTATAACCTCTTTTTGGTTGTGAAAAAACCGTTTAAGTTTTACGGTTGGCAAATTATTCATACCACAAAGCTATATCACAAAAAAAGGATTGATGGCTATAATTTGTAGCAATCTTAAATTTTTACTGAAATGCCCGGTGTACGCTCGCGTGAGCGATTGTAGCGAAAAGCCCTGCTTAAGGACTTTGCGAATGTTTGTTGGGTGAGGAGGCGACCTTAGAAGCCACCGCAACCCTACAAACATAGCAAAGTACAAGCAGGCTTGTAGCGAAAAGCGCGACGGCGAGCCAGCATCCGTATTCTTTGGAGTGAGCCTCGCCGGCACGCCCAAATAAAAAACTACTTTTTCTTGTTTTTTGTAATTAATCGCTTGTACAAACTCTCGTACATTGGAAGTATAGCATTCACATCAAATTTTTTGGCATGAGCAAATGCATTTTGTCTGAACTTTTCTAGTAGCTTATCGTCGCTTAACAATTTTACAGCATTAATTGCCATTTCATCAACGTTACCAACATTACTTGTAAATCCGGTTTTGCCATTCAAATTTACTTCAGGTAAACCACCGGCGTTGGTACTTATCACAGGCATTTTCATGGCCATGGCTTCTAAGGCAGCCAAACCAAAACTTTCCGTTTCTGAAGGAAGTAAAAACAAATCTCCAATGCAAAGCACATCCATGGGATTTGGAATTCGTCCTAAACTTACAATATCCGTATGGTATTTACTTTTGCGCGCTAATGTTTCAATAGCCGATCGCTCAGGGCCATCGCCCACCAAAATTAATTTACATTTTAATTTAGCGCGTACTTTATTAAATATCCCTATCACATCCTCAACACGTTTTACTTTTCTAAAATTACTTACGTGTACTACTATTTTTTCGCCATGAGGCGCGTAATGTTTTTTAGAGCATTGCCCTGTTGAACTCTTATAATCTTCTATATTAATAAAGTTAGGAATAACCTCAATTTTATTATCGATCTTAAATGTTTTAAGCGTGTCCTTCATTAAACTTTCCGAAACCGACGTAATAGCATTACTTTGATTCAAACTAAAACGGATCACAGGCTCAAACGAAGGATCGCGCCCTACCAAAGTAATATCTGTTCCATGCAAAGTTGTAACATAAGGCAAACTTATTTTTTTTGATTTTAAAATTTGCTGCGCCATATACGCCACCGAAGCGTGAGGAATTGCATAATGCACGTGCAGAACATCTAAACGTTCGTATATAGCCACGTCAACAATTTTACTTGCTAAAACACTTTCGTAAGGTTGATACTCAAATAAAGGATAATCATTCACACTTACTTCATGATAAAATAAATTTTCGCTGAACTGATTCAGTCTAAAAGGTTGCGAATAGCTCATAAAATGAACTTTATGACCTTCTTTTGCCAAAGCAATTCCAAGTTCTGTGGCAACTACACCACTTCCACCATAGGTTGGATAACAAACAATACCAATATTCATAAGATACAACAGCAAAATTACGCTTTAATTCGTAATTTTGCCTCACTTGAACTATAAGCTTCATAATTTAAGCACTGAGGATGAATCATTTGTAACGAGTGGCGAAAAATTGCCCGTGATGGAAGAATTTTATACCATTCAGGGCGAAGGTTTTAATACCGGAAAGCCGGCGTATTTTATTCGCATTGGCGGTTGCGACATTGGTTGCCATTGGTGCGATGTAAAAGAAAGCTGGAACGCCAATCAACATCCGTTGGTTATTACAAAAAATGTTGTCAAAAATGTAATGGATCAAAAAGCAGATTCTGTTGTTATTACAGGTGGAGAACCTTTGATCTATAATTTGGATTTTTTGACAAGAGAATTAAAAAGACAAGGCGTAAAAACATTTATTGAAACATCGGGTGCTTACCCTTTTTCGGGCACTTGGGATTGGATCTGCTTATCGCCAAAAAAAACCATGTTGCCTTTGCAAGAAAATTACAAATTAGCAAACGAATTAAAAGTTATAGTTTACAATAAACATGATATTACTTGGGCCGAAGAACAAGCTAAACACGTTTCAAACGATTGTTTATTGTATTTACAACCCGAATGGAGTAAGGTAGAAGAGCTCATTCCTTTGATCGTTGAATTTGTAAAAAACAATACCAAATGGCGCATCTCTCTACAAAGCCATAAGTACATTCATATCCCCTAGTTACCACTCATAGGCGGACGACAGTCTGGAAAAATTTTCGTATATTTGATACATGACAAAGACTGAAATAAAGAACGAAATTCAAAAGGTTTTAGACAACGTTCCGGAAAATGTTCTGCAGGACATTCTTGACCTGCTAAAAGGTTTACAGGATCAGCCTGGCGACAAACTTGAACTAACTCATTCTCTTCGACAAATTCTTACCGAGGACAAAGAACTTCTTGAAAAGCTTGCTAAATGATCGACCTTAAAACCGTTGAAGCATTCACAATATTCTTATCGACAAATTTGGCGGCAGTAAAGGCATACGGGACAAAAGAGCTTTAGAAGCATCTTTAGCCAGACCTTATGCGACATTTGATCAAAAAGATCTTTACTCAACAACAGTAGACAAAGCTGCTGCGATTTTTGAAAGTCTAATCATTAATCACCCTTTTGTGGACGGAAATAAAAGAACCGCTTATGTAGTAATGAAACTAGTCTTAATGGCAGACAATTTAGACATCATTGCTTCTCAAAATGAAAAATACGATTTCGTTATCTCATCAAGCAAAGGAGACTTCAAATTTGATCAAATAAAAGACTGGTTAAATCTTCACGTTTCAAAGCAATAAATTTCCAACGGACATTTAACTGTGTTTATCTTTCCGCGCCCTATTAAACGGTAACATCGGGTTCCGCAAACAAAACATAAACTGTTTGAGCTGTAAGTCCATAGAGGATATTTTCTGCTCTTAATGGCTATTTACCACTCATAATTAAATACTTTCATGTTTTATAGGGTATTCTTACCTTCGGTACAATGCCTAAACACCTCAAAACATATTGGATCAGTCAAATTGGTGGATGGTTTCTATACGTACTCATTAATTTGGTGTTTTTTGGATTAACGAGCAATACCTCCTTCAAAGATTATTTACTTTACATTGTTATGATCCCGGCCGGTATCCTCATCACGCACGCGTATCGGTATTTGATCCACCGATTCAACGCCATCAATTTTAAATTATACAATCAAATACTTTTTATTTTGTTGAGTAGTTTTGTAAAGGCTTTACTCATCTTTTTTGTTCTAGCCATTGCCTCCACCGTGTTTAGTTTAAATGCCAATGATCTTACGTTCATAAATATCCTTTCAAGCATCATCAATTTCTCAGTTGTGTTTTTTGTTTGGAACATTATTTATTTTGGTTATCACTATTTTGCCAATTACAAACGTGCCGAAATTGATAATTTGCGTTTAGAGGCCGCAGGAAAAGAAAGTGAACTCAATAGCTTAAAAGCGCAACTCAATCCACACTTTATGTTCAATAGCATGAATAGTATTCGCGCTTTGGTAGATGAAGATCCAATGAAAGCAAAACAAGCCGTAACCCAATTATCGAACATTTTGCGCAACTCTTTATTGATGAACAAAAGCAAAGAAATCAGCATTAAAGATGAAATGAGTTTAGTAATGGATTACCTTGACCTGGAAAAGATCCGTTACGAAGAGCGTTTGAATTTTGAATTATCTATCGACCCTAAAACAGAACACATGACGGTTCCACCACTAATTATACAAGGGCAAGTAGAAAATGCTATTAAACATGGCATCTCTAAACTTGAAAAAGGAGGAAAGATAAACGTTGCAACAAAATTGATGGATTCGCAAATAATGATCACTGTTACAAATACCGGACAACTCAATACCGAACGCTCAATAACAGGATTAGGATTTAATAATTCGCTACAACGTTTACAATTGATGTATGGAAAAAAAGCAACCATAAAAATTCAAGAGCTACCAGATTCAAAATTAGTTGAGACCACCATTCAAATTCCATTAAAGACTCAAAAATAAAATCTAAAAATAAAAATATATGAAGGCAATTATTGTAGATGACGAACGTTTAGCGCGCAACGAATTAAAAAGCTTGTTGGCCGATCACAAAGAAATTGAAGTAATAGCAGAGTGCGCTAACGCCACCGAAGCCAAAGAAAAAATTGATCAGTTAAAACCTGATGTTGTTTTTTTAGACATTAACATGCCAGGCAAATCAGGATTAGAATTGGTAGAAGAAATTTCTGCCCTACCCGATGTTGTTTTTGTAACGGCTTATGATGAGCACGCCATTAAAGCGTTTGAATTAAATGCGTTCGACTATTTATTAAAACCGGTTCAACCACAACGCCTTGCCGAAACGCTAAAAAAATTGGCTGAAAAAGAACATGTTTCAAAAGGAGATAATAACGGGCCCTTAGATGAAAATGAATTGATATTTGTAAAAGACGGCGAAAAATGTTGGTTTGTTCGCTTAGCCGATATTCGTTTATTTGAATCGGAAGGCAATTATGTAAGAGTGTATTTTGAGAATTCGAAACCTCTTATTTTACGCAGTTTAAATAACCTTGAAGGCCGCTTAAATGAGCGTCAGTTTTTTAGGGCCAGTCGTAAACATATCCTTAACTTAAAGTGGATCGCCAGTGTAGAAACCTGGTTCAATGGCGGGTTAATGGTTAAATTAAAAGACGGAAAAGAGGTAGAAATATCACGTAGACAAGCTGTTAAAATAAAGGATATGCTTAGCCTTTAGCATCAAATAAAAAAACCTCACTCATCAACAACCGAGTTTTAAAAACTTAGGGGTCATTTTTAGTAGCTATAAAGCGTATTTTGCATTTTTTTCACTACATTTAAGGGTTAAATCAACCGATATGACCAAAAAACTACTTTTTATTGCTACTGCCCTTGTGTTCTCATTGGGAAATTCATTTTCTCAAAACAATACAAACTCCACTGCCCCAATTAACAAACTATCTGGTACTCAGGCCCCGCCTCAACAGTGGGAAACTTGGTTTAGTGCCAAAGTGGAAGAATTCAAAAAGAATAAAACTGCCGGTAAAGCTGCCTTTGCTTCTTATAATATTCCGGTTATTTTCCATATACTTCATAATGGAGTAGCTGTTGGCACCCCCCCTAACATTCCGCAAAATCGTGTGGGAGAACAAGTAAATATCCTTAATAAGATCTTTAATGGTCAGGGAGACAATCCTCAAGCTATTGCTCA
The DNA here is from genome assembly GCA_018057345.1 of Bacteroidia bacterium. Classification (GTDB taxonomy): domain Bacteria; phylum Bacteroidota; class Bacteroidia; order B-17B0; family Aurantibacillaceae; genus Aurantibacillus. The sequence continues at coordinate 7,691 of JAGPDW010000067.1, read as the reverse complement.
ATATTCAAACTATGCAGCAAACCCTAATATTCAATTTTGTTTGGCAACCACCGATCCAACAAATATTGCTCTTGGAGAACCTGGTATTAATCGTGTAGATATTGGTGCGGTTTTTTCCGCAAATACATCAACCATGACCAGCGATGCTCAACTTTTAAGTTTTATAGAATATACTGTAAAACCTTTTGTGGTTTGGGATCCAACAAAATATTTAAATATTTACGTGAGTGATATTAGCTCTAGCATAACTATTTTAGGAAGCTCTACTTTTCCTGCAGGAACAACTTTACAAGGCCCTTTTGGTAATCTTGGAACTGGTGTAACGGATGGTGTTTGGGTTTGTACAAAAGTTGTTGGAACGGCTACTGCAACACCGGGACCTTATACTGCAAACTACGATAAAGGAAAAACATTAGCGCGCGAAATTGGCCACTGGCTTGGTGTGCGTAATATTTGGGGAGATGCAAATTGCGGATCGGATTTTTGTAACGACACTCCGCCTCACACAGGACCAAATTCAACATGTCCCGGAAGTTATCCGTACAAAATGAATTCTTGCGGACCAAACTTGAGCCCGGGTGGAGAAATGAGTATGAACATTATGGATAATACTTATGATGATTGCCGTTGGATGTTTACAGCTGATCAAGTTGTTCGTATGCAAACGGCAATGAGTCAATGTCCATTTAGAAATTTATTAGGAACGCACGGACAATGTACGCCAACTGTTATTTGCTCACCCGGAAGTCCTGCACAAGCAAGCTTTAGCTTAACTGCTCCTGCTCCTTGTTTTGGTCAAGCATTTACTCCGGTTAATACGTCAACTGGTTGTCCTGCTCCAACATTTACTTGGGTGTTAACTCCAAATACTGCAACTGTTAACTCAGGTTATTTCACTGGTCAACCTTCATTTAATTTATCAAGTCAGGGAACTTATACATTAGAATTAATTGCTTCTAATACATTAGCAACAACATCGCAAAGTATTGTATTCACAACAGTTATTTGCCCTAAAAATCCAACTTGCTTAGATACACTTAAAAAGATAAAGAAAACCGATACGCTCGACGTTTACTCTGTTAACTCTAGCACTTCGGTAATTGGATGTAACGTAACAAATCCGGGATTTTTAACCGGAACAAATTGTTATAACGATAAAGAATACGCTCAATTTTTTGCAGCAAACTCATATAGCGATATCACAATGCCTCAATTAGGATCTGTATATGTGCTTTTTAATCGTGCAGGAACAAAATCAAATTCGGGTAACGGAACAACCTATTGTAATGTGTGGGGCGGAGGCATACAACTTGGGCCGGTAACATTACTCACACAAAAATTAGCGCCACTGGCAAGCATCGTCTCAACAGTTGTGGCAACATGGTCAAACGTTGCTTCACCAACTAGCACGGTTCCTTGGTGCGGAACATCAACTTACACTTTTGCAGGCAAAGACGTGTATGCTTATAAATATTCGTTCGATCCTCCGTATTTATTACCAACCAATGGTTTCCATATTGGTGTAGAAATGCCATGGACAACAAAAGCAGCAGGAGATTCAGCACAAGTGTTCACAAACAGATTAACCAATGCACTTATAGCTGATACATCTGCATTTGTAAGAACACAAACTAGCAGTTGGTATAAACTAAATAACTTACGCGGTAGAAACCTTCAATTAGCTATTATGCCGGAGATCAGTTGCCGTAATAAGGTTGGTGTAGTTGAGTATAAAAATGAATTGGATGTAAACGTGAGATTAATGCCAAACCCAAATAATGGTCAATTCAGTATTTTGGCTACACTTTCAAAAGAGCAAGACCTAACGTTTAAGATCTTCAATTACATGGGGCAATTAATTGGCAGCAATATTGAAACCAGAGTATTGAGTCGCGTGTTTGATATAGACATGAGTAATAACGCTAATGGCGTTTACTTTATTGAGATCAGTAATGGAACGCAGAAAACCGTGAAGAAAATGGTGATCAGTAAGTAGAAAAAACTTGATAATTACAAAAGCCCTCGAAGAAATTCGGGGGTTTTTTATTTGCCAAAAATAAAATTCGAGTTGCGTTCTGTTACCTCCTCTACTTCTTGCAAACCAATTTCTTTTACCTGAGCAACTTTGCGGGCAACTTCCATAATATAACCGGGCTCGTTACGCTTACCTCTGTGAGGCACAGGCGCTAAATAAGGCGCGTCGGTTTCCAAAACCAAGTGTTCTAACGAAATATCTTTTACTACTTTATCTAATCCACTATTTTTAAAAGTAACTACTCCTCCAATTCCTAATTTAAAATTCCCTAAGGCAACGATCTTATTCGCTTGCTCGGTATTTCCACTAAAGCAATGAAAAATAGAACGCGGTAATTTTTGAAAGGAAGTTAAACATTCATATACTTCATCAAATGCATCGCGGCAATGAATGCTAATGCCATAATCAAATTCAACAGCCCATTGAATTTGCGTTTTAAACGCGTGTTGTTGCTCCTTTAAAAAGGTTTTGTCCCAAAAAAGATCAATTCCAATTTCCCCAACTCCAACATAAGCTCTTTTATCGAGCCATTTTTTTACCAGTTTCAATTCATCCTCCACGTTTGCTTTTACGCTGCAAGGATGCAAACCCATCATAGCAAAACAATTTTCGGGATACTTTTTCTCAAGATCATGCATACGATCAATACTCTCCGAATCAATATTGGGTAAATAAAAGCGTTTTATATTGTTACTTATAGACTTTGTAATGAGCTGGTCACGATCAGTATCAAACTCCTCGCTGTATAAGTGTGTATGAGTATCAATTAACATGGGGCAAAATTAGGAACAAAATTGTAATTTAGCACATTAATGGGTAATAAACCAAATACAATAATTTACGCTTTGCTTAGCGGCGCGCTTTTGAGCATTTCATGGTTCTTTGGTTTAACGGCGTTCATCTTTATTGCCCTTGTACCCCTTTTGATCATCGAAAATTATTTTAGCACACTTGATACGCGTAGAAAAAAATTAAAGCTCATTGCACTCACTTATCTCACTTTCCTTACTTGGAATTTGGGCGTTACTTGGTGGGTTTGGAATGCTTCGGCCGGAGGTGGTATAATGGCTTTTGTAGCAAACTCTTTATTAATGACCATTACCTTTGTTACTTTTTCCAATATTAAAAATAAGATCAACAAACCATGGGGCATTTGGTTATTGGTGCCGGTTTGGTTGGCATGGGAATATATTCATCACAGCTGGCAACTTACCTGGCCTTGGCTAACTCTTGGGAATATTTTCTCTTACAAAACAAATTGGATCCAATGGTTTGAATACACCGGTGTTTCAGGAGGTAGTTTATGGATCCTTACCGTAAATATCTTATTGTTTCAACTATTGAATGCAAAAACATTTTCAATAAAAAGCACATTCAAACCTTTATTAGTGATATTGGTTCCAATTTCAATTTCTTACATTATACTTTTTAGTTACAAGAACACAAGCGCATTAAAAGAACAGAATATTTTAGTTGTTCAACCAAACATTGATCCTTATAATCAAAAGTTTGATGAAGATTTTTCTATTCAGTTCAGCGCAATGCTAAATCAGATCCGTAGTAAATTAAATGCAACAACCAACTATTTAGTTTTGCCCGAAACTTTTATGGTTAATAATATCAATGAAGCGTATTTGGACAAAGCGATCGATATTCATTTATTCAACGATAGTTTACTTAGTAAATTCCCTGATCTTACCATTATTACAGGCGCTTGTACATACACCATTTATCCTGACGAAAAAAGCGCTGAACCAACATCGCGCAGGCAAAGTGACGGATCGTATATTGATTTTTATAATACAGGTTTACAGATCACAAAAAATGGCGTTGTGTTATATCATAAATCTAAATTAGTGCCCGGCTCCGAAATAATGCCATACGGAAGTTTACTAAAGCCTCTTGAATCGTTGGCGCTTGATATGGGAGGAACAACCGGAAGTTTGGGTGTGCAAAAAGATCGCGTGGTATTTGAAGGTGTAAATGGAATAAAGATCGCTCCCGTTATTTGTTACGAAAGTATTTATGGAGATTATTGCAGCGAATACATTCGTAAAGGCGCTAATTTTATTTTCATCATCACAAACGACGGCTGGTGGGATAATACACCAGGCTACAAACAACATTTAAGCTATGCTCGATTACGTGCCATTGAAGCGCGCAGAAGCATTGCTCGAAGTGCGAACACAGGCACTTCCTGTTTTATTGATGAAACCGGTAATGTTTCTCAACCAACCGGCTATTGGGAACCGGCTGTAATTGAAGCCAAATTAAAACCGAATGATGCGCTCACTTTTTTTGCTCAATTTGGTGATATTATCTCTAAGGTTAGCGCTGCTCTAGCGCTCGTCGCCTTGTTATACTATTGGTACTTGCGCTTTTTTAAACGTTAGATATTGCTTACTTTTATACTCTAAAATTGATCGTTTAATCCCTTTTTATGGAAAAATTTGATGTTACCATCATAGGTGCCGGCCCCGGAGGATATGTTGCTGCCATTCGTTGTGCACAACTAGGTATGAAAACCGCTCTAATTGAAAAATACGCAAGCTTAGGCGGAACATGTTTGAACGTTGGATGCATTCCTTCAAAAGCCTTGCTGGATTCTAGCGAGCATTTTTACAATGCCGTAAATCATTTTGAAGAACATGGTATTGATGTAAAAGAACCTAAAGTAAACATCAAACAAATGATAGAGCGCAAACGTGGCGTTGTGAAAATGACAGTTGATGGTATCAATTTCTTAATGAAGAAAAATAAGATCACGGTTTATACCGGCATTGGAAGCTTTGAAAATAAAACTACCATCAACATTACAAAAGCAGATGGCAAGACCGAACAAATTGAAAGCGCTAAAACTATTATAGCCACAGGATCAAAACCAAGCACCTTGCCCGGGATTGACATTGATAAAAAACGCATTATCACATCTACCGAAGCATTAGAGTTACAAGAAGTACCAAAGCACATGGTAATTATTGGCGGTGGTGTAATAGGTTTAGAATTAGGAAGTGTGTACGCGCGCTTAGGAAGTAAAATTACGGTTGTTGAATTTATGGATCGTATTATTCCGGGTATGGATGGTGCTTTAAGTAAAGAATTGCAACGTGTCCTAAAAAAGAATTTGAAGTTCGAGTTTCTATTTAAAACAAAAGTTACCGGTGTTAAAGCGAGCGCAAAAGAAGTTACTGTTAGCGCGTTGAATGCAAAAGATGAGAAGATAGAACTAAAAGGAGATTATTGTTTAATGAGCGTTGGTCGTAAACCATACACCGAAGGATTAGGTTTAGATAAAGTAGGAATTAAAGTTGATAACCGTGGACGAATTGAAACGGATGATCATTTACGCACCAATGTAGAAAATATTTACGCCATTGGCGATGTAGTAAAAGGCGCTATGCTTGCACATAAAGCCGAAGAAGAAGGCGTATTTGTTGCTGAGCAAATGGCAGGACAAAAACCACACATTAATTATTTATTGATCCCCGGTGTAGTTTATACTTGGCCCGAAGTTGCAGCGGTTGGCTATACCGAAGAGCAATTAAAAGAACAAGGTAAAAAATACAAAGTAGGTAATTTCCCTTTCAAAGCTAGTGGACGTGCAAGAGCAAGTATGGATACAGATGGTTTTGTGAAAGTATTAGCCGATGAAGTAACCGATGAAATTTTAGGTGTACATATGATCGGTCCGCGTACTGCCGACATGATAGCCGAAGCAGTTGTTGCGATGGAATATAAAGCAAGCGCTGAAGATATTTCGCGCATGAGCCATGCACATCCAACATTTACAGAGAGCATGAAAGAAGCATGTTTAGATGCAACAGGAAAACGAGCATTACATATTTAATAAAATGAGCAAACCAATAGTAGGAATAATAATGGGTAGTAACAGCGACATGCCAACCATGCAAGCTGCTGCCGATGTTTTAAAAGAATTAGGAATTACGTTTGAAATAGATATTGTTTCGGCACATCGTACGCCCGAAAAAATGTTTGAATATGCCAAGAATGCACACCTTCGCGGTTTACAAGTAATTATTGCCGGCGCCGGAGGCGCAGCACACTTACCCGGTATGGTTGCTTCGTTAACCCCACTTCCTGTAATTGGTGTTCCTGTAAAAAGCAGTAATAGCATTGATGGTTGGGATAGTTTGTTAAGCATTGTTCAAATGCCAAACGGTGTTCCTGTTGCAACGGTTGCAGTAAATGCCGCACAAAATGCAGGAATTTTAGCGGCGCAAATCATTTCGTGCGGAAGTGTTGCTGCTCTTGAAAAAATTATTGTATTCAAAGAAGCTTTGAAACAAAAAGTGAACAAAGCATCCGACGATTTAAAAAAATAGAACTATAAAAAAGCTGGCCATTATATTCGTCAGGTTTTACCAACTTACCATCTCCCCTCTTTTACCAAATGCATGTAGGTATCAACCAACGTGCAGTGCATACACTATTGAAGCGATAAATAAATATGGGGCTATAAAAGGATGTTGGCTAGGATTAAAACGCATTTTACGTTGTCACCCCTGGGGAAAACACGGATACGATCCCGTTCCGTAATTATTCCTTCACAATTTTTTGAGTTGAACTTCCAGCTTTTGTATTCACTTTAATAAAATAAACCCCATTCGCATATGAACACAGATCAATTACTGTTTCATAAGAAGTGATTACAATTGTTTTTAAAAGTGTTCCTAATAAATTTCGCAACTCTATTGTTTGAGCTGCATAACTTTTATCGGTGATCTTTACCGTAATTTTATTTGTTGTAGGATTAGGAAATACACTGAACACATTAACATTCGAATTTAATTCTTTTACGCCAACAGGTAAAACACACATATTTGGTATTCCCCAACCAATAGTATTATTAGGAGTTAAATTATTTGAGGCCGTTTTTCTAAGCGTGTCTAATACTTTCATTGTTTTGAAGGTATTGAAACGTTGCCAAAAACAAGCTACCGCTCCTGCTAAAACAGGCGTGGCATACGATGTACCATTGCCTGCTTGGTAACCACCACCCGATAGTGCCACCCATGTTTGAAAGCCTCGTGCCACAAGGTCAGGTTTTATTCGTCCGTCGGCAGTTGGTCCTTTTGAACTAAAGCTTGCGTAATTCCCAGAAACATCAACAGCACCAACCGTACAAATACTATCCGCGTCGGCCGGAACTCCAATAAATTGCCATGGTGAAGTGCCGTCATTTCCGGCGGCATTAAGTACAAACATTCCTTTTCTTACGGCCATGGTTGAAGCTATACTCATGGGATATGTTTTTCCATTTAATGCAGTGTAAGTGTGATTAAAGGCCGCTTTATCAAATGTGGTATATCCAAGTGATGTAGTTAAAATATCTGCGCCAACGCTATCGGCAAATTCAGCGCCACGGATCCAGTTATATTCTTCGCTTGGTGTTTCTGTAGCATCCTCAGTTCGCAACAACCAATAATTGGCTTCCGGTGCAGTTCCAACCATTACACTTGGATGACAAGAGGCCATGCACGAAAGCACACTCATGCCATGTGAATTATCTTCATAAACACTATTTCCTCCTTCAACAAAATCGCGAGTACCCAATACGCCACCTCGCGCAAACAAACTATCAAAGGCCGGTAAATTGTTGGCATTACTAAATCCGGCATCTAATACGGCTATAGTC
>JAGPDW010000066.1:0-14359 GCA_018057345.1 Bacteroidia bacterium | reverse complement strand
GTGAAGAATACTTCGTAATCAGCAACAAATTTTACAACTTTTGGGATGATCATATTTTGTACGGCGCCCAAAATAACAACGGAGACAATACCACAGATGAAAAATCCTTTCCAGCTGAATTTGTATTTTTTAAAGTAGATCACATAACCAATAACAGGTATCACAAGTAAATTCAATAAATGGACACCAATAGAAAGTCCCATCATATAACTAATAAAAACGATCCATCGCATAGCGAGTGTTGGATCATGCGTGTCTTCCTCATCCCATTTTAAAATGGCCCAAAAAACCAACGCAGTGAAAAATGACGACATGGCGTAAACCTCGCCTTCAACGGCGCTGAACCAAAATGAATCAGAAAAAGTATAAGCTAAACCACCAATGATACCGGCACCAAGAACTGCCCATTGTTGCCCTTTAGATAATTCTACTGCTGTGCGACCGTAAACTTTAAGTGCTAAACGCGTAACGGTCCAAAATAAAAATAAAATAGTGAAAGAACTGGCAAGCGCGCTCAAAATATTGATCATCATGGCTGCGTTGGCAGGATTATCACCACCAAACACCGCGAAAAATCTTCCAAGTAGCAAAAAGAATGGAGCTCCGGGAGGGTGACCAACTTCTAATTTGTAGGAACAGGCAATGTATTCGCCGCAATCCCAAAAACTTGCAGTGGGTTCAATTGTACTGCAATAGGTGTATGTTGCCACGGCCCATACTAACCAGCCAATAATGTTGTTTAAATTTTTAAAAGATAAGGTCATGCTATTTGCTTTGTTAAGGTTTGCGAATATACTGATTTTCGGTGCTTTAAATTAAAGTAAATTTCAGCAATTTTATTGTTGATTTATGATTTTTTTGTAATTTCGCAGCCTGTTCAGACAATAATGCCCGATCGTCTAATGGCAGGACTTCGGTTTTTGGTACCGACTATGTTGGTTCGAATCCAGCTCGGGCAACAACAAAACCCAACCTCGAAGAGGTTGGGTTTTTTGCATTCACGATCGAAGCTCAAGCTTTTTCAGCTTGAAGCTGAGAGCGTGAATGCAAAAAACACCAAGCGACGAAGGAGCTTGGATTTTGTTGAGCATTAACTCTCGGTTCTGGATCAGCGAAGCTAATCCAGTTCCTCAAGCTTTTTCAGCTTGAAGCTGAGAGCGGGAATGCAAAAAACACCAAGCGACGAAGGAGCTTGGATTTTGTTGAGCATTAACTCTCGGTTCTGGATCAGCGTAACTAATCTAGCAAATGTTTTGCCCCTCTGGGGCAATTGAAAACATCAAAAATCATTTTCTAAAATATTTGGCCCCAGAGGGGCCAAATCCCTAACTTTATCCCATGGTAAACCTCACCACCATCATCGAAAAATTCAATAAGCAAGGCGAAAAAACGGGCTGGACCTATGTATTTATCCCATTTGATATTGCCGAAAAAATAAATCCTAAAGTAAAAAAGTCGTATCGCGTTAAAGGAAAGATCGACAGCATACCTATCAAACAAATAGCCTTGATCCCAATGGGAAATGGCGATTTTATCATTCCTTTAAAAGCAGATCTGCGTAAAAAGATCAAGAAACAAAAAGGGGAAAAAGTAAAATTAGCCCTTGAATTAGATGCTTCCGAATTTAAGATCAGCGGCGATCTTTTAGAATGCTTAAAAGAGGATAAGAGCGCAGAGAGTTTTTTCAAAGCACTTACTCCAGGTCATCAAAACTATTATTCTAAATGGATAGATGAAGCTAAAACCATTGAAACAAAGAGCAAACGTATTGCACAAGCCTTGGAAGGTTTTAAAATGAAAATGGGTTTCCCTGAAATGCTACGCCATTTAAAAACACAAAAGGATAAATTGAAATAACACTTCCTACCGCCATAGTGGTACATTTCACCGACTACCTAATACCGCATACCTAATTGCCCTTGAATTCGCTTTTTTAGTGATGTACCTTTATCAAAAAAATAAACACATGGAAGGTCAAAATATAACACCAATGCCGGAAGACAATTGGAACAAGTGGGAAAAACAGCATAAACGCGGTAGTATTATCGGAGGATTATTTGTAGTGATTTTTGGAGCCTTGTTCTTAGCAAGAGAATTAGGTGCAACGATACCAGATTGGGCTATTTCGTGGAAAACAATTTTTATAGCTATTGGTTTGGCCATTGGTATTAAAAGTAATTTTAGGAGACTAACATGGTTAGTATTTGTAGGAATTGGAACAGCGTTTATTGTTTGTGATCTTTATCCTGAACTAAATTTGCGTCATATCGTATGGCCATTGGTCATCATTTTAGTAGGTATGGTAATGATTTTCAAACCGCGTAGAAAATGGGATCCCGAACGATGGAGCAAATGGCATAACCATAGACATAACAAACACTATCATGGAAAGCACTGGGAAGATTGGTGCGATACCAAAACAGTTGAGAGTGGAGAAGATCATATATCATCAACAACAGTTTTCGGAGGTGTAAAAAAAAACGTTATTTCAAAGGATTTTAAAGGAGGAGAAATAGTGAATGTGTTTGGGGGTTCAGAGTACAATTTAAGTCAGGCTGATTTTAATGGAACGATCACAATAGAGATTGTGCAATTTTTTGGTGGTACAAAGTTGATCGTCCCATCAAACTGGGAAATAAAATCGGAATTGACGGCCGTTCTAGGAGGAATTGACGATAAACGACCAATACAAACAAATGTAACAAACACTGAGAACAAAGTTCTTATTTTAAACGGTACAACTGTTTTTGGTGGAATAGAAATAAGAAGTTAAACAATTAAACATTTTTGATATGAATTCGTACATCGTAAAACTGGTATTTAACATCAATATAGAAGAAGGTTTGCATCGATCTCAATTTGACGAGCAAACTATTTTGATCAATGCTTCAAGCCTTGAGGACGCTTTTTATAAAGCAAAAACACAGGGTAAGGTCCTCGAAGATAAATTCAGTAATGATAAGGATCAATCAGTGGAGTGGAAATTCATTGATGTGGTAGATGTATTTGAGTTGAGGTTGTACAAAAATGGAGAACCATTGTATTCTACCACACACGAAACCCATGATACAAGCTCATTTATTGATTATATTCATCACCGTTCGCAAATAATCCAAACAAAATTGTTAAGTTTCGCATAGATAACTGACCAAAGCAGTAATATATTCGGCAAGAAAAGCAGTTTTGATACTGCTGGTAACATGGGCTGTTTTTACATCGGTGCAGGGCTACGCTATTACTAAAACCGGAGTTTCGTGCAATGTGGCAGGACTAGACTCCGCAATTTCAAATTTAATTTTAGGGATCATTGGTGTGCTCACCGTTCTTATTTTTAAATTCTACCAACCTGGCAAGGCGAATCGTTTATATCGTGCGGCTTATGTTATCGCAGTAGTTATTATTTATCATCATGCAATTACCCTTGTTTTAAATACTGTTTTTGCACAAAACAAAGAATACCTCATTTTCATCGAGCAGTCGATGCCCGTAAGAGATGTGATGGCCTTACTGGTGATCTCATTTATTACCATAACGCATTGGTTAGTGGGATATATACAAGACAAAGAAGAGAGTGAAAAGAATAAAATTGAGATCGAGACCATTATGCGTGAAGCGGAATTGGTAAAATTACGTCAACAACTTCAGCCACATTTTTTATTCAATAGTTTAAATTCAATAAATGCTTTAGTAGTAACACAACCACAAGAAGCTCGAAAAATGGTGCAGCAGCTTTCCGAATTCCTCCGGGGTACTTTAAGAAAGGATGAGCAAAAATTAATTCCTTTAAAGGATGAATTGGCACATTTGAATTTGTATTTGGAAATAGAAAAAGTGCGCTTTGGTCATCGATTAAATATAGAAACAAAGAATTGTGAGAATTGTTTAGAGAGCGGTATTCCTCCATTATTACTGCAGCCTGTTGTAGAGAACGCCATTAAATTTGGTTTGTACGACACAACCGGCGATGTGCTTATTACGATCGAAACTAAACATACCGACCATTTACTTACTGTTGAGATCACAAATCCATTCGACAAAGAAACACAGCGTTCAAAGACCGGAAATAATTTCGGTTTAGAGTCTATTCAACGCCGTTTATATTTGTTGTTCGCTCGGAAAGATCTGTTAAAGACACGTACCGAGAATTCAAATTTTATAACAACCATATCAATTCCGCAATTAAAATGAAGAGAGCTATTATAATTGACGATGAACCATTGGCGCGAACTGTTGCGCATGAATATTTATTGCAGCATACCGATATTGAATTGGTAGCGCAGTGCGGAGATGGATTTGAAGGCGTAAAAGCTATTCAACAACATAAACCGGATATTATTTTTTTAGATATTCAAATGCCAAAGATCAGTGGTTTTGAGATGTTAGAATTGATAGAAGATAAGCCCGCCATCATTTTTACAACCGCCTTTGATGAGTATGCCATCAAAGCTTTTGAAGCAAACGCCATTGATTATTTATTAAAACCTTACAGTCAGGATAGATTTAATTCAGCACTCGACAAATGGAGAGCAGGAGCAAACAAGCCTGAAGAAAGAGTTGAAAAACTATTGAATACAACGCAGTTATACGCCGAGGAAACAAATCGCATCGTAATAAAGAACGGAAGCGATATTCGCATTGTTCCAACACTGGATATCCATTATATAGAGGCATACGACGATTACGTGAAGATCTTTACCAAGGAGACCTATTATCTCAAGAAAAAGACAATGAATTATTACGAATCGGTTTTAAATGCAAATGATTTTTTTAGAACGCACCGTTCGTTCATCGTTAATTTAAAAGAGCTCACGCGTATTGAACCGATGGAGAAAAACTCTTACGTGGCGGTATTGCGATCGGGCAAAAAAGTGCCTGTAAGTCGTACAAGTTATTCGCAATTAAAAGAAAAATTAGGGATCTAATTACTTACTCATCAAATTACGCTTTACCAAGTAAGCATAAAGTACTTTGTCAAACCCTTCGTTGATATCAGCTTCTACAAAATCAATTTGATATTGCCCGCATTTCAGCTCTAACTCTTCCTTGTAGGCGTTGATGCTTTTCAAATAATTTTCTTTTACTTGGCTCGGGTTTAATTTTAACTCTTCGCCGGTTTCCATATCAATAAAGTGATAAGGCCTGTTTTCGAATTCAAATTCCAATTCTTTTTTCTTATCGGTTACATGAAATAGAACAACCTCATGTTTCCTGAATTTTAAATGTTGTAAAGCCGAAAAAAGCCCATCACGCTCTTGTTTATTATCAAACATATCGCTAAAAATAACTACTAGCGAGCGTTGGTGAATCACCTCGGCAACCTCATTCAGCGCGCTTTCGGTTGATGTTGAGCGATTGAGTTCAGTTGAGCTCAATAAATTTTCAAGAAGATCAAAAATGATCTTTTTTTGAGTTACACTACCTTTGGCTGGTAGGTGGTTGATAATCTTGTCCTGAAAAATGGTAAGGCCAAAGGCATCACGTTGTTGTTTTAAAAGTTCGCACAAAGCTGCTGCTGCATGAACGCTAAAACTTAACTTTGTATTTTCTGCATCCTTCGGGAAAAGCATGCTGGATGAGGCATCCAGAAGTATTTGGCATCGCAAATTGGTCTCTTCTTCGTAGCGTTTGATAAATAATTTATCAGTCCTGGCAAACAGTTTCCAATCGATATGTTTCGTACTTTCACCTTTATTGTATAACCTATGCTCTGCAAATTCAACCGAAAAGCCATGAAATGGGCTTTTATGCATGCCTGTAATGAAACCCTCAACCACTTTTTTGGCTATTAATTCCAGATTTTTAAAGGGTTCCAGCTGGTTTTGATTTATTGGCATAGGGTTGTTAATTTCTTGATATTCAAGTATAAATATAAGCTTGTTATTTTGTTAAATTTGCCCAATTGGTCGATATTTTTGATATATTCGTACAATTAACATTATTTAAAATAGTGCCGAATTTGCTTTCGGTTTTGCATTAAAAAACAAATGAATATGCGGTATTTTTACCTTTTACTTTTAAGTTGCCTTTCTCTTTTCAAACTGGATGCTCAGATCGATACTAGTTTCTGGTTTGTTGCACCCAAAGTGCCGGCTGTTATTGGAACTAGTTCTATTGGACTTCAGATCGGTTCTTATACCCAAGCGGTTACCGTTAGGGTAAGACAGCCCGCCAACGCAGGTGGTGTGAACCTGGTGTTTAACTTAGCTGCGAATACATCCACTGTGGTTAATTTAACTCCATCTTTAGCAGCGGTTATGAGTGTTTTAGCTAATGCCGCGGATACTAAGGGATTGTACATAAGCTCTACCGGTTCAGTTTCAGCCAATTTTATTATGGAGTCGGCTGTAAGCAAGGAAAATATAAGTATTAAGGGAAGAAATGGAATTGGAGATGATTTTTTCGCACCATTCACGAGTTCAATAAACACACTTTACAATGGATTAGCAGGTAATTCTGCGTTCGATATTGTTGCAACAGAACCTGGGTTAACTACTTTGTTGATTACCCCTAAAGGAAACCTTATTGGCCCAAGACCAAAAAACAATACGTTCATTACTACATTAAATCAAGGAGAAACTTTTTCATGTCAAGAAGATCTTTTCACCAGAAATCCGGTTTCATCTGTTACACGCGATTTTGATGGCGATGGATTTTTAGATATAGCTATGGTGGATCAGAAATTCAACTCTGTAATGATGTTGAAAGGAAATGGAACCGGAGCTTTTACAGAGAATGGAGTTCATATTGTTGGATCAACACCAACACACATCATAGCTGCAGACGTAAACAACGATTCAAATCTTGACCTTATTGTAACTAATAGTGGCTCTGATAATGTGGCTATTCTCATTGGTAATGGCGCTGGATCATTTGCGCCGGCAACATTTTTTAGTACGGGAGGTGGGCAAGCGCCTACATCAGTTGCCTGTGATGACATCAACAATGATGGAAATAGGGATATTGTAATAACTCATAGTCTTTCATCAGGTTTTGCGTTAATGCACGGAAATGGTGCGGGATCTTTTACCTTCAACAGTACGTATGCAACCCCAATAGTACCTATAGATATTAAGATATCTGACTTTACAAATGATGGTAACAAGGATGTTGTAATTACAAATCATAACTCCAATAGCATTTCCGTATTTTTGGGCGTTGCTACCGGTACATTCAATCCGGCTCCAACCAATTACGCATGTGCAACAAATCCATACCGATTAGAAGTTGTGGATCTTAACGCTGATGGGTTTGAAGATGTTGTTGTTACAAACAGAGGCTCAGCTAACGTTCGTGTATTTTTAAGTAATGCTGTTGGAACTTTCACGGGAATTACGGCATATGCTGTTGGAACTAATCCTGAATCAGTGGTTACGGCTTTAGTAGATGGCGACGCTTTTCTTGATCTAGTTGTTTCAAATGCAGGTTCAAATAATGTTTCTGTTCTTTTTGGAGCTGCCGCAGGTGCTTTTGGCGCCGCATTCAGTGGTAACGCTGTTGGAACAACGCCTCGTTATGTTGTAGCCGGAAATTTTAATGGAGATGCTTTCGTTGATTTTTGTACGCCTAATTTTAATTCAAATAACTATTCAATTTTAACCGGAAATGGCACAAACGCTTTTGCCCCAATAAATACAGTTTTACTCGGTACTGTAAATTATCCAGCAACAGAATTATCAGGTTCGATTATTTCATCCGATAAAAAAATTGCAGTTTCTGTTTCTGGAGCACTTGGTGGAGCATCGGTTTGCCCAAGTTATTATGCCGATCAAATAACGCCAACTACTAGGATTGGAATGCATTATGTGATCCATAGAACCGGAACGCAACATGATCAGGCTTATATTCTTGCTCCACAAAACTCAACAAGTTTATCTATCACTTCTGCAACCACAACAAACTGGTTGATCAACAGTGGTGAAACATTTAAAGTGAATACTGCTGGAAATGCTCTAACCTACATTCAAACTGATAAGCCTGTTTATGTGTTTAATGTTGGAGGTAGAGGTTGCAAATTAGCAGCAGCTCAAATTGCGCCTGCATATTGCGCGGGTTCTTACACTGCCAGTTTCGAAAGAGAAAGCTCTGATTCATTATTCCTTGATATCTATGTGAGAAGTGCAGCCATTGGTACATTTACATTGGATATCAACGCTGTGCCTACAGCAATTGCCGCGGGTAACTTTACGGTTGTTCCCGGAACTGCAGGTAATCTTTTTGGAGCTCGCATCTATTTCAGTACTGCTACCATCCCTCAAGGAGCGTATTGTATCTTAAGAAATAATATTGACCTTTTTGGTTTCTCTGTTGTAAATGGAAGTAGCACTAGCGGTAGTCATATGTCGCAACATTCTAGTTTCAACTCTCAAACATTTGTTCAAGCTAATCCCGTTCCAACAGCAACAATTTGTTCTAATACAACATTTACTTTGCAAGGTGTAATTGGTGGCGGACCAAATACCGGAGTTTGGACCAGTAATGGTTACGGAACGTTTTCGGGCGGCCCAAATCAAATCGCAAATAATGTTTACACCCCTAACTTATTAGATACCTCTTTGGTGCCGGTTCCAACACCAACCCCATGGACAGGTGGTCTTGTGATATTTAATTTGACTTCAACAGGAATTTGTCCTAATCTTTCGAGTACTGTTGCTGTTAGAGTTTTACAAGGACCAATAGTAAACGCTGGAACAGATCAGATCAAGTGTACAAATAATACCGCCACCATTCAATTGAGCGGATCAATTCTAGGTGCTTCTAGTCAGGGTACATGGTCTCCTGTTGCTCCTGCAAGTGGAACAGTAGTAAATAACTCTTCCTTAACAACAATTTACAATACTGCATTACCTGGTGATACAGCGTTACCTTACATTAAAATTTTATTAACGAGTATCAATAATGGAATTTGTGCTGCTGAAAGAGATACCATAAAGATAATCTTACAAAAAGCACCAATTGTTGATGCTGCGCCAACTTCGAGTTTGGTAAGATGTAGCAACAACTCTACGGTTTATTTGAGTGGATATATTAGCAATAGCATTCCTTCCGGTATTTGGACCACAAATGGTAGTGGTATATTTATTCCAAATAATATTTCGTTAATTAATAATTACGTTCCTAGTTTTTCTGACTTGAGCAGTGGCCCAATAAAACTGAAACTCACCACTCCTCCAAGCGCATTATGTAAAACTGTTTCCGATAGCGTTCTTGTGTATTTCACACAGCCTGCAACGTTAACTCTAGGCCCTGATTTAAATAGCTGTAAAAACAACCCTATCATTCCATTGAATGCGATTATAACCGGAACTACATCAAATAGTGTAATTTGGAGTGGTGGCGGTGGAAGTTTTGTTCCGTCGAATACTACTGTGCCAACAACAAGTTATATAGCTACACCAACGGAAACTACAAATGGTTTTGTTATTCTAACTGCATCAACAACCGCAAATGGAATTTGTTTTGGAGTAACCAAGCAAATACGAATTGATTTTAGAGATAAACCTTCTGCAAACTTTATTACAAATACTGTTTGTTTGAATCAGACTACTCAATTCAGTGATCAATCAATTAATCCATCAGGTATTGGATCGTTGAGCGGATGGCAATGGGATTTCGGCAATGGCCAAAACTCTAACAATATAAACCCGGCCTTAAGCTATACCGCTCCCGGAACTTATACTGTTATGCTTGTAGTTAATAATACGTTTGGTTGTTATGATACGATAAGAAAACCAACTACTGTTTTCCCTCTACCTAATATAAAGTGGGGATATACTAGATTGTGTACCGGTTCCGCGCAAAACATTTGCTTCACCGATAGTTCAACTATTTTGCCTCCTTCAACAATTCCTGTCACCAATCATTACTGGGATTTTGGTGGCGTTGGCTTTAGTGTTACAAAAGATACATGCTTTATTTTTCCAACAGATGGAAAATACTCTATAACACACCAGATCATTTCATCTAACGGATGTTTGAGTACATTGGTGCAAACGATTAATATCACGCCTAAACCTGACGCAAAATTTACTTTCTTCAACTCCGGGCAATTATCTTTAGGAACAAACGTGAACTTTGTTGACTCCTCTAAGTATTCTGTGGGTTGGTCATGGAATTTTGGTAATGGCTCAACAAGTATTTTGCAAAATCCATCATCGATCTATACAACTAATGGGACTTATACTGTAACTCAGGTTGTAACCGATCAGTTTGGTTGTTCCGACACATACAGTTTAGAGATTCGTATAAATAATGTAGTAAATGATATTACTCAGCTTATCCCAAATGTTATTTCTCCAAATGGTGATGGTAAAAATGATTATTGGCGATTGGATTTTATCGATGTCTTTTATAAAACTGCGGAAATAGAAATATTTAATAGATGGGGCGAATCTATTTTTAGATCAACAGGATACTCAAATGCTTGGGATGGGACATACAGAGGTGATGCATTGCCGGTTGGCGCATACTATTATACAATAGATCTGAAAGACCCTGATAAGCCAGGGATCATTAAGGGAAATATAACATTATTAAAATAAGTGTTTAGAGAAAAAATTAATAATATGTCTAGGATCAAAACAATAGAACTAAAACTCAGTAAGCAAATATTTGCCCTGATGTGCTTTGTATTTGCGTTTGTTGCAACTGAAACAAAAGCGCAACAACAAAGTCAATTCACAAACATCTTACTAAATCAGTATTTGTACAACCCCGCTTTTGCAGGAACTTTTAAAGGAATGCAATTCAATGCAGGCTCGCGTTTACAATGGACAGGTTTTGATGGAGCACCTCGAACTTATATGGCTTCTGGTTATGGAACATTTAAAAAGCATGCCAATATGGCCGTTGGTGGAATGGTTCTAAATGATCAAATGGGTTTATTAAATCGTACCTCTATTTATGGGTCTTATAGTTATCATTTAAAATTGAACGATCACTGGAAAATGGGCTTTGGAATGTCGCTTGGTTTTGTTCAGTATAACGTTAAGGTATACAATGCGAATCCTTATGATAAAGATGACAATTTTTTAGCATCTAGTATTTTAAATGCTAACGCGTTTGATGCGAACGGGGGATTTTTATTGTATCACAAAAAATTCTTTTTTGGATTGAGTGGGCAACAGTTACCTAGCGGAAAGATTCGTTGGGATAACACCATTGGCCGTTTAACGCCTCATGTGTATATTTATTCCGGTTTTAATCAAGTGCTTGATAAAAAGAAAAAGGAATACGTTCTTCAACCTTCCATTTTAATGAGATTCAATTCTCCTAATCCATTTGAAATAGAGTATAATGTTAAGTGCACATACAAATCAATGCTTTGGGCAGGTATTAGTTTTAGACATGCTAAAACAGTAAGTTCAATAGCAAAACAATGGCAAAACAATTCACTTTGTGCAATGCTTGGTGTTACTGTAAGTAAGCAGTTTACGTTAGGATACAGCTTTGATATAGCAATGAATAATTTACGTAAGTATAATAATGGTTCTCATGAGGTGATCCTTTCATATACATTGCTTAGTAAAAAAGGTGTTGTTAAGGATAAGGTTCAAGCAGCCGATGAGGACGAATTAAATACTATAGATAATAGTATGAAAACAAACATTAAAAGTCAGAAGAAGAAATAATGAAAAATAAACTAACCATATTGTTACTTTTAACGCTATTTAAAGTAACGCCGACTTTCGCGCAGATCGACACTGCCTTTTGGTTCGCTGCACCATGGGTAACTCCAGACCATGCTGCAAGGCATCCGATCAAAGTTCACATTGCAACATTTGCAGCGCCATTTACAACGGTTGAATTAAGACAACCTGCAGCAATTGCTCCAAACCAATATGACACAACTATCATCATCCCTGCAAACAGTGTGTTTGACTATACATTTTGGAGAGATGGTGCTGCAACAAATAGCAATAGAGGTTGGGATTCATTAGAAGTAAGGCCAGCAGATCAGGTTGTACCGTATGGTTTATATTTTTCTTCCACATCTAATATTTCTATTGCTTATGACGTGATCACAACAGGAAATAATCCTGAAACGATGTCACTAAAAGGTCAGAATGGTTTGGGTACAGAATTTGTTGTCCCACATCAAAACCAATGGCAAAATCAGTTTAGAGGTGATATCGCGAACACGCCCCCTGGTGTATTTCAACCGAAACAACAAATAAATTTAGTAGGAACTAAACCAAATACCGTAGTGTGGATCACGCCTAAGTGTAATATTATTGGACACCCTGCAAACATTACTTATAGTATTTTACTTGTGAATCCTGGAGATGCTTACACTCTAGAGAACACAGTTCAAACTACTTTTGTGCCGGGTAACAATCTTTCTGGTACTATCATTAGTTCAAACAAACCAATTGCAGTTACAACTGCCGATGATTCCGTTAGAAATCCGAGTGGTGGATGTCATGACTTGATCGGCGATCAAATAGTTCCCGTTGAAATTGTTGGAAAGGATTATATCTTGAACAAAGGTGCAATGAACGCAGGCGCATTAGAAGGTGGTTATATTGTTGGAACAGAAAATTTCACTTCTGTACAAATAACAAACGCGCTTAGTGTTGTAACCAACACCATCATCAACAAAGGTCAAACGTATTTTTATCCTGTTACTACACCAATGTCATATGTGCAGTCAGATAAATCTGTATATTGTTATCAGGCTGATGGAATAGGTTGTGAGGCCGGTTCTGCTATTTTACCTCCTCTAAGTTGCGCAGGCTCAAGCTTGGTGGCCTTTTCAAGAAATCAACCAAATTTATTTTACTTGAATATATTGTGTAAAAATGGCGCACAGAATTCTTTTACAATTAATGGGAGTACAACTTTAATCCCTGGAACTGCGTTTACAGTGGTGCCTGGTACAGCTGGACAATATGTAGCTGCACAAGTTCCTTTGCACTCTACTGCAACCCTTCCTATAGGATCATACACGGTAGGAAACAATACCCCATCACCACTAAATGATTTTGCACTTGGAATTTTTGACGGTAGTGCGGGTGGTGGAATGAACTTCTATTATATGTCAAGTTTCTTGCGTCGTACCTTTGTAACAACAGGAAGTATTACCCCCGTGTGTGCTTCTCCAAACGCAGTAGCAGTATTAACCGGTACAGTTTCAGGTGGAGCAATAACAGGGGTATGGACAACCTCCGTTGGGACAGGGACTATTGGAAGTGTATATACATCCACACTAAACACTGTAACTACAAATTATAGTTTATCTCCAGCAGATCTTCTTCTACCAAGCATTAAATTCTATTTAACGAGTGTAGGTAATTGTGTTCCTAAAACAGACTCTGTTGTAATGCTCATCAATAAGCCGCCCGGAGTTTCAGGTGCAGTAACCCCAACTTTACAATGTAAAAATAATGTAGTGCCTTTAACTTTAGCCGGAACATTTTCAAATGCAATTGGAGCTGTTTGGACAGGTGGAAATGGAGGCTCATTTGGCGCGCCCGGTGCTAACACAACTTATACGCCATCCATTGCTGATCTTGCAGCCGGTGGAGCTACATTGGTATTATCAAGTCAAGGACCTTCAGTTGGTTGTGTAAATGCATCTGCAACATATACCGTTGGATTTGTGGATCCACCAACAGTGAGTGTATTAAGTAGTACGATCGCTTGTACCAATAGTCAAAGTGTGGCAATTACCGGAACTGTTAGTGGTAGTAATATAACTTACAGTTGGTCAACCGGAAATGGACAAGGATTCTTTTCCCCTTCAAACACATCATTAAGCACTTCGTATTTTTTCGGAGGCACTGATCTATTACAATCTTCTATTCAAATAACATTAACAGTTATCGATAATACAGCATTATGTTCCAATGTGTTTGATAATATGGTTATCAATATTCTACCACAACCAAGCTTAACGCTGGCAACTCAGCCTACTGTTTGTGCTAGTGCAGGTGTTATTGCTCTGCAAGGAACAGTAACCGGTGGAGGAGCAGGTGCAATAACTTGGTCAACAACTAATGGTTCAGGAGCGTTTACTCCGGTTCCGCCAACAGATGCAAATTACCTTATTAGTTTAAACGATACTCTGGCAGGGGTAAATACATTAACTTTTGTTGCTGGTAGTGTAGGTGGTTTTTGTCCGGCAGTAAGTAACACGATCACAGTAACTATTATTAAACTTCCTTTTATTTCGGTTAATACATCAACATCAGTTTGTCAATTTGCTGCGATCACTTTAAGTGGATCGGTGAGTGGCTATACAAATGCAGGTTACTGGATCGCAGGCGGAAGTGTTGGAGGTTCTAGCCTTAATCCAGGCATTCCATTGAATGGAGGATTCTTTCCTAACAACTCTGCACTTGGAGGAATTTATTATCCTAGT
>JAGPDW010000223.1:0-4121 GCA_018057345.1 Bacteroidia bacterium | reverse complement strand
TAACCTAAAATCCCCTTTGCAAATCCTTATATTCCCTTATCTTTGTGGGGCAAAATTTTATGGAATACCACTTCAAGGATATAGAGAAAAAATGGCAAGCTTTTTGGGCTGCTAACAAAACATTTAGAGCCGAAGATTCTTCTTCAAAACCAAAATACTATGTGTTAGATATGTTCCCCTACCCTTCAGGCGCGGGTTTGCATGTGGGTCATCCTTTAGGTTATATTGCTTCTGATATTGTGGCGCGTTACAAACGCCACAAAGGTTTTAATGTATTGCACCCCATGGGTTATGATAGTTTTGGTTTACCCGCTGAGCAATACGCTATTCAAACAGGACAACATCCTGCCATTACAACCGAACAAAATATTAATCGTTACCGCGAGCAATTAGATAAAATTGGTTTTTCGTTTGATTGGGAAAGAGAAGTGAGAACTTCTGATCCCGCTTATTACAAATGGACGCAATGGATCTTCATTGAAATATTTAATAGTTGGTATAATAAAACATCTAACAAAACCGAAAAAATAGATTCGCTTATTTCTGAATTTGAAAACAACGGAAATGCAAACGTGAATGCCGTTTGCGATGATAACGTAAAACAATTCTCAGCTGCTGAATGGAAAGCATTTTCTGAAAAAGAAAAGAGTGATGTGTTGATGGCCTATCGTATTGCGTATTTGGGTGAAGCGTATGTAAATTGGTGCCCTGCGCTAGGAACTGTATTAGCAAACGACGAAGTGAAAGATGGCGTGAGTGAACGTGGCGGACATCCTGTAGAACGCAAATTAATGAAACAGTGGAGCATGCGAATTACAGCATACGCCCAACGTTTATTAGATGGATTAGATACGTTGGATTGGACAGAGAGTTTAAAAGAAACACAACGTAATTGGATAGGAAAAAGTGAGGGAACTTCATTAAAGTTCAAAGTTCAAAGCCAAAAGCCAAAAGAGCAGTTCATTGAAGTATTTACAACGCGACCTGATACTATTTTTGGTGTTTCATTTGTTACCTTGGCACCCGAGCATGAATTGGTTGCGCAATTAACTACACCTGAACAAAAAGTTGCTGTAGAAGATTACATTACCAAAGCAAAGAATAGAAGCGAACGCGAACGCCAAGCCGATGTAAATAAAGTTACAGGAGTTCCAACAGGATCTTTTGTGGAGCATCCATTCACCGGAAAATTAATTCCTATTTGGGTAGGCGATTATGTTTTGGCAGGTTATGGTACAGGCGCTGTAATGGCTGTTCCGGCGCATGATGAACGCGATTTTAAATTTGCGAAACATTTTGGTTTGCCTTTGCCGCAAGTAATTACACCAAGTAAAGAGCACGACTTGGACAAAGAAGCCTGGGGAGAAAAAGAAGGAAAATTAATTAACTCCGATTTTTTAAATGGCCTTGAGGTAAAAGACGCTATTAAAAAAACCATTGAAGAAATTGAAAAAAAGAATATTGGAAAAGGAAAAATAAATTACCGATTGCGTGATGCTGTTTTTGGCCGCCAACGTTATTGGGGAGAACCAATTCCTATTTATTACAAGAACGATATTCCTTACGCACTTTCTGAAAACGAATTGCCATTAGTACTACCGGAAGTAGATAAATATTTACCTACCGAAGATGGCGAACCTCCTTTGGCCCGCGCTAATAATTGGAAATACAAAGGTGAATTTGCGTATGAGCATAGCACTATGCCGGGTTGGGCAGGAAGCAGCTGGTATTTTTTGCGTTATATGGACGCGAAGAACCCAAGCGGAATTGCCGATAAAAAATTATTAGACTATTGGAAAAATGTTGACCTCTACATTGGCGGAAGCGAACATGGCACGGGACATTTATTGTATGTGCGCTTTTGGACCAAAGTTTTAAAAGATCTTGGTTATATAAACATTGAAGAGCCTGCGCAGAAGTTGATCAATCAGGGGATGATACAGGGGGTAAGTGAAAGAATATTGATGGTAACTGATAAATCCATCCTCAATAATATTAATATTAAAATTCCTGAAAACGGAGGCTCAACAATTTTTGTCACTCCAGAATTAGTAAATAGATCGTACAACATTTTTGCGGGAATGCCTAGAACCGTTGAGGATATAGATTTTGATGAAAGATTTAAAGGAAAGTTAACTCTGATTAATATTGATATTAACCTTGCTGATAAAAGAACATCTGAAGCTAATTGGGTATCACTAAACATACCTGCTTTTGTAAAAAGTAGGCCAGAATATAAAAATGCTTATTTCATTTGTAGTGAAGGTTTCTGGTTTAATGGAAAATTTTCTAAAGATGGGGACGGCCTGGGAAAATTCATCACTATACCAGCGGTAGAAAAAATGTCAAAATCAAAATACAACATTGTTTCTCCCGATGACATGTGCGAACAGTTCGGCGCCGACACTCTCCGTCTTTACGAAATGTTCTTAGGTCCTTTAGAGCAAAGCAAACCATGGAATACCAATGGCATTACAGGCGTTTCAGGTTTCTTGAAAAAATTATGGAGACTTTGTGTGAACGGAATAAGCGAAGATGCTCCAACAAAAGCTGAATTAAAAACATTACACGCTACCATTAAAAAAATTACAGAAGACATTGATCGTTTTTCATTCAATACTTCGGTAAGTAATTTTATGATCTGCGTAAATGAGTTAACCGATCTAAAATGTAATAAGCGTTCGGTCTTAGAACCTTTGATCATTTTAATTTCGCCTTATGCACCACATATTACCGAAGAGTTGTGGAGTGTTTTAGGACATAAACAAAGTATTGCTTTCGAAAAATTCCCGGAATTCAATCCTGCGTTCTTGGTAGAAGATAATTTCAATTACCCGGTTTCTTTCAATGGTAAAATGCGTTTTAATATTGAATTACCAACAACGCTTTCTCCTGCCGAAATAGAGAAAATAGTTTTAGAGCACGAAAATTCTCAAAAATACTTGGAAGGAAAAACACCTAAGAAAGTGATCGTTGTTCCTAAGAAGATCGTGAATATAGTAGTGTAATCAGACAAACACACTGTTTTTTTCGATAAACTCCCTTGTACACTAGTCGTTAAATATTTTCATCTTCAAAATATTGAGTACATTGAGGCCGCACTATTGGCACTATGTTCTCCAAGCTACTCAATATCGGTACTCGCCCTCAGTTGGACTTTCATCAAAAAAGAGAGATCAGGATCTTAAATCTCTTGGCGCTTGTTATCGTTTTTGGTTTACTTATTGGCTCCACTAATATTTTCTTTCTTGGCGAAGCTTATCCTGCCATAGCTGAATCAATAATTGCCATATGCGCATTGTTTGTGATATTTTTAAACTCGAAGCAAAAATATGAAGCTGCTGCTTACGCGTTTGTTGTTGTTATTAGCGCTACACTGGTTTTTGTAAATCAATATTACGACCTTTCAACAGCTGCTTACCTTTATTACTTTCCTGTTATATTTTGCGTTGCCTTATTGCATAATCCAAATAAACCTACCACTCGTTCGGCCATTTTCTTTTCCATCATACTCGGAGGATTTTTGGTTACTAAACTCACAAACATTACTGCGCTTAAAGGCACAACTTTTACTGAAGAACAAAACAGATTACTTTTTTTATATAATATCTACTTCTGTATCATCTTAACGATCGTTCTGGTTTTCGCTTTTATTCGTTTTCTAAATAATCAATATAACGAGCTGGCAGAACTTCTCAAAAAGAATCGCGCCGATCAAATAACCATTTCAAATTCGCTTAAAGAAAAAGAAATACTCTTGGCCGAGATCCAACACCGTGTAAAAAATAATCTTTCGGTGATCATTGGTCTATTCAATTTTCAAAGTGACCTTACCGATAATCAAGAAACAAAAACAGCTTTACTCGAAGCAAAAAATCGCGTATTGAGTATTGCTATGGTGCACGATCAATTGCACGCCAAAGACAACTTCAATAAAATAAATTTAAACACCTATATCTCCGAATTGATCCAGGAATTAAAGCGCAGCCATCCTGTTTTTTCGCATACCGAAATAAATAAGAATATGGAGAACCTTAGTTTGGATATTTCAAAGACCATTCCAATAGGGCTTATTGTAAATGAGGTAGTAACAAACTCATTTAAACACGGCTTTAAAGACC
>JAGPDW010000065.1:0-14387 GCA_018057345.1 Bacteroidia bacterium | reverse complement strand
TATAAAGCTGTTCGGAATTATACCTTAAAAGGAAAGCTTAAGCTTATCTCAAAGCATAGCCAAAAAGGTAATCTTTTGGATTATGGTTGCGGCATCGGAATGTTTCTTTCGGTGGCTCGCAGTTCCACGTGGAACGCATTTGGGATAGAGCCCGACCCGGGAGCAAGGGACTTTGCAACAAAGGAAAACAAGATCACGAGAGTTTACCCCGACGTTAAAACGGCTAGCGCAAAGCTGGAGGATGTACAGTTTAATTGCATCACCCTTTGGCATGTTTTGGAGCACGTAATGGATCTCAACGAAACCCTTTCTTGGTTCAATAAGAAACTGAATTCGGGAGGAGCGCTAATAATAGCAGTTCCTAATTATACCAGCTTTGATGCGCAAACATACAAAGAGTTTTGGGCGGCATACGATGTTCCTAGGCACCTTTATCATTTTGATCAAAGGACGATGGTGGAGCTTGTTCAGAAAGCGGGCTTCAAACACATAGAATCCTTGCCAATGAAATTTGATAGCTTCTATGTAAGCATGCTCAGCGAGAAATATAAGACCGGAAGTATTAGCTACCCCAACGCCTTTTTAACCGGCCTTAGATCTAACCTTAAGGCCAAAGAAGCCAAAGACTACTCAAGCGTTATCTACGTCTTTAAAAAGCCTTAAACAGCCATCCATAAGCATTCTTTAAGCGCCCCCAACAGGGCGCTTTTTTATTTGGACACGATCGTGTTCCACGTGAAACAATTTATACTTATCAACTATTCGTTTCACTTAAAAGCCTCATTATTACTAATATTTTTAACAGCACATTTGTTGAGCTTTTTACATATATATAGAATTGTAATAATGATATTAAATCGAACTGTTCTTTTTTTATAATTCGATATTTATAGATTTATACTAATTTATTTTATAATGAATATACAGTTATTGTTGAATCAAGAGATAAAAGAAATTTGATAGCAGATATAAATCATTCAATATATATTCATTTACAATTAATAATTAGTATCCTATAAATTTGCTAAAACCTCTACAGAAATACTGTTAAAAATATTGCACAAAAAGGCCTTTTGAATTCGAATTCGTTTTAAAGAACTGTTTAAAGAAGATGTTGGGTCGTCATTAAGGCCCAAGCACCTTTATAGGAATTGGGCCGCCTTAGAACGAACAAAAGAGACCTTGTTGGGGAAATTAATTTTATGCAAAGAGTTGCGGTTTGACATCTATAAATTAAATTCGTGTTATGAGATCAATAGCCATTTTAATTTCTTCAGCGGCACTACTCTTTTTGTATTCGTTTCAAACAAACGAGTGCGCTAATATTCCTGGGATCAACAAGAAGATCGTAGCTTATGTAAAAACACAAATTGGAAAGAAGTGCGGCGATTACTGCAACGATGTTTTTGAGAAAGCGCATAAGGCCGCGGGATTAAGTTGGTGGGGAGATCCGATCGGCACAAGGATAGATCATACCAAGGAATGTGTGTACCCGGGCGACATGCTAAAACTTGATCAAGTGGAATTGACATGGGAAAAGAATGGCGGCACCACCGGATTGAAATACGACATGACGGTGATCTATTTTATTTATAAAGTAAAAGGCAAAGGATCTTACACGGTTGTTCGCACCGCAACAATTGACGGAAAAATGAAAGTAATAGAACAGGACCTAGAGATCAATAAATACAAAGGAAGAAAACCGGAGATCAAACGTCCCGGCACTCCAAACACAATTGATTGATTTCCAGCTGATTGCGCGCAACCCGTTGTGCTTAAACAAATTACGCTAGTTTGTGTTTTCAGAATAGAAAAGAAGGCGAAAAAACCTATGACTATTCAGTTGCTTTCTTAGAAGAAAAGATCAAACAAATAGAAAAGTTGATTGGAAATATTACAGGATGAAAGCTTATAGCTTCGCTTATTTGATTACCGCCAGTATACGGTGCAATCCAATTATAAAAGTAATGATGTTTAAGCGTTTTCTGTGCGAAAACTCCGCTAACCTGAAACTTTAGCCGCCTGTTTTTTTTGCGATTAACAACAAGAGAATAGCTGGGCTCTATGCTATAGAAATCAGGAATTTTATAATTAAGCTGTTCGTTGATAGAATATGTGTAACGATCATAACGCTGAAAATCGTAATAATATGATGATACAAAATTATATTGGGATTTAAATATAAAATGATGACTACGGTTTTTCTTGTCTTTTAAACTTAAACCAAAAACAACACCCCCGGAGTGATACATACAAGAATAATTAAAGTCTCTAAACGAAGTTCCCGTAAAGCCTTCGTGTCTTTGAATCTGATTAGACTGAAAATTATATAAAGCTCCCGCAAACCAATTAATTTTATTCAGTTTTTGGAAATAAAAAGCTGAGCCCGACAAATTACTAAGGCCGTAAGTGCCGCCGGCATTTACTCTTAATCCAAGATGATCGAATGGCGCAATCGTCAAGTCGCCATAGCCGTACTTGATCGGTCGCAAGCCGAGGCAGGCATTAGCACCTCCTTTTTTCTCAATCAAAACTGGCTCATAAGAGGTAGCAACAAACGGGCGATGAGCAACTGAATAAGAACAGGCGCCAAAAAAACCAACAACGAAGGAGGCAAGTATTAACTTTATAAAACCCACTAAAACAAATATAACAAAAAACGCCCCGGTTATTTACCGAGGCGTTCCATGAAGAACAAAAATAAGTCTATTTATTCATCGCAGCAAGCTGTTCTTGGCTAACACCGGTTGCGGAATAACCACCATCGTGATAAAGATTTTGCATAGTTACCGCACGGGTAAGATCGCTGAATAATGCTAAACAATAATTCGCACAATCTTCGGCGCTGGCATTTCCTAATGGCGATTGCATATCAGCAAATTCATAAAATTCAGTAAAACCCTTAATTCCACCACCGGCTGTTGTTTTGGTTGGCGATTGCGAAACGGTATTGATGCGCACCTTTTTTTGCTTACCATAATGATATCCAAATGTGCGGGCAATACTTTCTAACATGGCTTTAATATCTGCCATATCTGTATAAAAAGGGTACACGCGTTGCGCGGCAATATATGATAATGCAACAACCGAAGCGTGATCATTTAAAGCGTCCATTTTATGCGCAACGGCTAGCATTTTATGAAACGACATGGCCGAAACGTCGATCCCCTTATTAAAGTATTCGTAATTCAATTCAGTGTACGGAATATTCTTTCGAATGTTTACACTCATTCCAATAGAGTGGAGAACAAAATCAATTTTTCCTCCTAACACATCAATTGATTCGGAGTACAGCTTTGTTAGATCCTCTACGCTAGTTGCATCCGCAGGAATGATCTTAGAGCCGGTCTCTTCTGCCAACTTATTTATTTCTCCCATGCGCATGGCAATAGGAGCATTGGTTAATGTAAAGATCGCGCCTTCTTCATGACACTTTTGTGCCACCTTCCAAGCAATTGAATTTTCATCTAATGCACCGGTAATAATTCCGCGCTTTCCTTTTAATAAATTGTGTCCCATGTTTGTTTTTATTATCCACCGAAACTTTAGTGTAGGTGGATTTTGTGATGCAAATATAATATAATGATGCAAGATGCAGACGGTTTTTAGCCACGAATTTCACGAATTAGCACTAATCGAGACGCACAAACACAGATTGGTGAAATTAGTGTATCCCGATAGCTATCGGGAGGTGGCTAACAAATTTAGTTAGAGCTCAAAAGATCTTTGGCGTTTTTAATGGCCGATTCGGTTGGTTTTCCAGTGCTTAGCATTTTAGCGATCTCAACCGTGCGATCGTCTTTACTTAAAACCTTAATGAAGGAACGGGTTTTTTCTTTATCGTCGTTTTTGTAAACAAATAAATGATGTTGTCCTTTACTTGCAATTTGGGGTAGGTGAGTGATGCTGATCACCTGCATGTTGCCCGCCATTTGCGTAAAAATATTTCCCATTTTATTAGCCACATCTCCGCTAATGCCGGTATCGATCTCGTCGAAAATAATAGTTGGCAAAGATCGTTTTTGTGCGAGGACGGATTTTAAGCTTAACATCAAACGCGACATTTCTCCGCCCGAAGCAACCTTGTGCAGCTCTTTAAATTCCCCACCTTTATTTGCCGAGAATAAAAAAGAAATTTCATCAATTCCCGAAGGACTCAACTCTTCTTTGGTTTTTAATTCAATTTTGAATTTGGCGTTTTCCATCGACAGATCGTTCAAAATAGCATCAATGCTTTTTTCAATTCCGCCAATTGACTTTTTGCGCTTGTTGCTAATATCGTTTGCCTGTTTTTTACAAGAAGCTTCTACTTTGCTAATTTCCTTCTTCAGCTTTTCGATCTCTACTTCCAGGCTACTGAATAATTGTAATTTCCCCCCTATCCCATCCTTTATCTTTAATAATTCTGAAATAGAATTAACCGAATGCTTTTTCAAAAGGCGATTGATCTTATCCAGTTTTTCGTTAATGTCATTTAACCTCTCAGGATCAAACGATAACTTTCCCTCTTCGTTTTCCAGTTCGTTGTAAACATCTTTTAATTCAATATGCGAGGCGTTGATGCGATCAAACAATTCTTTGTAAGTAGTATTGAATTTTGTGATGGACTGTAATTGTTGTTTTAACTGTGCAATACCCGAAAGCAAATTACTTTCTCCACCGCCCAAATTCGCAGCGGTTTTTGATAAAGCCGATTTAATGAACTCGGCATTCTCCATGGTCTCACTTTCTTCTTCCAGTTTCTTTACATCGTTCTCATCCAATTCAAATTCGTTAAGCTCATTAAATAAAAACTGATAGTAGTCAAGATCTTTCTTTGCTTGTTTCTCTTTGGATTCTAATTCTTCTAATTGCTTTTTGTTTTCTTGCAATTGCTTGAACGACTTTTTATATAATTCAAAATCATGTGTTGTTCCTGCAAAAGAATCTATCAGTTGTAGTTGAAATTTTGTTTGATTCAACAATAAAGTTTGATGTTGTGAATGCACATCAATTAAACTGTCGGCAATTTCTTTGAGCACGGTTAAATTAACCGGACTATCATTAATAAACGACCGTGATTTTCCTTCTCCATTAATTTCACGCCTTAAAATCACCAGATTTTCGAAATCTAGCCCATTTTTAACAAAAAAATCGCTCAAATCGTAGTTTTTTGCCTCAAATTCGGCCTCAATCACGCATTTTTTGGCTTTATTTTGAAGCGAGCCCGCATCGGCCCGGTTACCTAAAGCTAAACCCAGGGCCTCTAAAAAAATAGATTTACCTGCCCCGGTTTCCCCGGTGATCACGGTTAAAGAACCCGGGAAACTCACGTCCAGCTCCTCTATCAGAGCATAATTACTTATATATAGGCGCTTTAGCACTTAACTAAGGTCGGCTTTTTATGTCAAACGTTAAAAATATATTTTCAACACCCAACCAGCTTGCCCCAGGCAGCGTATTGTCTATTAATGAGTCTATATAGTATACCGCTTACTCAATATTTTAAAACACTTACTCAATTATAACGACCACTTATCTAAATCAACCAACCTAACAAACTAACGCTGCGTATTAAATAGAAACAAACACACATGAGACAGTTAAAGATAACCAAACAAATTACTAACCGCGAAACGGCTTCGTTGGATATGTACTTGCAAGACATTGCAAGAGTGGAGTTGATCACTGCCGATGAGGAAGTTGTGTTAGCGAAAAAAATTCGCGACGGGGACCAGCGTGCACTACATAAATTAGTAAAAGCAAACTTACGCTTCGTAGTATCTGTAAGTAAACAATATCAAAATCAAGGCTTAAGTTTACCCGATCTTATTAATGAAGGAAACTTAGGTTTAATAAAAGCAGCACAACGTTTTGATGAAACGCGTGGATTTAAATTCATCTCTTATGCTGTGTGGTGGATCCGCCAAAGTATATTACAAGCTTTAGCAGAACAAAGCAGAATTGTACGCTTGCCATTGAATAAAATTGGTGCGATCAATAAAATCAATAAAACATTTTCAAAACTTGAACAACAATTAGAGCGCGAGCCAAGCTTTCACGAAATAAGTGAGCAAATGGACCTGTTGCCTGAGGATATTCAAGATATTTTACGCAATAGTAATCGTCACATGAGCATGGATGCGCCATTAAGTTTTGGTGAGGATGCCGGAAACATGTACGACCTGATGGAAAATGATGCCGCACATAAACCCGACAGAGGATTATTGACCGAGAGCTTAAAACAAGAAATCGACAGAGCATTATCTACCTTAACCGGAAGAGAAGCAGATGTAGTAAAATTATTTTTTGGATTAGCAGGCACTCACGCACATACGCTTGAAGAAATTGGAGAGAAATTCGAATTGACCCGCGAACGTGTTCGACAAATAAAAGAAAAAGCCGTTCGTCGCCTTAAACATGGCAGCCGCAGCAAACTTTTGAAAGCGTACTTAGGTTAATACTCTGCATATAAGTTCTATAATCCCGATAGATATCGGGAGTGTTTTTTACTTCGTTCTTTGTTCTAGTTAGTTAGTGAAGAAAAGCCCTCTGGTAGTTGTGTTCCGGGGGGCTTTTCGCGTTTATATTATATCCTATTTTAACCACGGAGCGCTTCGCTTCATAGAGTTCACATAGAGTTACACGAAGCCTGACTTCTCTATGATTCTCTATGAAAAACTCAGCGCGCCTCTATGGTTTCTGCATCTATAAAACAACCTTGTTGCTTCTAAAGGCATTTAATACCATTTTTATCTCTTAAAATTCCCTAAATCCCACCCTTTTACCACTTTCTTTTTATCTTTGACTCTCTAAAACAAAATCGCATGGCAGAGTCGAAACCAAAGAAATCGTTGATAGGTCGTATTTTTAAATGGACCGGAATTACATTTTTAGTATTGATCATTTTAATAATTGCGGCGCCTTTTATTTTTAAAGATAAAATAGTATCAATTGTAAAAGAACAAGCCAATGCAAATCTTAACGCAAAAGTTGATTTTGGAGAATTTGATCTTACATTAATTTCTTCTTTTCCGGATTTTCGTTTTAAAATTCAAAAAGTAAGCGTCGTAGGCGTTGATGCGTTTGCAGGAGATACATTAGCTTCGATCGGAGAGTTGATAACAGACATAAATTTAAAATCTGTTATCTCTGGCGATCAATACAAAATAAATTCTATTATCATTGATAAAGCCCGCATCTTAGGAAAAATTCTTCCTGATGGAAAAGCAAACTGGGATATTGCAAAAGCAGATTCAACTGCAGCGGCTGTGCCAACCGCAACTTCGGAGCCAAGTAAATTTGCCATGAAGCTCAACGAATTTAAAATTAAGAACGCATACATTGTTTACGACGATCAACAAGGAAAAATGTATGGCAAGCTTGACGATTTTAATTATTCGTTGAACGGAGATTTTACACAAGATAATTTTGTGTTGTCGAATTTATTAGAGATCGCCAAAACAACATTTAAAATGGACGGTGTTCCGTATTTATCAGAAGCAAAAGTAAAATTCAAAGCAGATCTTGATATGGATATGCCAAAGATGAAATTCACGTTCAAAGAAAATGAATTAAGCTTGAACGATCTTGGTTTTGGTTTTGATGGTTATGTGTCGATGCCTGATACAAACATCGACATGGATCTTAAATTCAAAGTAAAACAAGCCGAGTTTAAATCATTACTTTCATTGATTCCCGTTGTTTATAGCAAAGATTTTGCAAGCGTAAAAACAAGCGGAAGTTTGGCAATGGATGGTTTTGCAAAGGGAACATACAACGCCAGCAGCATGCCTGCGTTTGCGGTTAATTTAGCGGTAAAAGACGCGATGTTCAAATATCCTTCGCTTCCAAAATCGGTTAACAACATTAATATTGATGTACATGTGAATAATCCTACGGGAGTTTTAGACGCAACGGTTATAGATGTAAATAAATTCCATGTTGAATTAGCGGGCAACCCGGTTGATCTTTCGGCGCACGTTACCACACCAATTTCTGATCCAAATTTAAAAGCCGGATTAAAAGGCGTTATTAATTTAGCAAGCGTAAAAGAATTTGTTCCACTTGAAAAAGGAGATGACCTGAACGGAACAATAAAATCTGATATCAGTGTTGCCGGAAGAATGAGCGCGCTAGAGAAAAAAGATTTCGATAATTTTAAAGCAGAGGGCTCTTTAGAAATTGAAAAGATGAATTATAAAACATCAACTCTTACTTATGAAGTGTTATTGAACTCAATGGTCTTGAAATTCACAAACGAGTATGTTGATCTTCCTAACTTCGATGCAAAACTTGGTAAGAGTGATATACAAGCAAAAGGACGAATTGACAACTTCATGCATTATTTGTTTAAAGACGAAGCGCTTAAAGGAGGTTTTGCTTTAACTTCAAAAATGATGGATCTGAACGAATTGATGGGTCCGCCAAGTACCGAAACTGCAGCTGCCACACCTAGCGCCGCGCCAACATCAACCGATTCGGGCGCTGCTGAAGTTCCTGGAAACATTGATTTTGTTTTGGATTCAAAAATTGACAAGATCCTTTTCCAAAACATGGTGATCGATAATTTGATCGGAAATATTGTTGTGCGAAACAGCAAAGTAGAAATGACCAACTTAAAAATGAATACCCTTGATGGAACTTTAATTGTAAATGGATTTTATGAAACTACAAATCCTAAAAAACCAACTACGGGTTTAAACTTGGTGATCGAGAATTTTGATATTCAAAAAACATTCAAAACATTTAATACCGTTAAAAAAATTGCACCAGCGGCCGAATATTCAAAAGGAAATTTCAGCGCTACCTTACAAAACTTTAACGTAGCTATGAATGATAAAATGGAACCGGATCTAAATACAGTAAAGGCCTTCGGAACATTCAAAACAAAAAAAGTGGTTGTTGGTGGCTTTCCTCCTTTTGTAAAACTAGGCGAGGCGCTAAAGATGGACAAACTAAAAAGCACCGAGGTTACCGACCTGAATTTGAAATACCGAATGGAGAACGGCCGAATTATTTTAGAACCGTTTGATACAAAAATTAGCGGCGTGAACACAAATATTAGCGGAAGCACCGGCATTGACCAAACTATTGATTACAAATGGAAAATGGATATGCCAAAATCTATGTTTGGCGGAGCAGCTAGCGGAGCACTTGACGGATTATTGAAAGAGGCAAATTCAAAAGCAGGAACAAATATGGCTGTTGGTGAAAAAATAAAAGTGAACGTATTGTTTGGTGGAACTGCCATGAAGCCAACAGTTAAAACAAGTTTAAAAGAAGACACACAAAGCGCCGTTGCAACTGTTACAACAGCGGTAGTAAATAACGCTATTGATAAAGCGGCCGAAGAAGCCCAAAAAATACTAGACGACGCAAAAGCAAAATGCGATCAAATTAATGCAGAAACGGCAGCAAATGTAGAGAAGCAAAAAACAGACGGTTACGCAGAAGCAGATAAATTAGTTGAGGCTGCAGGAAATCCAATTGCAAAAATTGCGGCTAAAAAAGCAGCAGAAGCAGCAAAGAAAAAAGTGGATGAGAAATGCGAGAAGCTGAAAGCAGACGGCGAAGCAAAATGCGCAAAGAATATGGAAGACGCAAAAGCAAGAGCAGCGGCTAAGGCAGCAGAAAGCAAAAAATAAATTGATGAGAAAACTAGTCCTTATAGCACTCGTGCTTTTAAATGTAAATTCATTTTCTCAGATTTTGTTCTCAGAGAGTTTTTCTACGCTTACGTTAAATAGTTATACCGCAGCAAACGGCAGCGGTGTTTTTACAATAGCGCCCTCTTCGTTCATTTCTATAAATGATAGCCACAACAATAATGTGGGAACGTTTGTAAATCCAAATACGCCGTTCAATTATTCGGCCTTAAAAACACAAGGCTGGCTTATTGGTTATAATGCCAACGAAAACGATACTTTTTTAGTTTCAACAAGCTGGTTGGATTCAACCTCTGTTACTTCTGATAAGTGGATCATTACACCGGCCATTACCGTAAGCTTATCAAATACCGTTTTGCGTTGGAGGGCCATGAGTCCTGATCCTAATTTTCGCGACGGATACGAAGTTTATACAACAACCGTTACTTCAGTTCCAACAAAAACCGATTTTCCTTTGGGAAATAGAATATTTACACTTGTAGACAATAACACAAGCGGAGGAGGGGAGAATGCGCAATGGACAAATCGCTCAGTTTTATTGGATGCGTTTGTTGGACAAACCATTCGTTTTGCTTTTAGAAATAACTCAAAAGATCGCTTTCAATTATGGATCGATGATATACAGGTTGCGACCGTTAGCAGTTTAAGAGATGTGGCCATAAATAAAGTAGGAGTAAAAAAATATAATTTGATCAACGTAAACGATTCGGTTCATGTAACATTTACAAATTTGGGATCAACACCAATTACAACCTTAGCGTTGAATTATACATACGGAACATCAACACCTGTTACCTACACATTCACAAATGCCCTGGGGTGGGGAAACACTTCAGTTAACCGAGTTACTTTTCCGCAAGTCTTTAATTTTACTTCGCTAGGAATTTATTCTGTGACCGCTTCGGCAACTGCGATAAACGGACAAGTCCCACAAAATACAGGAGACGATGCGTTAAGCGTTAATGTTACTGCAATAAATTCAAGCGTTCCCCGTGCAGTTTTAATGGAGAATTTTGTAAGCGCATATGACGGCGACAGTCCAGATGCTCAAGAAAAAGCCCAGGCAATTAGTTCATCTTCATTGATCGTTGTTAATGTGCACGACAATGATACGTTGGAAATTGCCGATGCCACATCTTTATTTTTTGATTATAAAAAAAGCAATTCTACAGCCCTTTTTGATCGTTATTATTTTGCAGACATTAATAAAGTTGCTGTTTCTAAAAACATGTTTGCCACAAGGAGCGCAAGTCGCATTGCCGCCGTTTCTCCGGCGAGCGTAACAATTGTAAATAAAACGTATAACACAAGCACAAGGCAATTGAGCTTTGATGTAAAGGTTGATTTTGTTGGAGACGTAAAAGGAGATTATCGCATCAACGCTTATTTGATCGAGAATGAAGTTTACGGAAACCCTGTTGATACAAGCGTAAATGGATATAATCAGCTTAGCAATTATTATTCGGTTCCTTGGTCGCCGTATTATTTGAAAGGATATTTTTCTAGCGCGCACAATTCATACTTGTTGAACGCATGGCAATACAGGCACCAGAATGTTTTGATCAAAGCATTTGATGGAATGTATGGTTTACCGGGAACAATTCCTGTAAACGGAGGCACAACAGGAAACTCGTATTCGCAAACATTTACATTAACACTGCCAACATTAACCACGGGAGTTCATCAATGGATAGAGGACAATATTTATATAGTAGGACTTGTTGCTGAGCTCGGAGTAAATGTAAATGAGCGAACTGTTTTAAATGCAGCTAAAGAAAAAATAACCCCAAACGCGGAGGTAATAGGCGTTCAAGAAAATCCTTTTGAGTCTATTTCGTTTTCAATGTTTCCAAACCCAAGTAATGGAGAGTTGTATATTTCCTTATCAGAAAAACAGCTCAACAAAAGTCTTTTGGTAAGCGTAAAGGATATGGTGGGTCGAATAGTTCTTTCTCATAAACTATACAGCACCATGCACATAAATGAGTTGAATTTAAAAGGTCTGCAAAATGGCGCTTACGTGGTGGAAATAGAGCAAAATGGCCAGAAAAGCAGCCAAAAATTAATTATTCAGCATTAGTAAAAATTTATTAAATTTGTAGCCCTAACAAAATTCGTCTTGCGCTAAGGCTACAGACGATGAATGCGGGTGTGGCGTAATGGCAGCCGCGCCAGACTTAGGATCTGGTGTTGAAAGACGTGGGGGTTCGAGTCCCTTCACCCGCACAAAATCAGAGTGAGAGGGGAGAGCGAGAGCGATCCCCTCGAAGGCTCTGATTTTTCTTCTTCTCTCACTTCCACACTCAACGAAAATATATCATGTTTGATTTCGAGAAACTAGACGTGTATCAAAAAGCTAAATCTTTCAATAAGATAGTTTATCAGCACATTCAAACGGACAAGAAAATAGATTCTGTCACAAAAAATCAATTAAGAAGAGCGTCTTTTAGCGTTATGCTTAATATAGCGGAGGGCTCAAGCAGATTTAGCAAAGCTGACAGAAGAAACTTTTTTGTTATCGCGAGAGGCTCGGTGTTTGAGTGCGTAGCTATATTTGATTTTATGAAAGAAGAGAAGCTGTTTAACGAATCACTACATCAAGATCTTTATTCAAAATCAGAGGAGTTGTCGAAAATGTTATTCGCCATGATAAAAAATCTAACACAATCCTAAGCCCAACTAATGGTAGGCGCACGAGGTCGTAAAGAAACCAATTCCTAAAAACCCTTATCAATAACGGCCCGAAAGATTATCGCCTTGTCGTTACAATCAACGGCATAAATAAAATAAACTCCGCTTTTCGCTTCTGGCAAATGACATACCCCATCTGATGATCGAACGCATTTTACCTCTTCTCCAAGAACATTATATGCTCTGGCGTTTTTTATATCAGAATAAGAGCTAAGTTTAAAAACACCATTACTTGGATTCGGATAAACAAAACTATTTATATTTCCATTTGTGATTTGAGATAATCCAGTTCCAACCGTACTTGTACCGCAACTCCCTAACACCAAATATTTACTTTTTACAGTTCCAACCGATAAACCATAAATAGGATTATTTACTATATCGGCACCGAAGGTTGTTAGGTTTGTAAAATTTCCTGCCGATGTCATTTGTCTTGCGGGGCAACCATCATTATCCCAACTCCAAGCAAGCCATCCTAATTTTTTTTGCGTGATGATCTTTAACCAAGGTTTGTAATTTAATGTATACTGGCACATGGTTACGTCGTCTTGTAAATTCGCAACTTCTCCAAAAACAAAAGGAATATTTTTGGTGAGCGCATAATTTATTTTGGCAAGAGCCTGTGCTGAGTCGTTGCTCGCAAAACTATTCCAATACGCGTGTGCACTAAATATTAAATTGCTCGCAGGGTCGGCGGCCAACAAAACCTGACCAACATTTGCCAACAGATCCAAGTTTGTGCCGCACTCTGAGCCATCGATCATTATTGGAACTGTAATGCTATTACTTCGTATTGTATTTACAATGGAGCTGTATGTATTTGAAAAAGTAGTTTGAGCAGCAGTTGGATTTCCCGCCCACGAAACAAAAAGCGCTTCGTTAGCAATATTTAAAATAATGCTGTGCTTATATTTATTGATGAGTGTTTTTACAGCTGGCTGAACAAAAAAATTGCTGAGCGTTACAAGTGCTGTTGCATTATTAACACACGTAAGATCATGCAACTCAACAATTGGGATCATTTTATTTTGAACGCATTTTGAAAGGGCGCTATCTAAATTCACCAAATTGTTATACGTTGCTTGCGGCGTTGGTCCGTCGGGCGTTGTTACATACCAAGGTAAACGCACGCAATTTGCTCCTGATAATGCCACTTGATTAATTCGTAATTGAGTTGGCGACCAGCCCCAATTGTATGGCGCATAATTCACGCCTTTTAAAATAAGCGTGTCGTTACACGGACCTAAAATATATCTTCCGCTTACATGAATTGTAGTTACGGTTTGCGAAAAACTTGAATTGTAAATTAAAAGGAATACAAGAACTAGAGGACCAAATAAAAACTTTTTCATAGGCTACTGGTTTGAGAGAATAAATATACACTTTTTTGCGAGAAAAGAAAGAGTCAGTCTATTCTGCCGCTTAGCCGACCCCCTAAGGGATTGTTAAAAGGCCGCCCGCCGCCCAAAACCAAAAGCGTTATTCGATCAATTTGTATTCTACTAACCAACAATTTTTTTACATTTGTTTCATGAAGAAACTTAAAGCCACAACATCAGCTGCATTAAACTGCATTATTTGTTTTTTTATTTTGAATAGTATAAGTGCACAAGTACCAAAAATTAAATGGTGGTACAATACATTTGATTTTTCGGCAGGTCAATCGGCCGCGAAAGATATTGATGGCGATGGCAAATTAGAAGTTGTTTTTGGTTGTTATCGCAATGATAGTTCTGTTTATGCTTTAAACGGAGAGAACGGAACCTTGCTCTGGAGATACAACACCAGCGCAGTTGGAAGTCACGGCTGTAACGATGTGGCACCAATTATTTATGATGTGGACAATAACGGCACACAAGAAGTAATTGTACCGGGATCTTGTACTCCAAAAACATTTTGTATAAATGGCGCAACAGGAACATCTACTTGGATAATTAATACCAAAGGAAGCGATTCGCCACCAACAATTGCTGATATTGATAACGATGGCAAACCCGAAGTGATACATGGTGAGTTTACAGGATATGTTATAGCAATTAATGCAGAGAA
>JAGPDW010000222.1:0-4158 GCA_018057345.1 Bacteroidia bacterium | reverse complement strand
CAAGACATCCCTGCAGGGAATTATATTCTTAAAATAGAATTTATTGAGTATAAAGATGAATTTCGAAAAATAGAAGTGAACACTGATCTTCGTTTAGGCAAAATAAAACTCAAACCTGATACAAAAACTTTAGGAGAGATAGAAGTAACAACCACCGCCGTTACTGCCACACAAAATGGAGATACCACCGCTTACAATGCCAATGCATTTAAAACAAATAAGGATGCAACCGCTGAAGATCTTATAACAAAAATGCCGGGTGTTACTATTGTTGATGGAAAAGTTCAAGCGCAAGGCGAAGATGTAAAAACTGTATTAGTGGATGGCAAGCCTTATTTTGGTGACGACCCAAATGCAGTGCTAAAAAATCTTCCCGCAGAAGTAATAGATAAAGTTCAATTGTTTGATAGAAAAAGTGACCAGGCTCAATTTACAGGTATTGACGATGGTAACACTAGTAAAACTATTAACGTGATCACTAAAGCACAATTTCGTAATGGTGTGTTTGGAAGACTTTACGGAGGATATGGTTACGAAGACAAATACAAAGCTGGAGCCGTTGTAAATCGCTTTAAAGATAAACAACGTTTTACCGTGATGGCGATGAGTAATAATATCAACGAACAAAATTTTAGTTCAGAGGATCTTTTAGGCGTAATGAGTTCGGGTTCCTCAAACCAAAGAAGTGGTGGAAGTAGTGGTGGCTCGCGCGGTCCTTCAAGTGGCGGAGGAAGAGGCGGACCAAGCGGGCAAAGTAATTCAGAAAGTTTTTTAGTGAATTCCAAAAATGGAATTAGTATCACCAATGCCTTTGGAATAAATTATTCTGATCAATGGGGAAAGAACACAAGCATCACATCATCCTACTTTTTTAACT
Source organism: Bacteroidia bacterium (assembly GCA_018057345.1). Lineage (GTDB taxonomy): Bacteria > Bacteroidota > Bacteroidia > B-17B0 > Aurantibacillaceae > Aurantibacillus. Next base: position 3,281 of record JAGPDW010000222.1, on the reverse strand, counting down.
GGACCGATAATAACGCCACAACAAATTTGCTAAGGCAATATCTTGCCGGGGGAAATTCGGGATTAAATTATAATGAGAACAATACGGCGAAAAGCAATAATTACAATCACCGACTTAGCATTCGTTTAGATCACAAATTCGATTCTCTTAATTCCATTTTATTACAACCAAAGATGTCGTTGCAAATAAATGATGGTTTAAGTTCACTTAGTGGTGTTAATGCTCAAACAACTACGTTGAGCAGCATTAGTAATAATTACAATTCTTATCTTAATGGTTATTCCATTGCATTACCTGTATTATATCGCCATTCATTCTTAAAAAAAGGACGAACTATTTCTCTTGATCTAAACCCCACGTATAATCCCAGCTCGGGAACAAGCACCCTAACTTCTTACAATGCCTATTACGATACATTAACTGTAATTGATACGGTTGATCAACGATCGAACTTAAATAAATATGCTTTTAATTCTACAAGCAACCTGAGTTATACCGAACCCTTAAGTAAAATTAGTTTCCTGTCTTTCAATTACATTTTTACATACAATATTTCTGAATCAACAAAAAATACATTTGCGAAGAATACTATTGCCAATGATTACAGCATAGTTGATTCGCTTGTATCAAATGTATTCAACAGCACTTATATGGCACATATGGGTGGCGTTTCATTCCGCTTACAAAAAGAAAAATATAGTTTTTCCTTAGGAATTTCAGGTCAGCAAGCCGAACTCTATAAGCAACAACAATTTCCATATAGTTCTAATGACGCGCGAAAATTCACCGCACTCCTACCCAATGCATTCTACCAATACAGATTTAATAAGCAAAATAATTTAAGGACTAATTATCGCACAAACACCATCGCGCCAAGCATTGATCAATTACAGAACGTGTTGAATAACAGCAACAGCTTACAATACAGCATTGGTAATCCCGATCTTAAACAAAGTTTTCAAAACAATCTCTTTGTGAGGTATTCAGGAGTTAATACAAAAAAATCTACCAATATATTTATAATGCTAGGCGGCACTTATACCGATAATTATATTGGAAATAGTACGATCATTGCCAGCAAGGATACGATTGTTTACAGCAACATTTATCTTGCCAGCGGTTCTCAAATATCTCGTCAGGAAAATTTTAACGGATACTACAATGCGCGCTTCTTTTTTAATTATGGCTTTCCCGCTAAATTCATTAAGTCGAATGTGAACATAAACACCGGCTGTAATTATAGCAATGTTCCTGCGCTCATCAACAACAAAACAAACTTCTCAAAAACCACAAGTCCTTCATTAGGATTAGTGATCAGCAGTAATTTCAGTGAAAAAGTAGATTTTACTATTTCATCTAATTCATCTTATAATACAGTAGTAAATTCACTACAAACAAGTTTGAATTCTTCTTATCTTAATCAATCATCTAAAGTTAAAGTGAACTTAACCTTCTTCAAGCGCTTGGTTCTTCAGGCGGAATATGCCAATACCATTTATACAGGCTTAACCGCTTCGTTCAACCAAAATATTGATCTTTTGAATAGCGCCCTTGCATTTAAATTCTTAAAGGATAACCGTGCTGAGTTGAGATTGTTTGTGTTTGATATATTAAACCAGAACCAAAGTATACAACGAAATATTACTGAAACTTATATTGAAGATACGCAGTCTAATATCCTTCAACGCTATTACATGCTAACATTCACTTATAATATCAAAAAATATTTTCAGAAAAAAGAAGATACTCCACTTGGAGATAAATAATGCTTCGACAAGCTCAGTAGCCATTATTTCTTTCCCGCTGCCTCTAATCCACAATTCAAATACGCTGCAAAGTCAGAAACTTTAGGTGTATATCCTACAGGCTTTACAAGCAATTGTTCATCAGAATTCAAAAGGGCGTAATATGGCTGCGAATTATTTACAAATGTTTCTGTTTGAAAAGTTGCCCACTTATCTCCCACCGTTTCAATATGCTTTAATTTTCCTTGAGCGGTCATGAAGTCGTGTTGCAAATTAGCAGGTAGCTTTTCTCTGTCGTCAACATACAAAGAGATCAAAACGTATTTTTCGTTGATAATGCTAAACACTTCCGGTTTGTTCCAAACGTTCTCTTCCATCTTACGGCAATTTACACAAGCCCATCCGGTAAAATCCAACATAATAGGTTTGCCTGTTTGTTTTGCATAAGCTAACCCTTCTTCGTACGAATGAAAGCAATTCAAATTAAGCGGACAGTGATTTGGATGAATGATGCTATATCCCGCCGGAGGAGCTAAGCCACTTAGTAAACTTAAACTCGTAAATGTTTTTGTTTCGTTGCTATATCTAAAGCCGGCGCTAAAATAAATTACACATGCCAACGAAAATACAGCAAAAATAGTTCGCATGCTTGTCCATTTTTTAAATGGATCATCATGTGGGAATTTGATCTTGCCTAAAAGATAGATCAACATTGCTAAGGCAATCAATATCCATAAACCCATGAACACTTCATATTTTAAAATTCCCCAATGTTCCACAAGGTCAGCATTTGATAAAAACTTAACCGCCAATGCCAATTCAATAAACCCTAAAATGATCTTTACTTTTGATAACCATCCACCCGACTTTGGCAAAGCATTTAGCCAACTTGGAAATGCTGCGAATAATGTAAATGGTAATGCTAATGCTAAACCAAATCCGCTCATGCCCGCGGTTAATTGCCATGCGCCTCCATCAGAAGTTAATGATCCTGCCAATAATGATCCTAATATTGGCCCCGTACACGAAAACGAAACAACTGCTAAAGTAAGTGCCATAAAAAATATACCTACTAAACCTCCCATGCTAGAGGCCGAATCAGCCTTGTTTGCTAAAGCGCTTGGCAAGGTGATCTCATAATATCCAAAAAACGAAATAGCAAACACTACAAACACAATAAAGAAAGCAACGTTTAGCCAGGCATTTGTTGAAATGGTATTTAAAATATTTGGATCGATCTTGTCTAATAAATGAAATGGTAAGCTGAGAAGAATATATACCAACAGAATAAAGAATCCATACAAAGTTGCGTTGAACAAACCTTTTTTACCATTGCTGCCCTTTGTAAAGAAACTCACCGTAAGCGGTATCATAGGAAAAACGCAAGGTGTTATAAGGGCCAACAACCCTCCTACAAATCCTAAAATAAAAATGGTCCAATTACTTTCGCCTTTTATTTCATCTGAAGTAATTGAACACGTACTTAAAGGTTTATTACTATCGATGGTTGGATGTTTGTAGGGGAATACCCCACTT
>JAGPDW010000064.1:5675-14607 GCA_018057345.1 Bacteroidia bacterium | reverse complement strand
TTGGGTGCCAATTACCAAACGCATTCGTAAGTCTCTTAAATAATGATAAGCCAGCACTTCAAAACACAAATTAGCGTATCTTTGTAAACTTAATGTCGCACAATTCTAAATACTGTAACAGCCTTACCTCCTACTCTCGTTTTATTACGCGAGAAGTAAAAATTGGCGAGCTGCTTTTGGGCGGCGCAAATCCCATTCGTGTTCAAAGTATGACCACAACCGACACAATGGATACAAAAGGCACTGTTGCGCAAAGTATTCGCATGATAGAAGCCGGTTGTGAATTAGTTCGTATCACCGCACCAAGTTTAAATGAAGCCAAGAATTTAGAGCTTATTAAAAAAGAAATTCGTGCCGCAGGATTTAATACACCTATAGTTGCTGATATACATTTTACGCCTAATGCCGCCGAAATGGCCGCGCGCTTAATTGAAAAAGTACGCGTGAACCCTGGCAACTATGCGGATAAGAAAAAATTTGAGAATATAGATTATTCCGATGCCGGCTATGAAGCAGAATTAGAAAGGATCCGCGGGCGTTTTACGCCTCTTGTAAAAATTTGTAAAGAATACGGCACTGCCATGCGCATTGGAACCAATCATGGTTCGTTAAGCGATCGCATTATGAGTCGTTATGGCGATTCGCCTTTAGGAATGGTAGAAAGCGCTTTAGAATTTGTACGTATTTGCGAAGAGAATGATTATCGCGAGATTGTTATCTCCATGAAAGCAAGTAATACGCAGGTAATGGTTCAAGCTTATCGCTTGTTGGTAAGCAAAATGATAGAGACCAACAGAAATTACCCTTTACACTTAGGTGTTACAGAAGCCGGCGATGGAGAAGATGGACGAATTAAATCGGCAGTTGGAATTGGTACTTTGTTGGAAGATGGATTGGGAGACACCATTCGAGTTTCATTAACTGAAGAACCTGAGTATGAAATTCCTGTTGCAAAACATTTAGCTGAGCGTTATACTAAAAGAAAAATAGATCCAAGTGTCAAAAATATTGAAGGTGAATTACCTTACAACCCTTTTGAATACATTCGCCACAAAACGCATCATGTGATAAATATTGGCGATCACAATGTGCCACGTGTGATAGCTGATTATAGTTCGAAAGAAGAGGTCACACCTGCTTCACTTTTTCCAGTTGGATACAATTATTCAGTTCCCCTTGACAAATGGAACCTCAGCGATATGGCTGTTGATTATATTTATGCGGGCGATAATTCTGTCAACTTTGAAATTCCCGGAACATTAGGTGTAATATACAATTGTGAGCATTGGATAAAAAATAAAACGCAAGACAGAGCTTATCCTTTATTTTGCGGAGAAGAATATTTTAAGAGCGCTGAACATTCATCTACTTTGAACTTCGTAGTTGCAGATCATACTGTTCTAAATTCTACGTTCATTGAAAAAATAAAAAAAGAAAAGAATTGCGTGTTGATCCTTGATTCGTTCAACGAATTAGCAATGGCCGATCTTCGTCGTATGATGATCGATCTTAAAAATGCGAAATGCGAAATTCCTGTGATCTTTAAATTCAATTACAATAAACTTTCCGAAGAGCAATTTCAATTATACAGCAGTACCGATGCCGGCGCCTTATTATTAGATGGCATGGGCGATGGCATTTGGATAAAGCAAAATGAATGCGTGAATTTACAAACGCTCAATTCAACACAATTTGGAATTTTACAAGCTACACGCACACGTATCAGCAAAACCGAATATATCAGTTGCCCAAGTTGTGGACGAACACTATTTGACCTTCAAGAAACTACACAAAAGATCCGTGAACGAACCGATCATTTAAAAGGCGTAAAAATTGGCATTATGGGTTGCATTGTAAATGGCCCAGGCGAAATGGCCGATGCTGATTATGGTTATGTAGGAACGGGTGCCGGTAAAATTAGCTTATACAAAGGCAAAGAAGTGGTTAAGAAAAACATCACCAGCGAAACCGCCGTTGATGAGCTTATTTCGCTAATAAAAGAACACGGCGATTGGATCGAAAGAGTAGCTAAAATTTAATTATCTTTAAAAACAAATAAAGATAATTTTGAAACGTCTTCTCTATATTTTTTCTCTACTCCTTAGTTTTTCTTTTTTTTCATCACAAACCTTAAGTGTTCAATTCAGTAAGCTGGATCAGTCGTGCGAAAAAGGTTCGGCAGGCGTGCAAATATTAAGTGGTAAGCAGCCAATAACCATTCAATGGAGTACCGGTGTAACTAATGTTTCTTCCATCAACGATCTTGTTGAAGGCGATTATTCGGTTACCGTAAAAGATTCGGTTTTAAAAGACACTGTCATCAACTTCAAGATCGAAAAACTCGAATGTAAAGTGATCGTGGCAAATCATTTTACACCTAACGGAGATAATTACAACGATGCATGGCAGATAGCTCAAACCACTTATTACCCTGAGTTTGAATTATACGTTTTTAATAAATGGGGGCAACAAGTGCATTCGCAAAAAGGAACATATATTCCATGGGATGGTGGCGTAGTTGCCGATGGCACCTATTATTACGTGTTCTATTTCAAGGGGAGCGATAAAAATAAATTCTTAAAAGGCGATGTTACAATTTTAAGGTGAAGAAACTGCTTTACATATTTATTTTTTGTTCTGTTGAGCTCTTCGCACAGCAATTACCGCAATACACGCAATTCATCTTCAATAAAACAGGATATAATCCAGCCGCCGGTGGAACATCCTTACTTGCACCTACCGAAATTATTTTTGGCGCGCGAACACAATGGATAGGCGTTAATAATAATCCTAAAGTTGCTTTTTTAAATGTGCACTACACGTTTATTCCTCAGCGTGCGTACAAAAACTGGCATAGTGTTGGTGTATATTTTGACCAGGATCGTAACGGTGCATTTATTGATAATAGCCTATACGCTTGCTATGCATTTCATTTGCTCATAACAAAAAAAACAGAGATGTCGGTTGGTGTATTTGCAGGAGCTAAACAATTTTACATCAACAGTTCTATTCTTGATCGTAACGATCCCGCAGTTGCTTCTTCAGCACGTTCATTTTTTGCTTACCCCGATGTAGTGCCAGGAATTCGCATCAACAATAAAAAATTCTTTGCTGATCTTAGCATCTGGCAAGTTTCCATATTAAAACAAAAAGGATACTTTTCGTCAAAGCAAATTGGATCGCCTAGTCAATTACCACCACATTATATTTTTAGTATTGGGCGGAAATTTAAATTACCTCTCGAAAATAAATTGTTGGTCGCATTGAACGTAAGAGGTAATTACAAGAGCATTCCCAATTTTGAAATAAATGTTATGAATTATTGGTACAAACGCTTTGCTTATGGTTTAAGTGTGCGCGGTAAGAATTTTATTTGCGGTATCTTTCAAATTCGAGTTATTAATAATCTCATTATGGGTTTTGCTTATGACATGTCCATCAACAAAATGTCTAAACCTGCACTTAACAGTGCCGAGATCATGATCGGTGTATCTCCTGTTTTTGGAACCACCGGCGAACGCAAATCAAAATCGGCGGTGGATGATTGCTCGTTTTAAACAAGCCACGAATTACACTAATTGCACCAATCTAAACGTAAAATGTTTTACACACAGATCAGTGAAATTTAATTGTATTCTTAAACACAGATTAGTGAAAATTCGTGCAATTCGTGGCTAAAAAAATGGCCTTAATTAAACAACTCGTTTTGGATGCGAATACTTTCCTCGTGCAATAACTGACATAATTTTTCAATATGAATTCTCGAAATTCCTCTTTTATCAGCCCATTGCGCACGCGTTTTTAAAATTTCTTGCCAGCGCTCTAATTGAAAAACAGTGATGTTGTGATCTTTTTTATAATTACCAATTAATCGAATCAGATCTTCTCGCTTCTGAATAATATCCATCATGCTCTCATCAATATCATCTATCAATTTTCTAAATTCATCCAACTGTTCCTTGTGTCCTTCGAATGTTGGCTTGTCTTCTCTTATAACAAGATCAGATAACAGTTTTTGTAAAGCATCGGGCGTTAATTGTTGTTTAGCATCACTTAATGCTTTATCAGGATCAATATGACTTTCTATCATTAATCCATCCATGTCAATATTCAACGCTTGCTGCGCAACTTCGTGTATAAGTTCTCGTGTTCCGGCTATATGACTAGGGTCGCAAATAATTGGTAATTGCGGAAGATGTGTGCGAAGTTCGATTGGAATTTTCCAAATGGGTTCGTTACGGTATTTATGTTTTCCGTAATAATGAAATCCTCTGTGTATAGCTGCTATCTTATCAATTCCTGCTTGATGAATTCGTTCAATAGCACCGATCCATAATTGCAGATCAGCATGAATAGGATTTTTGATCATCACCGGAACATCAACGCCCTTTAATGAATCGGCAATTTCTTGAACACTGAACGGATTTACTGTTGTGCGCGCACCTATCCACAAAACATCTACACCATATTTTAAAGCTAATTCCACATGTTGCGCATTGGCTACTTCAACTGTTGTACGCAAACCATATTGCTGTTTTGCAGTTTGCAACCATTTCAATCCAGTTTCGCCCATTCCTTCAAATGCATTTGGCCTAGTGCGCGGTTTCCAAATTCCCGATCTAAATAAAGCAACTTGTGGGATCTGGCTTAATTGCTCAGCGGTACTTAAAACCTGAGTTTCGCTTTCGGCACCGCAAGGACCAGAAATAAGTAAAGGTTCTTTTGTGCTTGTAAGCCAAGTATGTAGAGGTTTTATATCCATTTAACAGGTTACAAAAGTATCAAAAATTACCCTGTTTATGGTATATGCTTTTGGTTTGCTTACAATTAATTTTAGGTCATGTTTGAACCTGTAAAACCAAAACCCTTCCTAAATAACAGTCCTTTGATACCGGTAATGGAATTGGCATGTTGCAAAAAGAAAAAGGATTGCTGCAAGAATTTCAAAAAAGGCGATCGCTGCAAAAAATGTCCCGGCCGAAAATGATTACTTTATAAGGGTAATTTTCATTCTCACGTCTTTTTCAGGTCTATTATTTCCATCTACTTTTACAGCTGCAATTTTATCGATCACTTCTAATCCTTCTATCACTTCTCCAAAAACCGTGTAGGTTCCGTCCAAATGTGGAGTACCACCCAGTGTTGAATACATGTTCTTTTGATGTTCAGACATTGCGTAAACGGGCTTCTTTGCTATTTCCTCTGTAATCATCGATTCAATGATCTTGTTAATTATATCAGAACTGTCGGCTTTATTTGCAGCCTTGTATTGATCATACTGAGCTTTTAACATTTTACCTTCCTCGCTTTTCATCACCGCCCTTCCTGCATTTGTTTTAGCCGTTTTATTGATCCTATCCTCCGCCTTTTTAAGGTCTTCAGAACTTCTTACTTTGCCTTGAACTATATAAAATTGGCATGAACTTGAGGCAAATTTTGGGTTCACATCATCACCTTCTCGAGCTGCACAAAGCGTGCCTTTTTTATGAATAAGTTTGGGGTTTATCTCGGCCTGAACGGTATAGCCAAGCTCTCCGTTCCCAAGCGTATCGATGGGTTTGGCAGTTTTGCTTGTGGGGTCGCCTCCCTGGATCATAAAGCTATTAATTACCCTATGAAATAAGAGGCTATCGTAAACATGATCACTCACTAATTTCAAAAAATTGAGCTTATGAAGAGGGGTTTCCTCATATAATTTAACCTTCATATTTCCCATGGAGGTTTCTATCAAAACAGTCTCCTTGCCCAGCGTTTGCGCACCCATCTTGCTCAGGCCCAGAAGGCTTAAAAAAAATATAAATTGGTTAAATTTTGTGATTTTCATCCCTTTTTATTATATTTGTATACTATGAAAAACAAAGTTATTGTTCCTTTTATTGTTTTGATGCTTTCGATCAACTATTTTTTCATTTCGTGTGATAAAAATACAGATTGTACAGCAAACGTTAAATGCGTTGACGCAAGTGGTGCTCCGGTTTCAAATGCGGCCGTGCAATTATACGCTAACGTAAAAACAAGTAATAACCAAACTGTTGTTGCCGATCTTAAGGCAAATGGCGTAAGTGATGGTGGAGGAAACGTTTCTTTTGTATTCAAACTTCCTGCTATTTATGACATTGTTGCTACAACAACTGCCGTAAATACCGGAACTTTTGGTCCTGCAACCATGACCCTTGTTGGTAATAGCATCATTAAATTAGAAGAAGGTAAATCAGTTGATAAAACGGTTACTTTAAAATAATTTAGATGTAAGAAATATAAAACTTTAAATCATTCCTCTTATCTCGGAATGATTTTTTTTGGTCCTTTTTAAAAATAAAATTTGAAAAAAAGTTCAGCCATAACAAAACAACTCCTCATTGCCTCCATCGCATTTTTTTGTGCTGTGATGCCATCTTGCAAGAATGATGATGCGGTTGCCGAGCGTTCTTCAGAGAATGAAGGCGTTATTGAATTTGAGACCAAAGCTGTAGATGTTGAGCATCCCATGGCAAACCTTGTTCCCAATTCAGCTACATTGAAATATAAGGATGAGCATTTCGTAATGCAAATGTCATCTTTTGGTTTCAACACAAGTATCTTTGGTAATTTGAAAAAGAAGACCATGACACAAACAATAACCTTTATGGATCTTAAGCAAGGTTGTGTTGATAAGGAAGGTGATATTAGAAAGGAAAATGAGGATTACAAACTCAATATCCAAGAAACTAAAGAAACTAAACAAATTGCAGGCATGAAATGCTATAAACTAAAGGTAAGTTTAGTAGATAGTCCGCAAGTGAAATTCGACGCCTATTACACTAAAGACCTTGGTGTTGGAGATTTTAACAAGCTAACACCTTATGCCCAAATAAAAGGAATGTTGATGGACTATAGAGCCAAACGCATGGGCATGGAAATGCACTTCAAGGCTAAAGAGGTAAAGAGTGTTGGCGTAGCCGACGAGTCATTCAATTTACCTGTAGGGATCACTTATGTGAGCAGAGAAACTCTTCGCAAAACGGTAAACCCACTTTAATTTTTTCTTCCGCTTCTGCTTAAAATCATTCGCCTTCAGGGGGGTTTTTCTTGCATATCATGAAATTTAATCATAATATTACCCCTTTGTAAATTTGAAATTCAGGCTAAATATTTTCAAGGCGATCGTATTTTTTGCGGTATTGTGTGCTGGTGCTTTTATTTTTAGCCTTCAATCATGTTCCGGCGAAGAAAAAAAGGGCGGAAGCGAAGAAGGTGTTATTGAATTTGATTCAAAGGCCGTAGATCAAACACATCCTCTTTCCGGATTGGCTCCTGGTTCTGCTGTATTAAAATACAAAAAAGACAAATTCATTATCGAGATGAGTACCATGGGTATGTTCAATACCTCAGTTATTGGAAATCTTGAGGATAAGACCATCATCCAAACTGTAAAGTTTATGGACATTAAACAATACTGCGTTGAGAACGTGGTAGATATTGTTGCCGAAAACAACACCTATAAATTAAAGATTGAAGAAACCAAAGAAACCAAAACTATGCTTGGTTTAAAATGCTATAAGCTTAAGGTAGCAATGGTTGATAATCCTGCCATTACATTTGATGCTTGGTACACTAAAGACCTTGGAATGGAGTCTTGTAATGAATTAACTCCCTATGCGAATGTGAAGGGTGTTCTTTTAGATTACAGAGTTAAAAAAATGGGTATGGAAATGCGTTTCCTTGCCAAAAAGATAAGTGGCATCGAGGTTCCTGATAATTCATTTGACGTACCTACAACCATGAAAAAGGTAAGCAAGGACGAGATGCAAAAGTTCTTTAACGACCTTCAATAGATCTAACTCATTTACGTTTAAGACCTTTCTTAACCACTTTGTTCCCATTCAAATAATTGTATAATTTTAACACAACACAATTAGTAAATTGGCACTAAATTTGAAAAACAATAGCACAATTTTAAAACTAACAAACCAATGAAAAAATTATTAATGATCGCAGCCCTGGCTTTTGGTTCAATCCAATTAAACGCGCAGGATAACATTACAGTTAAGATGTCGGTGAAAGTTGAGGGATTACCTGAAGAATACGCAGGTATGGCCGAAAACGATGTTATTACGTATATGAAGGGTGATAAATCTAAAACAGAAGTTACCAGCATGATGGGTAGCCAAATATTTTTGAATGATGGCACCATGACAACAGCTTTGTTTGAACAAATGGGAAACAAAACAGGTTGGACAATGACCAAAGCTGAAGCTGACGCAGATGAAAAAGAAAATGCCGGCAAAAAACAAAAACCAACCATTGAGTATACAGCCGAGAAAAAAACCATTGCAGGTTACGAGTGCACAAAAGCTATCGTAACATCTATGGTAGGAAAAGATAAAGAGAAGAAAGAAGTTAAAACAGATGTGTGGTTCACTGATAAGATCAAAATGCCAGGTACTTCAAAAGGTAAAAAAGGCGGAATGGGTCCTGATCTTACTGACCTAAAAGGTTACCCAATGCAAACCGAAATGAGCATGAACCAAGGTGGCATGGAAATGAAAATGATCTCTACCGTAACCGAAGTTGATACTAAGCCTGTAGATGACGGTGTATTTAAAGTAAGTACTGAAGGTTACAAAATGTTGACCTATAAAGAAATGAAGGATCAACAAAAAAAGGAAATGGAAGGAATGGACAAATAAGTTTCATTCGCAACTCAATATTTAAAAACCTCCCCATAAAGGAGGTTTTTTTATTTCTCCTCATTCCTCCTAAATCCCTTTAAATAGGGCATTTCAGGGCTTTTTTAAAATAAATTTGGAACTAATACTTAATTTCCTTTACATTTGTAGCGAATTAAAACCCACCCTTTGTGTGTTTTAATTTATCAAGATGCGACGAGAGAATAGGCTCATTGACTCGCAGGCAACCAACTAAAAGTCTGTAAAAGGATTGGAAAACCGGT
>JAGPDW010000064.1:0-5575 GCA_018057345.1 Bacteroidia bacterium | reverse complement strand
CTTTACATTTGTAGCGAATTAAAACCCACCCTTTGTGTGTTTTAATTTATCAAGATGCGACGAGAGAATAGGCTCATTGACTCGCAGGCAACCAACTAAAAGTCTGTAAAAGGATTGGAAAACCGGTGCTAAATCCTACCTCTGATGAGAGTAAGAGGAGAGATAAATTAAAAAAAGAAAAAATGAACACACAGAATCAAAACATCATCCAAAGAACAAGCTCATCAGGGTTAGCTCAGTTCAATTCATTGTTTACATCCTCAAACACTATGCACATGTGGTGCTGTTGTTGTTGTATGTGTTAAACTCTAATTTACTTACAGTTTAAACTTACATCCGCTTTCGCGGCGATCATTATTTGATCGGGATCATCCTAATTTTATTAATTGTCTCATAGGAGACACAAAATTTAAAACAATGAAAAATAATACAACAAAAATAACTACATATAATCTTTTAAAGTCAGAAGACTTTAAAGAAGCATTACAATTTGAAGCTACTACAGCTACACTAATTAAAGGCGGACATCTACCCTATTATATAAGCAAACAAACGCGCAGAAGAATAATAGACCCTGTCAATCTTTTGAACGAAGATGAAAAGCAGCAATTAATTCATACATTATTCATAAGCAAAAACTAAGAGACCATGCAACACTTAACCTATCATTACCCCTATCCTTTTGCTTTGGAAAACGGTGGACAATTACCAAACTTGGAAATTGCCTACCATACCTATGGAAAATTAAATGCCAAAAAAAATAATGTCATCTGGGTTTGTCATGCACTTACTGCGAATAGTAATGTGTTTGAATGGTGGCCCGGGCTTTTTGGAGAGAACGATCTGTTCAATCCAAAAGATCACTTTATTATTTGTGCTAATAATCTTGGCTCTTGCTATGGAACTACTGGGCCATTAACGGTAAACAAATATTCAAACCAACCTTTGTTTAGTTTGTTTCCAACGGTAACCATTCGCGATATGGTTGGAGCGCACGATATTTTGCGCGAACATTTAGGAATTGAAAAGATTCATACAGTAATTGGTGGCTCGCAAGGCGCACAACAAGTTATTGAGTGGAACATCAAACATCCTGAATTGTTTGAGAACACTATCATCGTTGCTACAAATGCGAAACATTCTCCATGGGGCATTGCCTTTAATGAAAGTCAGCGTTTAGCTATTAAAGCCGATAGAACTTATTATTCAAATACACCTGAAGGTGGACAAAAAGGATTGGCCGCCGCGCGCAGCATTGCTTTGTTGAGTTATAGAAATCATCAAACCTATAACGAAACGCAAAAAGAAAAACACGATGAGAAAATAAATGATTTCAACTCATCCTCTTATCAACGTTATCAAGGCGAAAAATTAGTGAACCGTTTTAATGCTTACTCTTATGTAACATTAGCAAATGCTATGGATTCTCACAATGTTGGAAGAGGAAAAGTTTCTATTGAAAAAGCGCTTGACAAATTAAAAGCAAAAACGTTAGTAGTTGGTATCAGCAGCGATCTTTTGTTTCCTCCACATGAACAAGAATTCCTAGCGAAAAACATTCCTAATAGTTCATTTCAACTCATTGATTCGTTTTACGGACATGATGGCTTTTTAATTGAAACCAAAAAACTAGGCGCGATCATTGATCAATTTTATAACTCTAAAAAAAACACATTACTAACTAAGAACCTTTTAGGCGTTCTGTAAAAACAAAAATTATGGCAAAAAAAATAAATATAGGACTGTTTGGCTTTGGCTGTGTGGGCCAGGGCTTGTACCATGTACTTAACAACAGCAAAGGCTTTAAGGCCAATATCGTAAAAATTGCGGTAAAGAATAAAGAAAAACAAAGACCATTAGAGTCGGGCGTTTTTACATTTGATAAACAAGAGATACTGGATAATCCGGAAATTGACCTTATTGTTGAATTGATTGATGATGCCGACGAAGCATTTAAAATTGTAAGTTATGCCTTAAGCAAAGGTAAGCATGTGGTTACCGCTAATAAAAAAATGGTGGCCTCACACTTGCAAGAACTTTATGATCTTCAACACGAGCATAATGTTTCTTTATTGTATGAAGCTTCGAGTTGCGGAAGCATTCCTATCATCAGAACATTGGAAGAATATTTTGACAATGAGCAAATAGAAAAATTGAGTGGCATCTTTAACGGCACAACCAATTACATTCTTACAAAAACCATTGCCGAAAAACTTTCTTACGAAGAAGCTTTAAAGCAAGCTCAGGAAAAAGGGTTTGCCGAAAGTGATCCAACTAATGATGTAGAAGGATTTGATGCTAAATTCAAAGCTATTATTTTAGCCTTGCATGCGTTTGGTGTAATTGCAAAACCAGAAGATGTATTGAACATAGGCATCACTACTTTAAGCCCGCACGATATTAATTACGCCAGCGAAAAAGGTTACAAAATAAAACTAGTTCCAACGGTGAAAAGATTAACGCAAAACGAGATCAGTATTTTTGTACTTCCAAAGTTCGTACCCGTATCCAATCATTTGTATAGTGTAGATAACGAATTTAACGGTGTTATTGTGGATGGTGAATTTTCGGGTGAGCAATTCCTCAAAGGCCGCGGTGCCGGCGGAAATCCAACAGGCGCAGCGGTATTATCAGATATCTCAGCTTTGAGCTATGGTTATAAATACGAATACAAAAAACAAAAGCAAAGTCCGGATATTAAATTCAGTAATAACGCCTTATTAAAAGTGTATTTACGTTATAACAAAGAAGAAGATCTTAAAAAGTTCGAATTCCAAAATATTTCTGAGCAATACACCGGTGGCGAATACCATTATGTGATCGGAACAATTGACCTTAATGATATCATAAAGAATAAAGCATATCTTATTAAAAACAAGTTATTTATTGGGGTAGTTGGCGAAGATATTAGTGCTGTTTCTAAACCAAAAGAGAGTGTTGAAAAAAAATTGATATTGAATTAAAACAAAAAAGGCTCTCAATATCTTGAGAGCCTTTTAATTTCTTGTTTTCTTATTCTTTTACGAGTCGCATTGCTTTTTGAGCTTTACCATCCACATTCATTTGTAAAATAAAAACACCTTTTGGTAAACTGCTTACTTGAATACTTTGCTCAGTTCCGGCAGCTAAGCTATTTAAGTTTTGCTCGAATAGTTTTTTACCAACTACATCAAACAATTCAACTTTTACATTGCTCATATTCGCATCGCCTACTTTTATGATCATTTTATCTTTAACCGGATTTGGGAATACACTATACAGCAATTCATTATTTATATAAGAATTTAAACCAGTTCCTCCTCCACTACATGAAGATGTTGTGATAGTTATTGTATTTGTATTTGTACAACCCGCCGATGATGTTCCAACAACGGTATAAGTTGTATTAACACTTGGAGAAACAACTAATATTGCCAACGATGAACTGTTTGGAGCCCACGAATAGGTTGAAGCCCCTGTTGCAGTTATTGTTGCAGAAGACCCAATACACACATTCATAGTAGTTGAACTTATTCCGATAGTTGGTTTTGGAATAACAGTGATATTAATAGAACCATATCCTTTACATCCAAACGAATTTGTTCCTACAATTTGATACATGGTTGTTACTGTTGGAGAAACCGTAACAGGACTTACGGTCATATTTCCGGGGGTCCATGTATAATTTATAGCGCCCGAACCAGTAAGCACTGCCGAATTACCATTGCAAATTACATTAGTTGATGAGAACGCCGAAACTGTTGGAGTTGGATTAACAGTGATCGAGTGGCTAGTCGAACCTGTCATTGTTCCTGAAGTAGCAGTTAAAGTGATAGTGTAATTTGTTGCTGTATTAAATTTAATATAAGTTACCGAAGCATTTGGTGCCGAAAAAATTGGACCTGCCGGAACAGCGCTCCATGTATAACCACTCGCTACGTTAGTTCCTGTGTTTGCAGTAACTTGAGTTGAATCACCTCTGCAAATAGTTGTTTGCAAAGAAAAAGTTGGCGTTAACGATGGTGCAACCGCTGCAGTGTAAGTTAATACAACATCATCAACCGCTACCGAGGGATCTGCGCCTGTGGCATTTATGTTTTGCCAACGGAAACCAACTTTTACAGTAGAATTATTGTTTGCGCTAACAGGTAACGCTACCGTGTGTGCTGTCCACAATCCCTGCCCGGTACAAGAAACCGTAGGTGTTTGAGGGGGTATACCCAAATTCAACCATGTTACACCATTATCTGCAGAATACATTATCTGACAATAATCTTGATTAATTACTCCCCACATGATATAATTAAAATTCAAAACTATACCGCTCTTACCACTACAGTTAATTGTTGGTGATTGTGCTCTAATATCAGAATTGAAACCTGCTCCTGCTAAATATGCCGCGCCTAGATCTCCTACGTTAGTTGAAATATGCAGTGTACGATTGATCAAAATAGGATTAGTAGAGCAACCACTACCGCAATTTCCAACACCCATTCCGGCCTCTGTTGCGCTTACATACCAAATATTAGGGAACGTTTGATTTGTACCTGTTAAACTAGTTGTCCATGCACCGTTAGTACTTGTATAAGCCGATGCAAGTACATTGGCACAAACAGGATTAGTTCCAAAATTTTCAGTCCAAAACACTGTTTGCGCTTTATTAGTAAGCACAAACATCGTAAAAATAGTAATTAAGTAAATGTTTCTTCTCATAGGGTTATTTTTAAGTTTAGTAAAATTAAAAATAGAGAAAAAAAACTTCACTTGCAGGGAATTAACATTTCAAATACCTTACTTTGTTACAATGTATAAGTTCATATGCTTCACTATCATAACTCTATTTACCTCTTACTCTAAGAGCAATATGCCCATAAAAGAGGCCATAAAATACGTGCCATTGGGTGATTCTTATACAATATGTACCGGAGCAACTGAGGCCGAATCGTGGCCAAGCATCCTAACAAAACACCTCAATGAAAAAAGCATAAAGACAGAGCTCTTGTTCAATCCTTCAAAAAATGGATATACAACTCAAAATTTAATTGATATTGAATTACCAAAGTTTGATAAATCAGATTGCAATTTTACTACCATTTTAATTGGCGTGAATGATTGGGTTAGAGAAGTTAGCGCTGAAGCATTTCACGAAAACTTGAATTATATCATTGATCACGTTGAAAAAAAAGTAGGTAAAAGACGTATTATTTTAATTACCATTCCTGATTTTGGCGTAACCCCGCAAGGAAGCTTATACGGAGGCGGAAGAAACATCTCAAAAGGGATCATAGAATTTAATGATATCATAAAATCAGAGGCCGTTAAAAGAAAAATACTACTTGTAGATATATTTTTAATGACCCAAGGCATGAAAGGTAAACCAGACCTAATTGCCACCGACGGACTGCACCCCTCGGCCAAAGAATATGCCTTATGGGAAAAGACCATATTACCTGCTGCGGCTGATCTGCTCCAAGAATAATAATTTGCAGATATGAATAAAAGCTTTACATTTGTTCCGTGAAAAATCAATTACATCATCATTATTCTCTGTTAAACGGTAGGTCGTAATGATAGTGTATTAACTATATGCGAAGGC
>JAGPDW010000221.1:0-4200 GCA_018057345.1 Bacteroidia bacterium | reverse complement strand
TACTAACATTGTGTTATTCTTAAGTTCAAGCAAACAATTTACTTCCGAATAAGAAAGAGAGTTACTCTTGTTTGGCTCATGTTTATAGATCTTTATCTTATAACCGTCATATCTATTCAAACCTTCCTGTGTACCAAACCACATGAAACCCTTACTATCTTGATAAATACAGTTAACCAAGTTGGTGGAAAGGCCATTATCGCTTGTGATATGCCTAAAAACAAGGTTTTGCGAATAAAAACAAAAAGTTAAGGCTAAAAAAAGAGTGGCAAATATGTGTTTACGGAGTTTCAATTAACAGACTACTAAAATAAATATTTTTTATTAAACCCAAAGGGTTTATTTTTACACAAAATGTGTGGAATAGCCGGCATACTTTACTTAGACCAAAAAATTGAAAAAAAGTTTAGCGATCATGCGCAGGTACTTAAATCGCTTGCTCATCGCGGGCCCGACCATCAAAACTATAGTACTATAGATGGGGGCACACTTTTTCACACTCGATTGAGTATTCTTGATGTTTCTCCGGCAAGCAACCAGCCTTTCATAAAAAATAAGAATCATTTGTGCTTTAATGGGGAATTATTCAATTACAAAACCTTGAGGCAAAATCTCGGAAAACTTGAAACAACAGGCGATGTAGAAGTAATGCACCGATTGCTTGAAAGCGAAAAAGATCTAAAATTCTTAAATTCAATAAATGGTTTTTTTGCGTTTGCTTTTTACAACCAATCTCTGAAAGAACTTACTATAGGTCGCGATAAACTAGGTATTAAACCTTTGTATTATTACAAAGATGAAGAGAAATTCGTTTTTGCCTCCGAATTAAAGCCTCTTTTGGAGATGTGTGGGCCACAAGAAATAAATCACGAACAATTGTATTCCTACCTTCGTTTGAACTATTGCGCGGGTAACGAAAGCATTTTTAAGAACGTTCATCAACTTGAGCCCGGACATTATATCAAGATCAAAAACGGTAAGGTGATCAAAGAAAGTTGGTTTGAAGAAAAGAAAGCGAAAAGTTCCGAAGATCTTTTTGAATTAATGAACGATGCCGTTAGTTTACGTTTAAATGCCGATGTTGCTGTTGGAAGCTTTTTAAGCGGGGGCATCGATTCATCAATTATTTCGGCACTAGCAAAACATCATCATAAAAATATTCACACGTTTAGCATTGGATTTAAAGACGAGCCATTTTTTGATGAAACCGATCATGCAAAGTCAGTTGCAAAACATATTGGTTCGCATCATCACGAATTTAAATTAAAGAACACCGATTTTTTAGACAATATTCATCCATTCCTGAATAGTATTGATGAGCCTTTTGCAGATTCATCTGCTTTGAATGTTTATATTTTGAGCCAGCTTACTAAAAAACATGTAAAGGTTGCTTTAAGCGGTGATGGTGCTGATGAATTATTTAAGGGCTACAATAAACACAAAGCTATTTTACTTGCAAAAAGTAGAACTAGTAAAATGTTAACCTCGGCCATGCATCCCTTAACTAATTTAATGCCGAAATCGCGTCAAGGAAAATTACAAAATCAATCGCGCAAGATCGATAAATTTAAAAAGCTAATTGGGCATAGTGATAAGGTAAAGCAACAATTTCTGGCGCAGTTGTGTGATGGCCAAGAAGCGAATGCTCTCTTGAAAAAACGCCAAAGCTCTGCCTATTTTAATTCGCTATTTAAACATAGTAAAACTTTTCATTCGTTTCCTTTAGAAGACACATTTGATCTGGAGGTTGTTCTAAAAGATGATATGCTCGTGAAAGCAGATCGCTTTAGTATGCTTAATGGTTTAGAGATCCGTTCACCATTCTTAGACCATCGTATTGTAAACTATGCGTTAAATCTCGACAAAAAAGAAAAGATCAATAGAAATAGTCAAAAGATCATATTAAGAAAGAAATTTGAACACCTTTTACCCAAAGAAGTTTTTACTCGAAAGAAAAAAGGATTTGAACTCCCTTTGTGGAAATGGTTAAACACCGAATTAAGATCGGAAATTGAAAATAAATGGTTGAGCAAAGCCTTTGTTAACGCACAGGGGATTTTTAATTATAGCGAAGTGGAAAGACTGAAAGCAAAATTATTTTCGAAAGACCCGGGAGATAGTGCTGCAAGAGTTTGGGCACTTATTGTTTTTCAAAACTGGTTCATTCAAAATAAAAAGTACATCGCCTAATGCCAAAGATCCTTCGCATCATTAATCGTTTTAATTTAGGAGGCATTACTTATAATGTAAGTTACCTAAGTAAATATTTGCCTGGAGAATACGAAACGATGCTCATTGGCGGACCAGAAGAAGAAGGAGAGTCATCATCATTGCACATTACAGATTCTTTAAATTTGAAACCTGTGATCATAAAAGATCTTAATAGAGAGATAAGCCTAATTAATGACTATAAAAGTTATACAGAAATAAAAAGATTAATAAAAGAATTTAAACCGGACATAGTTCATACACATGCTAGCAAGGCCGGAGCTATTGGACGTTTAGCTGCGATTTCCTGCAAGGTTCCCGTAATTGTACATACCTTTCACGGACATGTGTTCCATAATTATTTTGGGAAATTAAAAACTGCTTTTTATTTAACGATTGAGAGGTATCTTGCCAAAAGAAGTTCTGCCATTGTTACCAATAGCAATCTTCTAAAAAAAGAGCTTTCCGAATCATTCCAAATAACTACCGCAGAGAAAATTCACGTGGTGCCTTTGGGTTTTGATCTCGCTAAATTTCAAACTAACCAAAAGCAAAAACGAAAAGACTTTAGATCCAAATACAAAATAAAGGAGGATGAATTAGTGATAAGCATTATTGGAAGATTAGCACCGATAAAAAATCATGAATTATTTTTTGATGCCATAGAAAACATCACAAAACAATCTTCAAAAAAAATAAAAGCCATTATTGTTGGAGATGGCGAAACGCGTCAGTATTTAGAAAGCTATTTAAAGAATAAAAATTTAGTTTATTGCAGCAGTGCCGATAAAAATTGCGTGTTTAATTTTATTGGTTGGCAAAAAGATGTTGATCAAATATTAGCAGGAACGGATATTGTTGCACTCTCTTCAAAAAATGAAGGGACGCCGGTAAGTTTAATAGAAGCTCAAGCAGCCGGTAAATTTATTGTGACCACCAATGTGGGAGGTGTAAAAGATATTCTACATAATGATTGTGGTTTTGTTTCGGAAACCGACGAGGAATTCAAAACGCTTCTTTTAAAAGCCATTGAAGAACACGACGCTTTAAACCAAAAAGCTAAAGCCGGCATTGCCTTTGCCAACGAGCAATTTAGCTACAAACGTCTTGTAAATGACATGGATATCCTTTACAAAAAACTCCTTTCAAGGCGGGTTCTATAAATTACTTTTTTGTCGTTGAGTTTCAATTTTAAATTCCTCACAGGCCAATGTCTGCTGCGGATTTAAAAATATCACTCACCTAAAAAAATCTAATTTTTAGAACCCACCTCAAAGCTGTAAAAGCACATTGTTTGATTCTAAAATTTTACGTACTTTGCATGCTCAATTTAAGCTTGAATTATGAGAACAATTGAATTTAGAGAAGCCTTACGTGAAGCCATGAGCGAAGAAATGCGCCGTGACGAGAAGATCTTTTTAATGGGTGAAGAAGTTGCCGAGTATAACGGTGCTTACAAAGTAAGTAAGGGAATGTTGGCAGAGTTTGGCGCAAAACGTGTTATTGATACGCCCATTGCCGAACTTGGTTTTACAGGCATTGGTGTAGGTGCTGCAAGTAATGGTTTACGTCCCATCATTGAATTCATGACCTTTAATTTTAGTTTGGTTGCCATTGATCAGATCATTAACAGCGCCGCAAAAATGTATAGCATGAGTGGTGGTCAATATAATGTTCCAATTGTATTTCGTGGCCCTACTGCAAGCGCGGGCATGTTAAGTTCACAACACTCGCAAGCGTTTGAGAATTGGTTTGCCAATTGTCCGGGTTTAAAAGTTATTGTGCCAAGTAATCCATACGATGCAAAAGGTTTATTAAAAAGCGCTATTCGCGATAACGATCCTGTTATTTTTATGGAGAGTGAGCAAATGTATGGCGATAAAGGAGAAGTTCCTGAAGAAGAATATATCATCCCAATTGGTGTTGCAGATATTAAAAAGCAAGGAAGCGATGTTACCATTGTTTCTTTCGGAAAAATATTAAAAGTAGCAA
>JAGPDW010000063.1:0-14680 GCA_018057345.1 Bacteroidia bacterium | reverse complement strand
CTACTTGGATAATTAATACCAAAGGAAGCGATTCGCCACCAACAATTGCTGATATTGATAACGATGGCAAACCCGAAGTGATACATGGTGAGTTTACAGGATATGTTATAGCAATTAATGCAGAGAATGGAACACAAGCCTGGGAGATCTTGGTAGATCCAAACTCTTGGATACAAACCGCACCAACCATTGTTGATCTTGATAACAATGGTCAGCTTGATTTTGTAGTTGCCACATGGAATTTTAATTATTTAGATAGTATTTTTGCCTACAGAGGCGATAACCAAGCAAGGCTTTGGGCTTATCCGGTTCACGCACACATTTATCACGGTAGTGCTGTAGGCGACCTGGATGGTGACAATAAACCCGAAATTTTAATTGGCGCGTATAATGATACGCTGTATTGCATCAACGGAGAGAATGGAACGACAAGTTGGAAATATAAAGGCCCCGGATATATTGGCGGCCCTGTATCATTAGGAGATGTTGATAACGACGGCAGTTGCGATGTGGTTTTTGTTGGTGGAACAAAAGTTACAGTGCTTTCAAACACAGGGGCGTTTAAATGGGAGTATACCATACCAAATGCAGGGCAAGCGTTTAGGGGCGTTGCTATTGCGGATATAAATAATGATGCTTACCCAGATGTGATCTTTGGTTCAAGTAAAGGCGTGCTATATACTCTCAATGGAAATAACGGAAGCTTAATTTGGAATCTGGACCTAAGAGCTCACTATGGAGACCCTTTGTTTGAATTAAGACACGCACCATTGGTGGCAGACTTTGATAACGACGATACGCTTGATGTTTTCATTGTTGGAGGTTACGGGATCTACTCGGCAACAAATATGACAGGTAATTTTGGAAGAGCTTACATGATTTCGGCAGGAAAAGGAAATGGACCGGATTGGTTAATGTTTCAAAGAGACATTAGAAGACAATCTAATTTTTGTGCGAGCATTACAACGGATATAAACGAAGAAACTGTTTTGACGAAAGATAATTTTACAATCTATCCTAATCCGGCCAATTCACACATTAACATCGATCTTAAAAACAAGAGCAATAAAGCACTCGACATCAACATTTATAATTCGAGCGGCAAATTGATATATAAAATTAAGAACCCCGCTTCAGAAACTGTAAATATAAACACTCGCGAATGGCCGACGGGAATTTACATGTCGGTTATTAAAGATGAAAACGGGATTATTGACCAAAAGAAATTTGTGATCGTTGATTGATCATTTAGATCAATTTTTTAGAGCTCGCGTTAATGCTGTAGTTGTTTCACAAACTCCTCCGGCCCCACCGCATCTTTCACATCGAAATTCCCAATTTTAGTTCTTCGTAAAGAAGTTAAATGTGCGCCGCTATTTAATGCTAACCCAAGATCACGCGCAATGCTTCGAATGTAAGTTCCTTTACCACACACAATACGAAATGAAACAATTGGCATTTGAATATCTGTAATTTCAAATTCAAGAATTTCAATTTGTCTTGGCTTTAGTTCAACCTCTTCGCCGGCGCGCGCTAACGTATAAGCACGCTTACCATTTATTTGTACCGCACTAAAAATAGGAGGCACTTGTTCTTGTTTGCCAAGAAATGTTTTGGCAGTTTCTAAGATCAATTCTTTCGTAATATGTTCTGTCGGGAATGTTTTGTCAATCTCTTTTTCAAGATCATAACACGGAGTTGTTGCCCCAATAAAAAAAGTACCAGTGTACTCTTTTGTTAAACCCATAAAGCTTTCGATCTCTTTTGTTTTTTTACCCGTGCAAACAATTAATAAACCTGTAGCCAATGGATCTAATGTTCCGGCATGACCAATTTTTGGTTTAACTTTATTTCCCTCGTGAATAAATGAGTGATGATTTTTAATGCCGTGCTTTAATTTGTTCACGGCCTGAAAGCTACTCCAGCCAAGTGGTTTGTCGATCAATAGAACTTCGCCGGTATAGAAATGATAGGACAAACTAATTAATTTTTTACTTAGCTAAGGTACACAAAATAAGCAATCCGAATTTCTACAAAAACTTAGTTAAGGCGTTTAATATTTTATCACTTTAACCGTTTTGGCTTGTTGTCCAAATTCAATTTGAAGATGATAGATCCCAGGAATCATATCGGCCGTATTGATCACGGTTTTGTTGAACTCGTTAGTACCGATTCGGATCAATTGACCAACATTGTTATAGATCTTATATCCAAAAGAAGAGTCGGAGCCAATATCAACATGAAGCGCATCTGAAAACGCATTAGGATAAATACTTATTTCCTTTTCAATAATAATTACAGAAATAATAGAGGAGTAGCTATACTCTCCGTTCTTATCCACTTGTTTTAGTCTGTAATAATTCACCCCATTATTAGGATTAGCATCTGTTGTTTGATAAGTTTGTTGAACTTGGCTATTACCATTACCGTATGCCGAACGTGTTTCAATCCGTTTGAAATCTATTCCATCGGAACTTTTTTCAACTTCAAAACGATCGTTATTCAATTCAGAAGAAGTGATCCATTTAAGATCTATTTTTTCATCATTTAAAACACCCTCAAAACTTAGCAGCTCAATTGGCAAAGGATTATTGCCCGAAATATGATTCGCTAAAGTTATTCTACTATAGGAATTAAAGTTACTAGGCGATGATGTTGATGTAATGCTTCCTGAAGTTGCTGCTGATCCCGTTCCGCCAATGTCTATCCAGCTGGTTGTTGCTGTATGAGTATTTTTAGCAATTCGCAGAGCCGAAGGAATTGTAACACCATCGTTAGGCCCATAAAAAAGAGTAATTGTTTGCGTACCCGAAACGTTAGCGGTTGGTGATGGTGCCCCAGTGCTTGTAAGTACACGGTTGATATCCCAATAATGCACTAACGAAACAAGATTTATAGTTGTAGGATAAGACCAACCCAAAGCATTTGCGCTTGCATTAAACAATTCTGAATTGTAAGTGTAAGATGTTCCGTTATTGTGAGCTGCAACTAATATGGCCGGCCTCCAATCGCTTCCTTTGCCAAGCGGCATGTTTAATGTTCGCGAACCATTAAATGCCATGTCATAATTCATAGGTCCGTTTACATAGCTGGTAGCATTCCCAATACCTACACCAGAACTATTATTCATATTTAAAATATTTGATGAGCTTGTGTTTAGCAATCCACCAGTTAGTGTAAGGGATGATGTGATGTTTATTTTAGTATTAAGTGTTACATCGTTCGAAGACTTATCAAGAACTAATCTTGCAAAAATAGGATTTTCAGATCCGGCTATTTTATTAATTGACTGCGAAGCTGATCCTGAAAAAGTGGCAATGCCTGTATTTGCACCAAATGTAATAGAAGTGCTTGCCACCGTTTTTATGGTAACATCGCCAAAGTATACGCAATTGGTATTATAATTTGGATACACTAATCCTGTATTATTTTTCTCAAACAAAACATTTCCATAATAATTATCAGCCGAGGTATTTGTCATTAGCAAATAGCCCGTACCGTTATTTATAAATGAAGAAGAAGCATTAAAAACATTGCCCCCAACACTTGCATCATTTGTTGTTCCATTTTTTGTACAGCTTGTTATTCCATTAAACATACAACCTTGAAAAAACAAAGCAGGACTTACCGATGTTAAGTTTCCATCAAAAGTAGACGTTGGCCCATAATAAATGCCGCTGGTACCGGTAGTAGTAAAACCTTGAGCAGTTGTTCCTGCTTGAGTAAACTGTCTGAAAATTAATTGCCCCGAATTAAAACCTCCTGCGCCAATGGAAATACTATTTCCTGCAGATAGAGTTGATGTGCCCGAATTACTTCCAAAACTTATTCCGGCACCATTATTATTGGTAAGAATAAGGTTGCCATTAATTGTTGAATTACCAACGCCATAGCTTCCAAAATAGATCCACGCATTGGTTGCGCTTGGCGAATTATTTAAAGTTACCGCTCCTCCGAAAACATTTCCGGTGCTATTGTAAGCAACATAAATATGATTCGATCCGGTGTTATTAAATGACGAAGTGCTATTGAACTGGTCGTTGATACCATTTCCAAACAATAAATATCCACTACCCGAATTGGTAAAACTTGAAGCTGCATTAAAAATATTGCTACCGGCACTGGCATCGTTTGTTGCCCCATTTTTAGCACAGTTAACAATTCCATTGAACGTACAGCCATTAAAGAATAAGCGTGGACTTGCAGTAGTTACATTTCCATCAAACTGTGATGTTGGTCCGTATTGAATTAAACTTGTGCCGGTTGTTGTAAAACTTTGAGCTGTAGTTCCTGCTTGGGTAAATTGTTTGAAAATTAATTGCCCCGAATTAAATCCACCGGCTCCAATGGAAATACTATTTCCTGCAGATAGAGTTGATGTACCCGAATTACTTCCAAAGTGAACACCAGCACCATTATTATTGGTAACGATCACGTTTCCGTTAATGGTAGAGTTACCAATTCCATAGCTTGCAAAATAGATCCAGGAATTAGTTGCGCTAGGAGAATTATTGAGCGTCACTACTCCTCCAAAAATATTTCCGATGCTATTATGAGCAATATAAATATGACTCGATCCGGTATTATTAAATGTTGATGTGCTATTGAACTGATCGATGTTTCCGTTTGCTAATAATAGATATCCGGCTCCACTATTGGTCATAGTAGCAGCATTATTAAATATGTTAGTGCCGGAACTGTTATCGTTAGTTGCTCCATTTTTAGTGCAATTAACAACACCGTTAAATGTGCAGCCATTAAAATATAAACCCGGACTAGTGCTTGTTACATTACCGCCTAATAGTGATAAAGGTCCAAATTGCAGATAGGTAGCAGTTGGTCCCAGGGTAAGGTTAATAGAAGCGCTACCTAATTGGGTAAATTGTTTCAATATTAAATATCCCGCATTTAAACCAAGAGTTCCGGTATAGATACTTTTTGTTGCAGCTAACGTGGCTGTGGCTGTAGAATTGCCTCCACAAAATTGTATTCCTTGTGCGCTTCCGGATGTATTCACGTAAATGTCACCATTAAAAGTATTACCAACAGTTGCCCAACAAGGCAGTATTCGTTCCGATCCGGTATTTGTAAATATCACATCGTTATTCCAAACATCAGGATTGTTGTTTCCTAAAAGTAAAAAACTACTTCCGCTATTGGTAATTTTTGATAAGCCACCAAAAATATTCCCTCCTAGGCTATAATCGCCTGAAGCGCCCGTTTTAGTACAGTCGGTAGTGCCATTAAAATTACAACCATTAAAAAATAAACCCGGACTAATTGAAACAACATTTCCACCCAACGAAGATGAAGGGCCAAAACGTAAATAGGATGCGGTTGAGGTTAATGTTAAGTTGTTTGGCGCAGTTCCTAATTGAGTAATTCTTTGTAAGATCAAATAACCTCCGTTATAACTACCTGTAGAAATTGCGTTACCTGCCGAAATTGTGGCGGTAGCAGCGGCCCCACTACAAAACTGAATACCAAGCGCACTAACTGAGGAATTTAAACTAATATTTCCATTAAAAATATTTCCAGTTGAATTCCAACAAAGATAAATATAATGAGTTCCAAGATTGCTAAAGGTTACATCGCTATTCCATATATCAGGATTGACATTTCCAAACAGTAATTGTCCCGAACCGGAATTTGTAAAGGTGCTAATGCCTTGAAAAATATTTCCTCCCGTACTATTATCATTATTTCCACCGGTTTTCAAGCAAGAAACACTACCACTAAATGTTGCGCCATCAAAAAACACGCTTGGCGTGGTAATGTTTAGATCGCCACCTATTAACGAATTATATGCAAAACGCGCGTAAGTAGAGGCGCCCGTAAAGTTTAAATTAATTGGAGCACTACCTAATTGCGTAAATTTATTGAGTGCCAAATATCCCGCGCTAAAACCTGAACTTCCAACTAAGATAGTTTTTCCTGCAACAAGTGTTGGAGATCCAATGGCGTTTGTCCAACCAAAATTTATTCCTCCCGAGCCAGATGAAGAAACAGTGATGTCATCGTTATAAACATCATTTGCATTATAACTCAACATGAAATAGCCGCCGTTACTTTGTTGATCAATATTTAAAGTTGAATTAAATATATTTTGATAACCGTTGTTATGATTACTTACGCCGCCTGTTTTTATAAACGAAACGGGCGCATTAAAAGTTCCACCGCCAATCCAGAGATCAGGAGCGGTAACAGTTAGCGAACCATTAAAAACACTATTAGCTGCAGTTGGATTGATATAAAAAATAGAACTACCGGTTAAGGTAATGTTGTTAATGGTTGGCCCAAGCTGAATAAAACCGCCCAAGCGTAAATAGCCTGCACTAAATCCGCCGGCCCCAATTAATATTTTTTTACCAGAAGCTAAAGTGGGATTACCTGTTCCGCTGCTCCAACCTAAATTAATTCCACCCGAACCCGTGGAGGTAAGAGTAACATCATCATTAAATAGATCGTTTGAGTTATAGCCAAGCATAAAGTAGCCGCTATTACTTTGTTGATCAATATTTAAAGTAGAATTAAATATATTTTGAATACCACTATTATGATTGCTTGCTCCACCAGTTTTTACAAACGAGATAGGCGAATTAAAAGTTCCGCCACCAATCCATAGATCAGGTGCGGTAACAGTTAGCGAACCATTAAAAACACTATTGGCTGCAGTTGGATTGATATAAAAAATAGAACTTCCGGTTAAGGTAATGTTGTTAATGGTTGGCCCTAACTGAATAAAACCCCCTAAGCGTAAATAACCAGTACTAAATCCACCTGTGCCAATTAATAATTTTTTACCTGAAGCTAATGTAGGATTCCCCGTTCCGCTGTTCCATCCTAAATTAATTCCACCCGAACCGGTGGAGGTAAGAGTAACATCATCATTAAATAGATCATTTGAATTATAACCAAGCATAAAATATCCTAAACTACTTTGTTGAATAATGTCTAAAGTTGAATTGAAAATATTTTGAGCGCCGTTGTTGTGATTGCTTGTTCCGCCTGTTTTAGTAAAAACAACAGGACTATTATAAGTTGCACCCCTAGCATAAATGTCGGGCGCTGTGATTGAAACATTTGCAGCAAACGTACTGCTTGGCCCTAAATAAACGGAGGTAGCGCCTGCAAATGTTAAGTTAATAGGTGTTGCGCCAACTTGTGTTAATCCCTGAATAAATAAATATCCAACATTAAAGCCTGCAGCGCCAATGAGTATTGTTTTTCCGGAAGCCAAAGTTGCTGTTGCACCCGGATTCCATGTTAGCGCAGTGCCCTGAGAGGAACCAATTTGTGTAACAATAATATCACCATTAAATAAATTACCCGTTGAGTTATGGCCAAAAATTATTCTTTCGCTGCTATTATTGTTAGAGTAAACATCATTGTTGTAGGTATCAGCGCTCCCGTTACCAAACGACCAATATCCCGCTGTTCCATTATGATTTACAGTTAATGTTGAATTGTAAACATTTCCGCCACTTGTTGCATCACTGGTGGCTCCCGTTTTTGTATAATATACCGGCCCTTGGTAAATGCTATTTGCCAGTAAATAACTAGGCGCAGTGGTGTATAATGTTCCGTTAAACAAACAGTTGTTGGTAATGCTAATATAACTAGTGCCTGTTGTAACAATGCTTTGTGTGGTTGAACCAAGCTGTGTAAAGCGACGTAATAATAAACGCCCCGAATTAAAACCAATTGATCCAACAGCAATTGTGTTTCCTGCTGTTAAGCTACACGTGGCCGTTGCTTGTTCGCAAAACTCAACATTTCCGGTACCTAAATTATTAACCAACAAATTGCCGTTAATGGTTGTGGCACCCAAATAAGCCATTCGAAGATTGGAAGTAGAATTATTAATTAAATTCAAGGTTGAATTGTACGTATTTCCGCTTGCTAACTCTGGTAAAAAATAACCGGTACCAACATTACTAAAAGTTGTAACACCATTAAATGTACAGTTTCCGTTAATGCGCATATGATTAGTTCCGCTGTTTACAAATACTAAAGTGCTATTAAATGTGGCGCCACCAAGTCCTGTGGTTTGAACAGCACCGGTTTGATTAAAACTTACGGGACCATTATATAAACCTCCACTTAATGTAATTGCACCGGTTGTAACATTAAGTGTAGCATTAGCGCTTAGTGTAGTGTTCACAAAGCTGGCAGTGTTGCCGGTTCCTGCGTTTACAGTTAAAGTTCCATTACTAACGGTTCCTGATGTAAACACCAAATTCCCACTTCCCGTTAGAAGAAAACTATTTAGGTTCAACAAGCCGCTTGTTACAGTTAAGTTAGTAATATTTGTATTGCCTGCTAAAACACAATTGTTTGCTCCGGTTACAATTGTAACATTATCAACGCTACCCGGTATTCCGTTTGGCGTCCAATTGGTGGAGGTGTTCCATGCTGTGGAAGAAGAACCATTCCAAACATAAGAAGTTTGTGTGAAACCTCTGAAGCAAACCAGCAAAAGAAGCAGTAAAATTTGTTTTTTCATAAATTCAAGGTCCCAAAAAATCCCCTTAGATTTCTCTTACGAACTTAGTTCAATTAGAGGAAATGACAAAGAAAAAAACGCCTAAAAATTCTAAACGATGAGCTACGGAACAGAACCGACCAAGAACACGTTGAAAAGGTAAAACCAGAAGCTTATAAATGTTAAAAAACCTCTTTAGCTACTTGTTTTGTAGCTTCCGAAGCGCCCATGGTATAAAAATGTAAACATGGCACATTAGCCTTCACCAATTCTTTTGATTGCTCAATACACCATTTGATACCAACTTCTTTAATTTGCTTATCGTCTTTGCATTTTTCAAGTGATTCGTAAAAAGGTTGAGGAATATCGATGTGAAATATTTTTGGCAACGTGATGATCTGTTTTTTGCTTGATAATATTTTTAATCCCGGAATTATTGGAACATTGATCCCGTTCTTTTTGCAAAGTTCAACAAACTCAAAATACTTTTTATTATCAAAGAACATTTGTGTTACAATATATTCTGCACCAGCGTCAACTTTTGCTTTTAAATAGTTTAAATCGCTAGTTAAGTTTGGAGCCTCAAAGTGTTTTTCAGGATAACCCGCAATGCCCATACAAAAATTTGTTGGTGCCGCATCTTTCATATCATCATCTAAATACAATCCTTTATTCATTGCGCTAATTTGTTTCACAAGATCAAGCGCGTATGGATGTCCGCCTGGTTCAGGAACAAAAGCGGGCTCTGTTTTAATACTGTCGCCACGCAAAGCCAACACATTATCAACACCTAAAAACTGAAGATCGATCAATGCATTTTCTGTTTCTTCTTTTGTAAAACCTCCGCAAATAATATGAGGAACTGCTTCCACATCATATTTATTCATAATGGCCGCGCAAATTCCAACGGTGCCCGGGCGTTTCCGAATACTTACTTTTTCTAAATAACCGCCGTCGCGTTTTTTGTAAATGTATTCTTCACGGTGATAGGTAACATCAACAAACGCCGGTTTGAATTCCATCAGAGGATCAATACCATCGTAAATGCTTTGAATACTTTTTCCTTTTAAGGGAGGGAGAATTTCAATAGAAAATAATGTTTTCTTGCTTTCTTTTAACTTCTGCGTAAGTTTCATATGGAATTTAATTGTTCTTTTGTGGCCATATGGAATGTCGTGTTCTTTTAATGTTCTTTAAATGGTAACACGGCATTTCATAAATTATTTTATCGGTTAACCGATTGGATTTCTTTTATTTCGGGAACAGCGCGTTTAATGGTTTCTTCAATACCTGCTTTCATGGTCATATGACTCATGTTACAAGTTTTGCAAGCGCCCGTAAGTTCTAATTTTAATATTTGATCGCTGGTAATTTCAACAATAGCAACATTGCCTCCATCTGCCTCCAAATAGGGCCTTATCGTATCCAAGGCCTCTTCAACTTTTTGATGTAATGCGTCCATTTTTTATAATCTAATCAAAGATACGATTTCTTCTCTACTATTAAGGTTTAAGCTTCAACTAATTCAGCATTCTTAATTGCTACTTGCTGTGCAACATTTTGTGCTAATTCAATAAAGCCTAATGATTGCAAAGAATTTTTTTCCATCACGCTTGGTTTTCCTTCATCAGATGCTTCACGAATACTTTGTACCAAGGGTATTTGCGCCAATAACGGAATATGTAATTCGTCCGCTAGATCTTTCACACCGTCTTTTCCAAAAATATAGTACTTGTTGTTTGGTAATTCTTCGGGCGTGAACCACGACATATTTTCTACCAAGCCTAAAACAGGAACTTTAATTCCATCTAATTGAAACAGGGCAATTCCTTTTCGCGCATCAGATATGGCAACTTTTTGTGGCGTACACACAACAATGGCGCCAGTGAGTTTAACTTGTGTACACAAACTAATTTGTATATCGCCGGTGCCCGGAGGAAGATCAACAATTAAATAATCTAATTCTCCCCAAGCTGTATCATAAAATAGTTGTGCTAGTGCTTTTGAAGCCATTGGTCCGCGCAAAGCCACTGCTTGATTTGGGCCAGCCATAAATCCAATGGAATTTATTTTTACGCCGTAACTTTCTACGGGCTTCATTTTTTTTACGCCATTAAATTCTCCCGGCCCCGGCGCATCATTTTCAACACCAAACATAATGTGTTGCGATGGCCCGTAAATATCTGCGTCAACAATTCCAACTTTTGCACCCTGACGAGCTAAGCCTAAAGCAAGATTTGCAGCAACAGTACTTTTTCCAACACCACCTTTGCCACTGGCAACGGCAATAATGTTTTTTACATCACGCAATGTAGTTTCGTCTTTTTCTTTTTTGGAAGTAACGTTGGCCGTCATGTTTATTTTCACATTGGCAGTTTTGTCAACGTAATGTAAAATTGCATTCATGCAGGCATTGTGGATCATGTCTTTCATGGGACACGCAGGTGTAGTAAGAACAACTGTGAAAGAAATATTCTTTCCATTCACAACAACATCCTTCACCATATTCAATGTTACAAGATCTTTTTTAAGATCCGGATCATCTACATAACGCAAAGCGTCGATAACCTTATCAACTGTAATTTCCATAGGAAAACAAAGATACGGACAAAAAAGGTGTGCTTAAAAAATATAAGGGAATTTATTTGGTTGTATTGGTAGGTGCTCCTTGTGAGGTTGGAGTAACCGCGGGAACAATTTGTCCGCCAGCAACCGGAGTTGCAGCCTGATCCATGGACGTTTTAATAGTATTGGCAATAGAATCTTGAAAAACTTTAGCGCGTGCATACATAGCTTCTCTGTTTTCGGCCGCAGGTTTCCCACCAAAATAAACAGCTAGAACAGCAATTAACACAAGAGTACCTGCACTCATTAATAAAATAGTTTTTTTCATGATACCGATTTTAGGGCCAAACAAAAGTAAGTAAAAAACAGAAAAGCCCCAAGCATTATGCTATGGGGCTTTTAAGCTAACTAACAGTACACAAATTCTTAGTGAGCTGGAGCTTCAGCAGTTGTTGCAGTTGTTGCAGCAGCAGAGTCAACTGGAGCAGCTTCAGTAGCAGCAGCTTCGATAGCAGCAGTTGCAGCAGCAGCAGCAGAATCTAAAGCGCGTTTTGCATCAGCTTCAATTTTAGCTTTTTCTTCAGCAGAAGGACCGCAAGATACCATTGTAGCAACTAAAGCTACAGCGATGATTGATAATACTTTTTTCATTTTTGAGTGTTTTAAATTGTTAATGATTTGAACATTAATATCAGAAACAGGGGTAGGTAACCCTAAAAAGATCAAGAAATGGAGAAAATTATTTAACTAGTTGAAAATCAGTATAATAAATTTGGTTATAGAATTAAACTATCGAAGAACAGGCCGTTCATCAACTCATATAATGTGGGAAAACCGAGGATTTTTGAGTCAAAAGATCTCAAAAGCACTGATACACAAGCAAGTTGCGGCCTTGAGG
The DNA here is from genome assembly GCA_018057345.1 of Bacteroidia bacterium. Lineage (GTDB taxonomy): Bacteria > Bacteroidota > Bacteroidia > B-17B0 > Aurantibacillaceae > Aurantibacillus. The sequence goes on along the minus strand of JAGPDW010000063.1, from coordinate 2,732 downwards.
TAAAGTATGATACAAAAATTTGGGTTACCTTTAACTATTCTAAGTATTAAAATCAAAGGCGCTAATGTTAAAACCAAAAGTGAATTTTACCGACAACGATTTTGTTGAAGGGTTAAAGGTCGGCGACGACCAGGTTTTAAAGGCGCTTTATAAAAAGTACTATAATCTCGTTCTTAAACTTGTTGTAAGTAATAATGGTTCTTCGGAAGCCGCACAAGATGTATATCAAGAAACGATCATCATTTTGTATGAAAAATGTCAGGATCCCGAATTCAAATTGAGTTGCCAACTACAAACGTATGTTTATTCTGTAGCGCGCAACTTGTGGTTGAAGCATTTAAAAAAACATGGTAAAACAGGTGAGTTGAAAGAATATCACTTAGATGTTTTTGAAGATGCGAGTTCGGATACCAAAACGCATTTGAAAAAAGAAGAAAGCATAGATAAGGTTTATAAAAGTTTGGAAGAACTTGGCGAACCCTGCGCTTCATTGATCAAAGACTTCTACATTAAGAAGATGAACATGGAAGAGATCTCAGAGAAATTTGGATACACCAACGCTGATAATGCCAAGAACCAAAAGTATAAATGCCTACAACGATTGAAGAGATTATATTTTGAGAATTTTACAATAGTAGATTAAAGATAATGAGAACTGTAGATCTGTTTGATAATTACCTAGAAGGAAAACTCAACGCGCAAGAATTAGCAGCGTTTGAATTACGTGCGAGCAGCGATCCTGTTTTTTTAAAAGCATTTGAAGAGCACAAAACGCTTGTTGGAATTTTAAACGCTAGTAATGAGCGTCAGGTCCTAAAAAATAAATTAAAGCACATTCATTCGGTAGAGTTTGGAAAAGAAGCAAAGATCATTTCTATCAACAAACCCGAAAAACTCACAAAACGTATTGGTAAAACATTTATGGTGGCCGCAAGCGCTGCTGTAATAGCTGTAATTTCTACCATCGCATTATTAAGCACCGGCGGTTATTTATTAGAGAAGCAAGATATTAAGATCACTGATCTTGGTTTAGAAGTAGCGGGATTAAAATCTTCGCAAAACGCTATCGTACGAAAATTAAATTCGAAAGAAGACAAACCAACTTTTGCCGCGGCTAATTTAGAAGGTTCGGCATTTGCGCTTAATAATAGTGGTTACGTAATTACAAGTTGGCATATGGTAAATGGTGCTGATAGTATTTTCATACAAAACAGCACTACCGAACGCGCACTAACAAAAATTATTTTTAATGACCCTGCTTTAGATATTGCCGTTCTAAAAATTGAGAACGAAGAAGTAAGCAAAGCATGGCAAGTGCCATTTACATTCAATGCAAAGTCGGCTGAGGTTGGAGAAGAAGTTTATACATTAGGTTATCCGCGCCAGGATGTAGTTTATGGCGAAGGTTCTTTAAGTTCCTTAAGCGGATATTACAACGACACTGCCATGTACCAAGTATCTATTCCTGTTAACCCTGGAAATAGTGGCGGTCCGGTTTTAGATTCTCAGGGAAATATCATTGGTGTAATTCGTGGTAAGATCACAACGGCTGAAGGAACAGGATTTGCGGTTAAATCAACGCAGATCATTCGTTCTATTGCTTCGGTAGAAGGTGAAACTGTAAAATCAGAATTAATATTGAATAGCACAAAATCATCACTCAAAAAATTAAAACGCAGCGAACAGATCAAGCGCATTAATCCATACGTATTTAATGTGTTGGTTTACAAAAACAATTAATACCGTTCTATAAATTTATTTGTGGAAAAGTTTCACAAATAGCATCTGTACTTAAACACTAAATCTTAAAATTTTATTTATGAAAACCATTAGCAAAATTTACTTGCTTGGGCTTGTTATTGCCCTAATGCAAGGTTGCGGAGCAGATCGCGAAGCAAAAAGTTCAAACAACGAAGCAGACATGATCGCTTCGCCTTCAGAAATTGGAAAATTAAAAGACGAAACTTCCGAAGAGACGATTAGTTCAAACCTGGCAGGAAATTCAAATTTTAAGGATGGCGACAAAAGATCTGCCGATACAAACAAAATGAATTTCGTTAATTCATCAGCTTCTCGCATTGGAAAGATCGATTCCATCAAAAAATTTATTCGCACAGCCGACATTAAATTCAAAGTGAAGAATGTAGAGAAGAGCACTTACAAAATTGAGGACATCATTAATCACTTTGATGGTTTTGTGATCAACACGAATTTAAATTGTCGCATTAATTATACCGAATCACACCGAATCAAAGAAGATTCAGTTTTAGAACGTAAACATTTTGTAGTGGAGAACAGTATTACGTTTCGAGTTCCAAAATATCAACTCGATACAACCTTAAAACAAATTGTTTCGCAAATAGATTTTTTAGACCACCGCATCATTACCGCCGAAGATGTAAGTTTTGCAGCGCTTAAAAATAAAATGCATCAAAAACGTTTTGGCCGTTACCAAAAAAGAATTACTCAAGCAACTGATAAGTCTAACAAAACAAATGCTGTTGTAAATGCCGAGAACGGTTTGTATGAAAAAGAAGAACAAGCCGACGATAGCGAATTGAATGATATGGTATTAAATGATAAAGTAGAATACGCTACGGTTACCATGTATATTTACCAAGATGAAAAAGTTAGGAACGATGTTGTTTTTTCGCAACAACATTTTGATTCGTATCGCCCGTCCTTTGGAAGTGAATTCGTAAAAAGTTTAAAATTTGGTTGGAGATTAATAG
>JAGPDW010000062.1:0-14694 GCA_018057345.1 Bacteroidia bacterium | reverse complement strand
GTTTATTTCCTTCCCCGAAAATTTAACTACGGGCAGCAGCATTATGCCCCATAAAAAGAATCCGGATGTATTTGAATTACTCAGAGCAAAATGCAATGTATTGCAAGGTTTACCTAATCAACTAACGCTCCTAACAAATAATTTACCAAGTGGATATCATAGAGATATGCAACTTACAAAGGAATTGATCTTTCCGGCGTTTTCTACACTAAAAGAATGTTTGGATGTTTTAATTCACACACTTCCTCAATTAGAAGTGAATCAAAATTGCATGAATGATGAAACATACGATTATTGCTTTAGCGTTGAAGAAGTAAATAAACTGGTATTAAGCGGAATTTCGTTTAGAGATGCTTACCAAATTATTGCCGGCAAAATAAAAAGTAATGAGTTTAAGCCGGAACGAGTAATTGAACATTCCCATATTGGAAGCATAGGGAATTAATGATCAGCGCTTTCGATCAACCCAACCGCTTCTTCAGGCGTAAGAATAGATATCTTACTTAATTTGAAATCTGCCACGTTTCTGGTAACAATAGCATCAAGTTTTTTTGTTGTCTTAGAAGAAAAATATTGAATGGCATCCTCAAAATCCTTAAATTCAGATTCAAGTGCGTGTTTGATCGCCTCTTTTGTTGTATCAATTGTTTCCGTTAAAGATTCTAGCTCTTTCAGGATCTTTATCGTTTCCTTGTGCGAAGTTAATTTCCTTACAATGTAGTAAGTGTTATTATAAGATACGGCCGTCAAATAAATTTTAACCTTTCCTTTTTCAGAGTAATTTAAAAGTTTAGCTGCAACCAACGAAAAAGGTCGGCGATCAGTTAAAAGATCAATAATTACGTTTGTATCCAAAAGAAAATACTTCACCTAGAATACTTTTTGTTTAATGAGCTGTGCAACTCCTTTTTATAATTAAACCCCTTAGGAGCTTTTACTGAGCCCAGTAACTTTTTTATTGTTGGCGAAAGATCATCCTGATCTTTATCTTTCTGAACTAAAGTTTTTAAATAATTTTCTATTAGATCAGAAAGACTTCTCCCCTTTTTATTGGCATACGCTTTCGCCAATTCAATAATATCTTTCTCAACAGTGAGTGTTAACTTGGTTGTCATACACGTATGATTTATGATACAAATATACGTATATTAATTTAAATATCAAAACCTAACTAAATATGAAATAACCCTAAAAGAGGGTCACTTCCCCTCTTCAATAAGCGTAACAATGCCCGCCGTATTGATATTAAGCGTGTATTTGTGCTTTCCGCTTGGAACATTTATAGAACCAGGAACATCTCCTGTAATTTCTGATTCACCTTTGGGGATATCCTTATACTCGGTGGTTTTTACCGAAGGCACAGTACCAAAATCAGCAGGACCAACAGCCACTTTTAGCGGAGTTGCATAATTATTTCTAACGCGGATCTGACGTCTATGCTTAAAACAACTTGAAGAGCTAAGAGCAAAACTAATGCTGAGTAAAATTAAAATTATCTTCTTGAAATTCATGATAACTAAAGGTAGTGAAAATTTTTTTAACGCCCAGCTCCTGTAGATTAGGTCAATCCCCCTCAACGAGGGGGTGGCATTTGCGGAGCAAATGACGGGGGAGGAAATTCAGAATTACTACAATTCATAGCAAGACTTATTTCCTTTGTACAGTAAGTTTGACGAATGGAAAAGCACTCGTATTACAACAAGAATTTAAAAACGTTCGCACGAAAAAACAGAAACAACTCAACAAAAGCTGAAGTGTTCTTGTGGACATATATCTTAAGAGCAAGTTTAACAGGATATAAATTTAGAAGGCAAAGGCCGATCTTAAATTATATAGCGGATTTTATGTGTATTGAATTAAAACTGATCATTGAAGTAGATGGTTATACACACTTAGATGAATCGGTTAAGGAAAAGGATAGAATAAAGCAAAAAACACTTGAGCGAAACGGATTCAAAGTAATTCGATTTACCGATGGAGATATATTACGAAGTTTAGGTTGGGTAAATGATAAAATAATGGGAACAAAAAAGGAATTGGAATCTAACTCTTCCTCCCCCGTCACGGCTTGCGCCGCACCACCCCTCAAGAGGGGGATGGCCCCCTAAGCAGTTTGCTTAACCCCTGTCTTCACCAACGAAGCAACAAACTGATCAAATAAATAACGTGAATCATGCGGACCCGGACAAGCCTCAGGATGATATTGCACCGAGAAAACAGCTTTATCTTTTAAACGAATACCCTCAATGGTTTTATCATTCAAATTCACATGCGTGATCTCAATATTTTTATTTTTCGCTATGTCTTCTGCATTTACACTAAAACCATGGTTTTGCGAAGTGATCTCGCTTTTACCACTCACCAAATTTTGTACAGGATGATTAATTCCCCTATGCCCCGCATGCATTTTATAAGTGGATATTCCTTGCGATTGCGCTAATATTTGATGCCCTAAACAAATTCCAAAAACCGGTTTTCCTGCCCCAACAATTTGTTTCACTAACTCCGTTTCCTCTTTCATAACTCCGGGATCGCCGGGACCATTACTCAACATAAATCCATCCGGACTAAATTCCAACATTTCCTTCAAAGGAGTTTTCATTGGAAACACTTTTAAATAACATCCTCTTTCGGCAAGTGAACGTAAAATATTTTTCTTGGAACCAAAATCAACAACAGCTACTCTATGTTTCGATTTTATATCTCCAAAATAATACGGTTCTTTAGTTGCTACTTTTGATGATAATTCCAAACCTTCCATCGAAGGCACTTTTGCTAATTTCTCTTTAAGAATAGTGATATCGCTAATGTCTGATGAAATGATACAATTCATCGCGCCTTTATCTCTCACATATCTCACCAAAGCGCGTGTATCGATATCGCTAATGGCTACAATTTTATTTTTTTCAAAATAACTCTGTAAACTTTCGGTAGCGCGCGGACGAGAAAATCCTTTATTGAACTTTTTACAGATCATTCCCGAAATTTTAACCGAATCGCTCTCTACCTCATTTGTTTCAACTCCATAATTACCAATATGAGCGTTATTCATAATAATAATTTGTCCGTAATACGATGGGTCGGTAAAAATTTCTTGGTAGCCTGTCATTCCGGTATTAAAACAAATCTCGCCTGTGGTAGTGCCAATGAATCCTGCTGCCTTTCCCTCAAATACTTTCCCGTCTTCTAAAAGTAAAATTGCTTTGGGGGTAACTTGGTATTTTAGTTGCATAGCTTATAAGTAAATTTCCGGAACGTAAAGTTCAGTATTATTTACTAAAACGCCATGTCATGTTAATAGGTTTTATAAATACGATGGTTTACAGGAGAATTACAGAGACTTATAGCTGCGTTTGGCTTATTTATTTTATTATTTGGGCGTGCCGGCGAGGCTCACCCCATACAATTTCGAAGTTCGCTCGCCGTCGGGCTTTCGCCACTCGCTCTTTATTATTTGCACTTTTTCTTAAAGAATTTATGTGGGTTGGCAAATAATAAAGGAGCTCAAACAATGGCTCAATCCCTCACGCGGGCTGCTAAAAAGAGGCAGCTGTCTCTTTTTAGCAGCCCGCGCCAGCGATTGTAGCGAAAAGCGCGTTAAGGCGCCCAAAAAATAAAAAAAATAAGCCCCCTCTATCCCATTTTACTGCCCTTGAGGGCATAATTTGAATTTCAGCTAAAAATTATGTAGTTTTGTCCGAATTTTAAATCTAAAATTCAACTCCTATGGCATCTCACTATTTAACTGAGAAGTTTGTCCCCGAGGGATTAACTTACGATGACGTTCTATTAGTTCCGGGCTATTCGGAAATACTTCCACGCGAAGTAAACATTGGTTCGCATTTTTCTAAGAATATTGTAGTAAATACTCCCATTGTTTCGGCTGCTATGGATACAGTTACCGAACACAAATTGGCCATTGCCATTGCCCAAGAAGGCGGCATTGGTGTATTACACAAAAATATGTCGATCGAAGATCAGGCCCTGCAAGTTCGTAAAGTAAAACGTAGCGAAAGTGGAATGATCCTTGACCCCATTACATTAAAAGATCAAGCTACCATTGGCGACGCGCTTGCCATAATGAAAGAAAATAAAATTGGCGGCATTCCTGTGGTTGATAAGCAAAGTAAACTTATTGGCATTGTTACCAATCGCGATCTTCGTTTTGAAAAGAACATGAAAAAGCCGGTTATTCAAATAATGACCCTGCGAAAGGATGTGGTAACCGCCCAAAACGGAATTAACTTAAAACAAGCTGAAGAGATCTTACAAAAAAATAAGATCGAAAAACTTCCCATCCTTGATAAAAAAGACAAATTGGTTGGTTTGATCACTTATAAAGACATTATTAAAATAAAAGTAAACCCTAATGCGGCCAAAGATAAAATGGGTCGTTTACGTGTAGCTGCCGCTGTTGGAATAACTGCCGACACCATGCAACGTGTAGAAGCGCTTGTTGCGGCAGGAGTTGATGCTATTATTATTGATACGGCGCACGGACATAGCAAAGGCGTTATTGATAAATTAAAAGAAGTAAAAAAGAAATACAAGAGCATTGATGTTATTGTAGGAAATATTGCCACAGGTAAGGCTGCTTTGGATCTTTATAAAGCCGGTGCTGATGGCGTAAAAGTTGGTATAGGTCCCGGTTCTATTTGTACAACTCGTGTTATTGCTGGTGTTGGTGTTCCGCAATTATCTGCTATTTTAGAAGTAGCCGAAGCTTTGAAAGGAAAAAATTGTCCGATCATTGCCGATGGTGGAATTCGTTTTACAGGAGATATTGTAAAAGCATTGGCCGCCGGAGCAAGTACGGTAATGATGGGTGGAATGTTTGCAGGAACAGAAGAAAGCCCTGGGGAAACCATCATTTTTGAAGGACGTAAATTTAAATCATACCGTGGCATGGGTTCGTTGGAAGCTATGCAAAAAGGAAGTAAGGATCGTTATTTTCAGGATGCCGAAGATGATATTAAAAAATTAGTGCCTGAAGGTATTAGCGGAAGAGTTCCGTATAAAGGAGCTATTTCTGAAATAGTATATCAATTAATTGGAGGATTAAGAGCCGGTATGGGATATACAGGCGCGAAAAATATTTTAAAATTACAGGAAGCAAAATTCATTCGCATTACGGCGGCAGGTGTAAAAGAAAGTCACCCGCATGATGTGGTGATCACTCGCGAAGCTCCGAATTATTCGAGATGATAAATATTTCTTGTTCCTGGTTAGCTAGTTCTGTGCGCCTAACCGGAACTAGAAACTAGAAATAAAAACATGATATCAAATCACATAATTAAAGACGTCAACTTTCAGGAGGACATAATGAGTTTGAACATTGACGGGAAACTTATAAAAGTTCTGCTTGATAAAATATCTTCGCGATTAAAAGCTGCTAACGATATGCAACGAAATTTTTACAAAATTTCCCCTTCAGGTTACGGCATTCATTGGCCATTAATTGACGAAGATCTTGCTGTGGACGCTTTACTTAAAGAATCTTCAAAATAGTCAAAAATAAATTCTTATTTATGGTTCCGAGTTATACACAGAGCCAGAAACTAGAAACAAGAAACAAAAAGTATGATCCTCCCAATTGTAGTATATGGCGACCCGGTATTAAGAAAGGTTGCAGAAGATATTGATAAAAATTATCCTGATCTTGAAAAATTGATCAAGGATATGTTCGACACCATGTATGAAGCCAGCGGTGTTGGTTTAGCGGCGCCACAAGTTGGAAAAGCTATTCGTTTATTTATTGTAGATACCGAACCTTTTGTAACCGATGAGGATGATGAGGATTATGATGAGGACGAATTTACACCTGCAGAAAGAAAACAATTAAAGGCGTTTAAAAAAATATTCATCAACGCCCGCATTGTAAACGAAGAAGGCACACCTTGGAAATTTAAAGAAGGTTGTTTAAGTATTCCTAAGATCCGCGAAGAAGTTTCTCGTCCTGAAAAAGTAACTATTGAATATGTTGACGAGAATTTTAAAAAGCATACCGAAACTTACGATGGTTTAATTGCCCGCGTTATTCAGCACGAATACGATCATATACAAGGCGTTTTGTTTACCGATAAAATAAGTCCATTTATTCGCAAACTTATTTCAGGTAAACTAACCGATATTAGTAAAGGAAAAATTAGTGCCGATTACAAAACAAAAGTTTATATCCCTAAAAAATAATGAAGGCATTAATTACCCTATGCTCTGCCCTACTTTTTTTATGCGCTTGCAATTCTTCAAGTAATGAAGCAAAACAAAATGATCTTATTGCCAAAGACAGCGTTAAAGCTTTAGTTGATACGCCAGCTACAAAAGATTGCGCTACGCTTTATAAAAGCGCAAAAATAATGGATAGCATCATACTAATGCAAACCGAAGTTAATGCAGATATTGCCAACCGATCTATTCGTGCGTTTACCGATTACGCGTTTTATTGCGAGAATGATAGTATGAGTCCTATTTATTTAATAAAAACCGCGCAAATTGCCATGGCCATTAATAATGCCAACCAGGCAAAAGTAGTGTTGGACCGTTGCATCAGTAATTACCCAAAATTTAAGAACAAACCTGCTGCTATGTTCATGTTAGGCCAACTGTACGATGAACAACATATGTTGAACAACGAAGAAGAGGCCAAAAAAATTTACGAAGCATTAATTTACGAGTACCCAAAATCGGATTGGGCCATAAATGCCAAAGCAGCTATAAAACTTCTAGGCAAAACCGACGAACAAATTGTAAAAGAATTTACCAAGGGTAAATAAAGTCTATCAAAAGGATGAGATAGCGTTTCTAATAAAACTGCTTATAATTTGTTTTTCTTAAGATCTATCGCCATTATTATACTAAAATTCAATCTTCGTCATGTTCCTCTGATAATATTCGCTGCTCCTCTATAACTTTCGCTTCATTGTCATAGTGAAAAACTTTAATTGGCACCTTCATAATATGATTTGTCATTTTAAGACTTACACTTTTCTCCAATAACTTTTTAAAGAAATCACGCTTTTTTGTAGACAGTACCAACAAATCTGTTTCTTTATTTTTCACCATATCATTCAATCTTTGTAATGGAACTCCCGTATCAACTTTGAATAGAACTCTCTCGTCGTCAATTTTTCCGTCAAGTACCAAGTTTCTAAAATTATCCATTTCTTCTAGGTCTTGTTTTTCTACGTTATCTCGCTCTACAAAATGAACAACCTCAATTTTGGCTCTAAAAATTCTTCCGAGATCCATAATTCTCCTAGCAGAAAGAGCATCTCCTGTATGGAATTTTGTTGCAAACGTTATTTTTTTTATTCCTTTAAACTCATAGTTCTCCGGAACCACCAGTACAGGACATGTGGTTTTTCCTATTACATTTGAAGTATTACTACCTACAAACATCTCCTTTAAACCATCGGCACCTTTTGTACCCATTACCACTAAGCTAATATTTCTTTTATCTACTGTTTCAACAATAGCTTGTATTGCCGAACCAAAAACACTTAAGTAACTACAGGAAATGTTCTTTGTTCTAATTAGTTCGTCGCTTAATTTATGTAATTTTTTATTTGAGGTATTTTCTTCAGACATTACATTTTGAAGCGTCCTAAATAAACCTTGCGCTTGATAGGCATGCATCAACAGCACTTTGTAACGTGTTTGCAAAGCTAGGTCAGATGCAAAATTCAAAGCCTTAATTGAATTATCGGAAAAATCGAGAGGAACTAAAATTGTCTTCATTGAAGGATTATTTAATCACACTAATTTAATAACAAACTAGGAATACCTTTCTGATGATAATCAGGCAAGTAAATAATTTCGCTCAATACCGTAAATTGTTATACGTATTCAATTATTTGGCATATTGGTCTTAATGGCTTGTAATTTAACAAAAAGCGCCTCTTTTTACCGCTTTTCACCGCATTTAGGAGTCTCATCCTATTAAAATTCTGGCCAATTAAACTTTCATGTATTTTTATTATCTTAGTTAAAATTTAACGGCCGTTTTTGTAATTAAAAGCGGTAAGAAAAAAAATCTATGAAAAAAAACACTCTCTCATTTACTTTATTTCTTTTACTCTTTGGTTTTACAAAAGCCCAAACTTTAACTTACAAAGATGTAGCGCCAATCTTCTACAAACGTTGTACTAGCTGTCACCACACGGGAGCTCACATGTTTCCTTTTATGAATTATACTCAAACAAATTTGAGTAAAACATTAATTCAGTTCGATCTTAGCAACAATATTATGCCGCCTTGGAAAGCAGATACAACTTATACACGCTTTCAACACGAACGTTTAATTAGCGCACCCGAAAAAGCAATGATCTTAAATTGGATCGCAACAGGTGCTACAAAAGGAGATACTACTCAGGCTCCTGCTGCTCCAAGTTATCCTGCCAAATATCAATTGGTCGGAAATTCGGATCTGGATCTTGTAATTCCAACTTATACAAGTACTGCAACAACAGGAGATATTTATGTATGTTTCTCGGTGCCAAGTAATCTTACACAAGATCGCATCATTCGTGCGTTTGAAGTAGTTCCGGGCAATCCCGCAATTCTTCATCACGCTGTAATTACTGCAGATACAACAGGCGCTTACACTAGCGATCTTTCGGGCGTTTGTATAAACATACCCGGAAATTTAAGTCTTGCTTCTTGGGCTCCAGGCTCGAGAGCTGTTATCTTTCCTAGTCACGGCGCCTTAAAAACCGGAATTCGTTTAAAGGCTGGTTCTAAACTAATTCTTCAAGCTCATTATCCTAAAGGAACTATTGGCCAAATAGATAGTACTAGAGTACGTTTCTATTTTTATCCTCCGGGAGAAACTGGAGTTCGTCCGATGTACGTTACCACACCTCTTCAAAATTGGACTTTGCCAATACCAGCAAATACAACCCAAACTTTTACGGCGCAATATACCACCCCGGGTTCTGTTTCACTTTATGGTGTGTTTCCGCACTCTCACAAAATTGGCAAAAGTATGTTGTTGTACGCTCATAACAGCCCTGGTATTGATACCATTCCAATGGTGCGCATAAACGATTGGGATTTTGAATGGCAGGATTTTTATCTCTACAAAAAGCCATTAAAAGTTCCGGCGGGTTATGCGTTATTTTCAAAACATATATTCAATAACACCACCAGTAATCCATTAGCCGGAAATCCACCGGTGAATGTTTCGGCCGGATTTGCAACTAGCAATGAAATGTTGTTTGATGGCGTTATGTATATGGATTATCAAACGGGCGATGAAAATATAGATCTTGAAGCCATAATTTTAACTGATACTTTGCTGGCTAATAATGTAAAACCAAATGGCTTGCCGTCGGTAAATGTAAAAGCAATGGCTTTCCCTAATCCATTTAATAATGATGTTACTATTAGATATGCCATTAATACGGCAAGCCCAATAAAGATCATCTTTACCGACGTGCTTGGAAAACAAATTGCAGTTTACGATCAAGGTAAAAAAGAAAGAGGTTCGCACGAATTTATTTGGAATAGCAAAAATAAAAATGGACAAGCTTTACCAAACGGCGTTTACTTCTACACACTAAAAGCCGGGGATCAAACATTTAAAGACAAGATCATTAAACAAGATTAAATTTAAAGTCCTGACGCAAACAGTCAGGACTTTTTTACTTTTTAAATAAAAAACCATGAGGTCAATTTTTATTACCCTAGTATGTTTCCTTTGCATTGGAAATTTAATTTCTCAAAATACCGAACAAGCAATTGATAAGCTACCTGTGATGAAATATCACAAGGTAAAATTTGAGGGTGATAAAAATTTAGCACATCAGTTGCTTCTTCTTGGAATAACCATCGATCATGCTGATGGTTCGGATGGAAATATTGTTACCGAGATCTCCGAAGAAGAAGTTAATGTATTAAAGAAAAACAATATTAAGCATACCATTCTTATTGAGGACATGGCCAAATTTTACGAAGAGCGTATTCTTGCCGATTATAAAAACAAAATGGCTCAGCCTCCGGGAATTTGTAATGCGCCCAATGTAAATAAACCACAGTGGTTTCATTTAGGAAGTATGGGTGGATATTTTAGACTTTCGGAAATGGAAGCCATATTGGATAGCATGCAACTCCTCTACCCTAATTTAATTACTTTAAAAGCACCTATAAGCACAACCAAAACAATTCAAAATAGAGATATATGGTATGTGAAAATATCCGACAATCCTACAGTTAATGAAAACGAGCCACATGTATTTTATAATGCTTTGCACCATGCTCGCGAGGCAGCATCCTTATCGCAATTGATATTTTACATGTATTATATGCTCGAGAATTATAATACCAATCCTGATATTAAATTTTTGGTTGATAATACCGAAATGTATTTTGTGCCTTGTGTAAATCCTGATGGTTATTTTTATAATCAATCCATACAGCCAAACGGCGGTGGTATGTGGCGCAAGAACAGAAGAAACAATGGTAGTACGTTTGGTGTTGACCTTAATCGTAACTACGGTTATTTTTGGGGATATGATAACATTGGTTCTTCGCCTAGTGGAAGTTCAGATACCTATCGCGGAACTGCAGGATTTTCTGAGCCAGAAACTCAAAACATGCGTCACTTTTGTAACACGCACTCTTTTGTAACTGTACTTAATGCACACACGTATGGTAATTTATTAATCTATCCTTGGGGATATTTGCCAAGTTTATACACTCCCGATTCGGCAACGTTTGTGAACTGGAGCGTACACTTAACCGAAAAAACTCGCTTCTTATATGGAACAGGCGATCAAACTGTAAATTATGTTGTTAATGGCGATTCAGATGATTGGATGTACGGAGAGCAAAGTAGCAAACCAAAAATTTTGGCCATGACACCTGAAGCGGGCGCTTCGGCTGATGGTTTTTGGCCTGTTTCATCACGTATTATTGATATTTGTAAAACAACACTTGATCAAAATATAAAACTCGCCAAATTAGTTACCAATTACGCCGTTGTTCGCGATGAGCAAGATTGGTTTATAAGTGGACCGGGATATATTAAATATAATATTCAACGCTTAGGAATGCAAAATGGAAATTTTACAGTTTCAATTTTACCGGTTGGTTATGGTATTGGAACTACAGGAAGTCCTAAAGTTTATACGGCAGCAACTATGACACTTAATCAATCCATCAATGATTCTATTTCATTTACGCTTTCGGGATTTATTAATCAAGCACAATATGTAAAGTATGCCATTGCTATTAATAACGGCATTTATACGCATTACGATACACTTACAAAAATATTTGGAACACCTGTAACCGTTTTAAATGAGCCGGGAACAACAACTACCAATTGGACTACAAATGGCTGGGCCAATTCAACCACAAAATTTAAGTCTCCTCCTGCGAGTATTACCGATAGCCCGGCCGGCGATTACGGACCAAACTCAAACATGAACTGCGCTCTAATAACACCGCTAAATTTATCAAGTGCAACCTATGCGCATTTACAATATTATACACGCTTTTCGATAGAAAAAAATTATGATTTTGTTCAGATCATGGGAAGTACCAACGGTGGAGGTTCGTGGTTCTCAATTTGTGCGCCACACGAAACTTCGCCTGCCTCATTTGGAGGAACCGATCCATTATACGATGGCTTTCAAGATGGTTGGGTTAAAGAAGAAATTGATCTGAGTAATTATGTTGGTCAGAATTTATTATTGAGTTTTAATTTAACCACCGATGCAGGTGCAGAAATGGACGGATTTTATTTTGATGATCTTTTAGTAAGAAAAATAACTGCTACTTCTACGGATGTAAAACAAATACATGTGGATGGTGAATTGATAATGTATCCAAATCCAAGTAATGGAGAATTAAAAGTAAAAAACACTTCGGGTGCTGAATACGATATTAGAATTTTTAATAATATGGGACAAGAAGTTGTGAATGCTATTCATGTGTCAAGTTCTGATTCAGAAAAAATCATTGATCTTTCAAAAAATGCTGCGGGAGTTTATTTCGCGCACATAAATAAAAACGGAGAGACGTTTATAAAGAAGATAGTGCTTACTAATTGATTCTTTTTTTAACCGCAGAGGCGCAGAGAACACAAAGTTTATCACGAGACCTAGCTAGACGTAGAAGAGCGCGGAGAGTTCGGACCTTCGGTCCGTTTGAGGCGATTGTGATTTTACACTCCTACTTTCCAAGGCGCCGCGTGAGGGATTGAGCCATTGTTTGAGCTCCTTTTTTATCTCCTGCAATGCTCTTTTTAAAGAAAGAGATAAAAAAGAGCGAGTGGCGAAAGCCCGACCCCGAGCTAGCAGCAAATTCGAAATGTTGCGAGGGGGCACGCCCAAATAAAAAAAATTTAAATTAACTCGCTGCCATTTCTTTGAGTGCTTTTACAAACTGATCAAGCTCAGCAGTACTTGTATAAACATTAGGCGTAATTCTACAGCCTTGCACACCTTTACCATCAATAGCCACCGTGTAAATTTTATATTTATCTAAAAGTGTCTTTGCCATATCAGCCGGTTTCATTCCTTTTATTCCAACGTTGGCAATAGCGCAACTCCGCTGAGGATCTTCGGGTGTATTAAGGATCACATTTTTTAAATTGCGTACTTGTTTGGTCCAATACGTTTGCAAATACCGTAAGCGTTCTTCTTTTCGCTTTGCCCCTATTTTATTATAATAATCCATTGCATTTTCAATGGCAAGATCTGTATGAACAGGAATAGTTCCTGTGTGATTCAATCGGCTAATATCATCCGGTTCTTTTTCACTTTCGGCAAACAGAGGCCATACTTTTGAGATATTATCGCGTTTTACATACAAAAATCCGGCGCCTAATGGAACGCTTAGCCATTTATGCAAACTGCAGCCGTAATAATCGCAATCAAGATCGCTCAATTTAAAATCCAAATGCGCAAACGCGTGTGCGCCATCTACCATCACTGGCACACCTTTGCTGTGCGCCATTTGACATATTTTTTTAATCGGTAAAACCTGACCGGTAATATTGATCATATGGCACACCATCAACAGTTTTGTGTTTGGTGTGATAGCACTTTCATACAATTGTACTATTTCTTCATCAGATTCTGGATGATTAGGAATTGAAACGAGTTTGTTACTCATTCCGTAACGTTTACTCACTTGCGTAAACATATCCAACATCGCGCCGTAATCTTGTTCGGCCATAACCGCTTCATCGCCTGCTTTCCAATCCATTCCCGAAATAATTAGATCTAACGATTCGGTGGTATTGCGTGTAATGATCAATTCTTCTTTTGTACAACCTGCCAGCTCGGCTAGTTTTGCTGCAACACGTTTTTTATTGTCGTATTGAACCGTGCGCATATAAAAAGCACCTTGCATATTTACGTTTTGCAAATGTTTTAAATACGCTTCTAAAATATATTGTGGTTGAATGCAATAATAACCATTCTCTAAATTAACGTAATCGGGTTTTAGTTTATACCCTTTTCTAATGTCGGCCCAAAAATCTTCATCAGAAGCTAATTTTTTGGCGGGCACATGAGCAACTGAGTTCATCAACTCCTCTAAACCTTTAAATCCTGTTAGACTACCAATTCCTAAAAGTGAGCTTGTCTTTAAAAACGTCCGTTTATCCATTTTTTATCATTTTGTGAGATAAATATAGTTCTAAATATTACATTTACCCAATGCAAGATACAAACTCTTTACACTCATTATTCCTACTTGATAAGGAAATAGCATTTTTAAATTTTGGGTCATTTGGCGCAACTCCCAAACCCATCTTTGATGATTATCAAAAATGGCAATTGGAATTGGAGCGCGAGCCCGCACAATTTATTCAGGTAAATGGTCCTGTTTATATTAAACAAGCGCGCGAGGCTCTGGGGAAATATATAAATTGTGATGCCGATGACTTGATATTTACTACAAATCCATCTTACGCGGTAAACATCATTGCAAAAAGTTTGGATCTAAAACCGCGTGATGAGATTTTAACCACCGACTTAGAATATGGTGCTTGCGATAAAACATGGGAGTACTATTGCGAAAAAAAAGGCGCTAAGTACGTTCGTCAACACATTGAGCTTCCATTAAAAGATAAACAACAATTTATTGATGCGTTCTTTAAAGGCTTAACTTCAAAAACAAAACTCATTTTTATATCTCACATAACAAGTACAACCGCCTTAAAATTTCCGGTAGATGAGATCTGTGAGATAGCAAAGCAAAAAGGATTAATAACTTTTGTTGATGGCGCGCATGCACCCGGCCATGTACCTTTGGATCTTAAAAAATTAAAAGCAGATATTTACACGGGCGCTTGTCATAAATGGATGATGACACCTAAGGGAAGTTCGTTCTTATATGTAAAAAAGGAATTTCAGGATGGATTTGATCCATTGATCGTTAGTTGGGGATATAATAGTGCTATGCCGTCGCATTCGCAATTTCAAGATTATCATCAAATGCAAGGCACTCGCGATTTTTCTGCATTTCTTACTATCCCAAAGGCCATAGAGTTTATGAAAGAGCATGATTGGTGGAACGTTTCAAAGCAATGCCACCAAATGGTGATGGATAATGCGCCTCGCTTTTGCGAATTAGTTGGATCAATACCTTTGGCTCCACTTACCAATGAATTTGTGGGACAAATGTTTAGCATTCCTATTAAAACAAATGATCCCATGAAATTGCAAAGGCATTTATTTACCG
>JAGPDW010000220.1:0-4313 GCA_018057345.1 Bacteroidia bacterium | reverse complement strand
GTTAAACCAAAAATTTTCGCATCAGGGTATTTGCTTTTTGAGAGTTCAAATATCTTTTTCTTGATCTCGGTGGCTAATCCACTTTTTCTAAATGCTGGAGAAACGATCAAGCCTGAGTTGGCCACGTAATTTCCGTGGCTCCAGGTTTCGATATAGCAAAAGCCCGCCCAGTTGCCTTGTTTAGTAAGGGCAATTACTGCTTTTCCTTCCAGCATTTTTTGCCGGATATATTCTGGAGTTCGTTTGGCTATGCCGGTTCCTCTGGCTTTTGCCGACAACTCCATTTCGTTGCAGATAATGTCTGCATAGTGCAAATGTTGCTCATGGGCAACTT
Organism: Bacteroidia bacterium; assembly: GCA_018057345.1. Taxonomy (GTDB): domain Bacteria; phylum Bacteroidota; class Bacteroidia; order B-17B0; family Aurantibacillaceae; genus Aurantibacillus. Next base: position 3,979 of record JAGPDW010000220.1, on the reverse strand, counting down.
GCACAATAAAATGTTGCATGTCAAAAATTGATTTGAATGAAAAAATAAAGAAGATCAACCCTGCTGACCAGCAGAATTAATTGTTAGACCAGAAAAAATACTGAATCAACGTCGGATATAGAATACCGGGCGTGCGGGTAAAATGAACAACAGGTTAGCTGTTGAGAAAAACACACTCTTGCTCAAGGAGCTTAATTTTCCGGTGATACCGGTCGAGCAAAGAATGAAATTAAGTGTTTTCATTTTTAGTTTGTGCTCTTTGTGTTTTAGTTTTTAATTAAATGTTTTGCAAATATTGGAAATAATAATTCAATAATCCAAAATTATTTTTTGGACGAACAAAACTTTATTGATTTAGGAGCAAGCTTAGTGTTGAACAACGATAGGTCGTTTGACGAGCGTTTCGTTGAGTTTTACCTGGAGAATGTAAATTCCTGGAGCAAGATCTTTTGTTGAGAAAGAGAAAGATTTTTTGTCTGCCGAAATTGATTCTTTTGGGAGAGTGAAGATGATCTTTCCTGTCATGTCGGTAACAGAGCAATTGATAGTCTCAAAACTATGTTCAATGGAGACTTCGATCTTGTCGTTGGTTGGGTTTGGACCGATCTTTATAATGCGCTCTAAGTCATTCTTTTTTAGACTACCAGTTGAATAAAAGTAGGTGCAAGAGTCATTTATCATCCAATTCTCTGTAAAGGAAGCAAATGTACAACTTTGAAATTGCTTTGATTCGTCATCGTGCTTACATGCTAAGCCAATGTTCCAAGGGTGACTACAATTTTGGTTTGTTGAGTTAAAAACGCCGTAAGTGAAGCTAAAAAAGTAAGGATAGAGTATGTGAAATGTAGAGCCAACTCCTTCTACCATATCAAAGTATGAGAAATTCGGATTCCAATTATTTACATGCTTTCTCATAAAGAAGTGTTTTCTTGGTCCGTTAATTTCATTTTTCGTGACAATAGAATCTACTCTATAATACCCATTATCAGAAGTAGCAATCGGAAAGGACATTAAAATGGAGTCATTTACGTTTAAACCAAAGTCATACAACAACATCTCTGAGTTTGAAAGTGATTTGAAATATACTCTTCGAGTTATTGTATCTTCCCTTATATATCCCATTAGTGATTTTAATGAGTAATCGATATATGCGGGAGTTGTTAGGTGGTACAAATATTTGTATAAATATCCATTTATAGTTATGGTATCAATCGCTGCAATGGAATTGTATGACACATGAGGAGCTATAGTTGGAGAATATGCACTTTTTACACCCAATAGGATACCAAAATGTTGCCAAGTAGTAGTATCTTCCTTAAGCATTTTATAATACGTGCTTTGCGAATTGGAGTAAAACACAAAAAGGATAAATAGAAATGTTAGAGAGTAGATTTTCTTCATGTAAATGTCTTTTATCGAATTTACAAAAAATAAGCTTTGCTTGCAAATGTCTTTAAATCAGCTTTAAACAAAGTGTTTCGAGATCTCGCTCAAACTTTTGCGTGTACGCGCAGTGAGTTCGCGTGTTTTAAAAGGCTCCTCCAGTTTTTCGGGAGCATCTAAATAGCCAAGGGCAATAAACACAATTGGCTCTTGTGCTTCGGTATTGATATTTAAAACTTCAATGGCTTTGGCGGTGTCAAAACCACCCATTACGTGACCGTAAATTCCCATGGTAAGTGCTTGTAACATTAACGTGGCATTTGCTGCACCAACATCGTGCTTGGCAGCTTTGTTCTCGGCTCCGTTATCTAATTTTTTGTTGGCAATAACTGCTAGGAGCACCCCAGCATTTTTTACCCAGGGCTGATTACCCGGCATCAAGCAATTAAATAATTTTTCAAACGAAGCGTCGTTACGAAACGCATACACAAAATTCCAAGGCTGAGCATTGTTGGCGCTAAAGGCCCATGAGCCTGCTTCCAAAATTGTTTCAAGATCTTTTTGTGAAATATCTTTAGAAGAGAACGAACGCGCGCTCCAACGATCTTTAATAATATCGATAACGGGATTATTTGTTTTGGCAATTTTGATGCTCATAAGACTCGGGTTAATTACACAAATATAAAACAAAAGTCCCGACGGTTACCGTCGGGACATCTTATTCTATTTTTTTAGCAGTTTAAAGGCGTGCGACCATTGATTTGTAAGAAATCCGGGGAGACACCACAAAATGCAAAGCTGTTCAACGCTTCTGGCACTTATGGCTTTACCCATATCTTCGGTTTCCCATCCAAATTTATCGAGAATGGTTTTTACTTCTGTTTTAGCATGATCGTTATTTCCGCAAATGAACATGCTTGGTTTTGTTCCTCCAAAATCGGGATCAACCATAAATGCGCTTCCAACTGAGTTGAATGCTTTTACAAAATGGGCGTCTTTTACTTCGTTCTGTAAAATTTCCAAGAGTGAGTTATTGCTGTCGGTAAAATATTTGATCACGCCATTCTCAGGAGGAGCATCTCCAATGGGATTAGTTGTATCAATAATAGTTTTGTTCTTTAAGTTGGTTTCACCACATAATTTAAGAGCATCTTTAGCCACACTTCCTTTTACGGCAAGCACAATAATTTCTCCAAATGCAGCAGCATCCGAAAAGCTTCCAACTTTGCCTGCCGGATTTTTTTGTAACCAATCGGTAAGCTTACTTACATCTCTTGTACCGAGCATTACTGAATATCCATGTTTTAAAAAACCTGTGGCCAAAACTTTTGCCACAACTCCCGAACCTATGATCCCTATTTTCTTCATAACTATTTGTTTTTACAAAGATAACTATATTTAGAACTGAGCAAATTAGGTATTTTTGCTATATTTGGATCATGCTAAAAGGCCTTAAGAAGAGTGTTTTACGTTCGGCAACTTCGGTTTTTAATACCGTAGAAAAGAACCGTTATTTTTTCGCAACAAAATATCTTAAAGGAAATGGTATTGAGATAGGCGCGTTGCATATTCCACTTCAATTGCCTCAAAGCGCGCGGGTAAAGTATGTTGATCGTATGAGTAAGCCCGATCTTCGTCATCATTATGCAGAATTAGCAAATTATGATCTTGTAGATGTTGACGTAATAGATGATGGCGAAAAACTAAGCACCTTTATCGATGGTTCATTGGATTTTATTATAGCTAACCATATGTTGGAGCATTGTAAGAGCCCAATTAATACTATTGAAACGCATCTTAAAAAAATAAAGCCCGGAGGTATTCTTTTTTATGCCATTCCCGATAAACGTTTTTGTGCAGATAAAAACAGAGAAAATACAACTTTTGAGCACGTGCTTGCCGATTATAAAGGAGAATTAGATCATTATCCTCATTTTGAGGACTGGGCCATTCACTGGAACGAAGCTAAAGGAAAAGAAGCTATTGATAAACGTACAAAAGAATTGGTTGACCAGGATTATAGTGTGCACTTTCATAACTGGACCGTAAGCACTTTTGGCGATTTTCTTTACAAGACAAACGACGTTCTTTCTGTAAAATTCGAAGTTAAATTACTGTTCTTGAATTTTACTGAAGTAATGGCAGTTCTTGAACGCGTGAAATAATTCGCACAACACTTAAGGGTATGATTTCTTAGACGAACTTGCTTATTATGCCACAGATTCCGCAGATTCACGCAGATTTCATTCGCAGATTAAGACATTAAATAAACTTGTAGTTTTAACTAAAAAATCTGCGAATGAAATCTGCAAAAATTTGTGCGATCTGTGGCAAGAAAGACAAAATGCAATAAATCCTTTGTGTAATTTGTTTTACTGTTTTACAAATTTCCTCGTCATACTATTTTTCTCATCAGAAACTTTTACAAGATAGATCCCTTGAGAAAGCTCCGAAAGATCCCATCTAACAGAATTATTTATTTTTTCTTCTTTGATAATTGAGCCATTCATATTAATTAATTGAATAAATAAATCAGCGTTGGCAGGATTGTTAATGATAAGATCATTAATGATCGGATTTGGATACAACTTTGCTT
>JAGPDW010000219.1:0-4313 GCA_018057345.1 Bacteroidia bacterium | reverse complement strand
GTTTGTTGCTATAAACATATTCAATAAGTGTTACACCGCTGGTAGATGAAACTTGAATTGTCATATAGCCGTAATAATAATCATTGCCTATTTGCATTCTAAAACCAACAAAACCGGTTGTGCCATCGAGTACATTATGAGAAGAAGAATAAAGTACACCAGAATTTCCTCCGGTTCTCCATACACTGGCGGGCCCAATTAATGTTCCTGCAGGTAAAAAAACAATATTATCACTATTTGAAGCAGTGGTAATAATACCTCGACCGTAATTTTCAAGATAAAAATTTCCTGCGCTAAATTTTAATCCATAATTCTTTGGAACGTTGCCAATAGTTTGAAATGTGGCCAAGGTAGCAGAAGGAGTGGCACTTATGCTCAGCGCGTTCACACACGTTAATCCCCATGGGTCGTAAAATTTAATTTTAAGCGTAGTTGAATAATTGGTTATGGCCGTTACACTTCCTCCAACAACCGCTGCATTTGTAAAAGCGAAATTCATATTGCTTACTGAATTTACCGAACCGTGCCCTACAGCTTGTCCTATCAAAGTTAGTGTTGCAGTTTTACCGTCTCCGGAAGTAACTAAAGACGTAGATAATCCTGAAGATAAATTAGAGATGGTATAGTCAGTTCCTTGCACCAAAGTTTGAGCAGTACTTGCAAATTGTGCACCACCACAAGCATAAATAATAATAGGGGGCGTTGCAATAGAACCATTATTTAAAATATCCTCAAATACCTGTGTTTTTGAAAATGAAAAGAATGGACTTGCATTAACACAGCTATTAGTGCTGGCAGTATTAAGTATTCCTGTTGCCACTAAATTATCATACTGCCATTGTGTAATTCGTGCCGGATGCATTAATGCAGCCTCCATGCGTGTGTTTTGATCCATGGTAAAATTCTTATAACAACTTGCATTATAGTCCATGTAATTTTCTCCATTAATTAAAGCCGTACACTGTGTGGCGTTACACCCTGCGCCTGCTACAGCTGTAGGAGGTGTATCGGCACAAAGATCTCCTGCCGCCGAACAATTGGTTCCTTCAAATGTGTGAAGTAAGTTCAAATAATGTCCGCACTCATGCGTAAATGTTTGGTTGAATTCTAAATTATTGAATGAGGAGCCCCCAAAACCAAGATAAGAATAGTTGTAAACCATGCGCGCTCTTCCTGCAGCGGTCATACCTGAATTAGGATAAAAACAAAATCCTGAATTATTGGTAACACCATTTCCAAAAAGATCGTTCATCACATAAACATTAAAATATTTATAATTATCCCAAGCAATGCTACTTATTTCATTATCCCACATAGGGCTGTTTGCATAACCTACTTGTTTATCCTTATAATACACAATACCATTCGTTGCATTTCCATTTGGATCGATCTTAGCTAAAGCAAATCGAATTTTGGTGTATGATTTTACTCCTGCAAAAGCTGCATTCACAGTTCCATAATCTGCATCTTGTCCCGAAAAAGTAATGTTCAGATCATTTATCGCATACGCAATTTGACTCAACGGAACACCGGTTGCACCATTAGGATGAAAAACATGAACTACCACAGGTATAGTTACAATACACGATGTATCGGGCAAAGGCATTGCTTTAGCCAACGCATTTTTTGAATGCTTAAAATTATTTGTGAATACTTCAAAAGCTTCCATTTCTTTGACATTCTCTTTCTTGGCTTTCTCTAAGGCGCGGATCTCATCTTGATTTCCATTATCGGTTAAATTGGTTTGAGCGGAAGAGTTGAAAGAACAAAACGCTACAAAAAGAAGTGTTAAGGCCTTAAACGAAAGTGATCTTTTAATGTTCATAGTATTAATTTTAATGTGAAATAATAGATATACTCCATTTTTATTTGATCTCATCAAATCTCTTGCTCTTCTTTTTTTGAACGTTGATCTCATAAAAAATAAGGGGTACAAAAATAACGGTTGGGCCTAACCACAAAACAATTCCCGGAACATGAATGTACTGGCCATTGTTTACTAAAAATGCCGTCATAGCTCCAATATAACTTCCCAACATGCCGCCAATATGCGCAAGCAACCAGTAATTTTTGTAGCCGAGTTTTTTGCGAAGTCGTTTAATGGTAGATAGGTTACTCTGAACGCCAATCAAACCAAATACCAAACTAATTGTACCAAGTGCCTGGTGTCCATTAAGCAATGAAAAAATAGCGTAACCCACAAAGCACAAATGTACTGTTCCAAAAAATATCTCAATAGCCCAATCTAACTTAGCGGGGTTTTGATCGAGATGTAATTTTTTTAAACTTAACGAACGATAAGCTGTGAGCGCCGAATAATATGTAAAAAAAGAAACACACAGTAAAAATAAATTTGTATGATAAATAGACATGAACGTAGCGCTCACAAAAATAATATTCATGCTCCAGAAATAAACCTTACCACATGGGCGATGCCATTTTATCTTATTTCTAAACAGAATGGCGAATAATCCGGTCAGCAATGCCGCTGAACCTGCTATGATGTGTGTAATAAGAGCTATCCGAAAAAGTGTTTCCATTTTTGTTACAGTATCCGGATCTTTATTGCTTAATAAATTTAATGGTTGTTGACGCATTTTCATTCTTAAGCAAAACAAAATAAATACCGTTCTGCAATGATGTAACATCAAATAAAAGATCCTTTCCACTTATCATTGCAACATTTACTTCTTTACCAAGCATATCTATAAATATTATACGCGTGTTTTGTGGATCAAAATTCCCTTCATTGATCTTTATTTGCAAATTATTAGTTGTTGGATTCGGAAAAACATAGCCATACAAACGATCCGGATCAAGATCTTTATATCCATTAATTATATCTGTGGTGTACGTAAAGCATGTGCTATTTAAACGTGCCACATAAACATCTTTACTTCCAGTCGACGTTAAGTTATGTGGTCCAAAACTTGCGGCCTGATCAAACCAACCTGTTGTATAAACATTGCAAGAGTCGTCGCACGCAATTCCGTTTCCTTTATCCTCTAATGCTCCTCCTCCTTTTACTGCCCATCGCCATTTACCCAAAGTGTCAATGGCGGCCACAAAAACATCCACTGTTGTAAAAGGGCTTGAGATAATAGATATTGAACCGCCAAATTTTGCCGTGTCGGCAAATGTACCCGTCACAAAAACATTGCCTTTAGTATTACTGCAAATACTATTTCCTCTTTCTCCACCTGCGCCCGAGCCTGCCTTTTTAGCCCATTTCCAAACGCCGGCAGTTGTTAACTTGGCTACAAAAATATCTCTGCCGTTTGGTCCTCCATTATTATTGAGTGTGTCGTTACCAAAAATACAAGTGTCTCTGAATTCACCTGTGAGATAAATTTTTTGAGAAAGATCAATTGTAATTCCATTTGCTCTGTCGTCTAATGAGCTGCCTGCTTGTTTTACCCAAATAAAATTTCCATTCTTATCGTACTTCACTACATAAATATCAACACCGTTTGCAGTGAGTGTTGATGTGCCAAATACCTTTGTTCCATAAAACCCACCAGCAACATAAACATTGCAAGCGCTATCAACTTCAATTTTATGATCTCGTTCACCATCATGTCCGCCAAATGTGCGCACCCATTGAAATACACCCGCTGGCGAAAGTTTTGCAACAAAGGCTAAAGAATCACCAAGAGGCGCGGTCAAAGAAAATGATCCGAAAACCGCAGGTGTAGAATTCAATTGTGCATCCGAAATAAAACCGGTTAAATATATATCCCCATATTTATCAGTAGCAATATCTAATCCATGATCATCACTCTGTCCACCTGCTTGAATTAACCATTGACAATTTCCATTCAAATCGTATTTCCCCAAAAATATCTGATCGTGCTCACCATAAGTAGCGTTTGTTGAACAGGTACCAAAAGCAAGATCACACATGTTTGGTCCCCATCCCCAAGTGGTACCGGTAGCATAAACAAATCCATTTAATTTATCCACATGAACACCTAGTACACGCTCATCATAACCACCAATGGCGCCATGCACCCATTGATAATTTCCAAATTTATCAATCTTAGCTAAAAATCCTTCCTTGCCCCAATTGGTAGGCGGAGTAAATGCGCCAAAATTTACAGTGACGCTTGCAGGCTGAGCTACATTATAAAAACCTCCAATATAAGAATTGCCATTGTTGTCAATATCTATGGCCTGAGCTTTATCGCTCAAAGGACCTCCGCCCTTTTTTGCCCATTGCCAAGTTTGAGCATCAATGGAAATAAAAAAGAAACAAAAAAAGATAGAAAGTAATTTTGCTCTCATGTGATTTGGTTTTATGATGTGTAGTAAAT
>JAGPDW010000061.1:0-15161 GCA_018057345.1 Bacteroidia bacterium | reverse complement strand
AGTGCTTTTACTTCAGCATGATCATCCATATTGGTATGACACTTCTTGCATTTACTTTCTATTAAAGGAAAAACATCATTCGAAAAAGATTTTGCTCCGCTACACGTTGGCGTATAGGTATCTGGCTTATCGGTATCTTTCTTTTTGCAGTTTGCAAATAGTAAGGCTATCGAAAAAAATATAATGATGGTTCTGGCCATGCTGTATTATCAAATTTACGAAAAGGTTTTGAATTTTGTAAAACCGATAGGTCGCCCCTACGGGGCTTTATAAACATAACGTAATTAATCTACCAATATGCCGTCCCTACGGGACTATGATCTTATGAAATTTAGGTATTACCAACGTGTGATTCTTACGGGATCTTTTATAGTCCCGTAGGGACGACATATTGGTAAAAAAACATGAAGGAGAAAAAGAAGCCCCGTAGGGGCGATACATTCGAACAATTGTTCCTTTTTAAAAGATTTGGATTATATTAGCTGTAATTGATCAAAATGAAAAGATATATATCCCTTACCCTTATTAGTTTGCTTATGGTTTCGTTAACCTTCCAAACCGATCCAAAAGAAAAGGCTCAAGCCTATTTTGACAAGTATAATTCAAAGAACAAAATGAATGAACTTATTTTAAAGTCTTTTGCTACACTGGAAGATGCTAAAAAAATATTCGTTAAGCCAGAGGACGCTGTTGTATTTATGAAATTAATGGCCGCCACCGAAAAGAAAATGAAAGAAGAACCTGTTGGTGAAGATGCGGTTTATCCCATTGTTGACATTAATACGTTTACCATTAAAGATATTAAAGAAGAAAAAACAAATTACAATTTAGGTTTACTAGAGATCCTCCACAAATTTAAACCCACTGTAAGATTCTTCACTGTAAAATTAATGACCGATAATATGTTCGAAAGAGGTTATTCCTATATCTATTGGATGAACATCAATAATAAATGGGTGTTTGTATCAAGGCCTAATTTGGCTTTTAGAAAATGATAGAATAAATGTTTGGCTCAAATAAAACCAATATGTCGCCCCTACGGGGCTTTATAAACATAACGTAATTAATCTACCAATATGCAGTCCCTACGGGACTTTGATCTTATGAAATTTAGGTGTTACCAACGTGTGATCCATGCGGGATCCTTTTTAGTCCCGTAGGGACGACATATTGGTAAAAAACCATGAAGGAGAAAAAAAAGCCCTGTAGGGGCGATATATTGATCAAGTCTAAAACAAAAAAGCCCGCACCGTTTTCAACGAGCGGGCCTATAACTTGTTTCAATCACACCAAAAAAAATATCCTTTTGTTCCAGATAGCATTTATAGTGCGATTGAAGGTTTGCGTTTTAAGACTCTTTACTACTAACACCTTAAAACAATATATGAAAAGAACGAAAAATAAAATCAACACCACAAAGATCATCCAACAACATTACCTTTTTATTAAGCCATGTTTATGATTTTTCTAAATCTCACTTTAAAACAAACTCATTTGCAAACTAGGCTCTTCCTTTTTTGGCTTAAATAAATTGCAGTTGTATTCAAATTCTTGGGTGTTGGTAATGAATCTTTTTTTACTAATACTAAATATTTGCTCAATGATCTCCACAAATTTTCCTTCGCCACGCATGCGAACTCCAAATCTGCTATCGTTCACGTTACCTCCGTGTGTATCGCAAATTAAATTCCAAACCTTATTAGCACGATCGGGAAAATTTTTAAATAACCAATCTTTAAAAACAGGACCCACAGCGCCATTCAACCTCACAACCGTATAGTGGGCGCTGCGAGCTCCGGCAAGTCCAGCCAATCTCAAAAGCTCCGGGATATCATGATTATTGATGCCTGCAATTATAGGCGCCATCATCATTCCACAAGGAATGCCATTCTCGGCAAGAGTTTGTATAACCCTTAACCTGTTTTTATAAGTAGACGTTCTTGGCTCAAGTTTTTGACGTACCGATTCATCTAAACCGGTAATAGAAACCATGACATGAACCAAGTTATCTTTTGCTAATTCTTTTAATAGATCCAAGTCGCGAAGGATCAACGCATTTTTAGTGATGATACTCACCGGATGTTTGTGTTTTAAGAACACTCGCAACATCCCGCGTGTAATTTCCATTTTCTTTTCAATGGGTTGGTAACAATCGGTATTGCCGGATAATACAACAGGACGAGCTTCCCATTTTTTCGACAATAATTCTTTTTCTAATAACTCAACGGCATTCTTTTTTACAATGATCTTTTGTTCAAAATCCAAACCCGCACTATATCCCCAGTATTCATGAGTGGGCCTTGCATAACAATATACACAGCCATGTTCGCAGCCTTGGTATGGATTTGCGGAATATTCCATCCCCACATCCACACTTTTTACTTTATTAATAATGGTTTTGGGATAAGTATAGATGATCTCGGTCTTTTCACTTAACTGAAACTCTTCATCCAATACCTCTTTATACTCCTGCACATACTGGTACTTCGCAAAAGCACTATGAGTATTCAGTTGCGAGCCTCTCCCTTTAAAGTATGTTGGGTTAGTGTTATGTTGAACCGCTGTTATCATACACCAAAATTACTACAAGTTGTAGCAATTGATTGCTACAGATTATAGCAATTTTAAAAATACCACCGGAGGCCTTGTGGCTCTAGGGAAATAATTTTCGAGATCATTCCAAAAACTTCAAATTCCGTTTCAAGCCCGCATACTTCGTTCGCTTTACCGCGCTGTTTTTAAACACCACCTTAAACGTTTCCTCGGTCATTTCGTGCCATTCTTTTTCTGAGAGATCTAATAATGTTTTATTTGTAAAGAGTGATTCGTTGTGCGGTTTGCTAAAACTGTTCCAAGGGCAAACATCCTGGCATACATCGCAACCAAAAGTCCAGTTATCCATTTTACCTTTGAAATCTGTGGGAATATTTTCTTTTAACTCGATCGTTAAATACGAAATGCATTTACTTCCATCAACAATATAAGGTTCAACAATTGCTTCGGTAGGACAAGCATCTATACATTTAGTGCAAGTACCGCAATAATCTTTTATGGGTCCGTCGTATTCTAATTCAATGTCAATGATCAGTTCTGCCAAAAAATAAAACGAACCGCTTTCCTTTGTAATTAAATTCGCGTTCTTGCCTATCCAACCTAATCCGCTTTTGGTAGCCCACGCTTTTTCTAATACCGGAGCAGAATCAACAAATACTCTTCCATTCACATCACCAATATTCTCCTTTAATGAATTCAAAAATTCAGTGAGCTTATCTTTTATCACTTCATGATAATCTTTACCATAAGCATACTTGCTAATTTTTGGTCCAACATCCTTTTGTTTCTCGGCCGGATAATAATTATACATTAAAGAAATTACAGATTTAGCACCTTCCACCAACAAACGCGGATCTAATCGTTTATCGAAGTAGTTTTCCATGTACTTCATTTGTCCGTGTTTATTTTCTTTGAGCCAGTTCTCTAATCTTGGAGCTTCCTCCTCCAAAAATTCGGCCTTACTTATGCCACAAAAATCGAAACCCAAACGGGTTGCTTCGCGTTTAATTAAGAGGGTATTATTTGATGAATTTGCTTTGATGCTTCAAAAGTAGGAACCACGGGACAAAAGAGACAATTTTTAAACGTTTTTGGTAAATTATTGGCTTCTAAACCGATAAAGCGTTAGGAATCAATTTTTTAACATTAATTTAATCGACTAAGCTTTGATTTTACACGATTAATTCAGTATCTTTGCGAAACCTTTCCCGAATGGGTTGTAATTTACTGAGAATCAAAAAATTACGAAACTTTGCTGGAAACTATTACATAACAATTTAATAATACAACAATGAAAACAAACAATCCAATTATCGATTCGATGTTAGAGGCACAAGCAAATGCGTTAAACAGTTGGATGGATTCAGCAAAGAAAATGCAATCTTCTTTAACAAGTGGAAACATCCCTCACGAGGGTCAAGGCATTTTAAAAGAGTGGTTTGAAAAACAAACTGCTATCCTAAACAGCATGCAACAAAATTCAAATAGCGCTTTTGGTAATAATACAAACCAAAATCCTCAAGAGTTTTTTAAGAACTGGTTAAGCACTCAAACTACCTATGCTAAACAAATGACTGATTTTAATCAGAGCATTTTAAACAGCTTTAATAGTTTTGGTAAACCGGCTCAAGATTATGTAAGCAACTTTACTACATCAAATAATGCTTGGACAAATATTTACAATTCGTTCATGCAAACTTTGAACACTTCTTACGATAGCATGTCGAAGAATATCACAGGTACTTTTAATAAAGATATCTTCTCAAACTTTATGCAAGGTAACCAAGTGTATACTAAAATGCTTGAGTTCTTTCAACCAATGATCACTTCAATGCAAAAAGGTCAGTTTAACTTGGAAGAATTTAAAACCTATTTTAAAGCTGATAATTACCACAATTTAACTAAACAATTGTTTGGTGATTTTTACACAGGTGGAAATTTGAAAGAATTTTATGATAACAGTTTGAATCAAGTTCAAAATTTCTTTACAAACCAAAATGGTTTGGGTAAAGAATACTTTGCTCAAGTTCAAAATATCAGCAAGGAGTTCCCTCAATTATTTACAGGTAACTTAGAAAAAGTGAAAGATCTATTCGCTAATCACGATAACGTTTTCACTAAAACATTTGAACCATTATTAAAACTTACAGGTGCAGGTAAAGAAAAAGAAAGCATTGAGGCCCTTATTGCTTTAATGGACAAAGTTACCGAGTATAGCATTAAACAAAGTGAATTACAGAATCAATTGCAAAACACAATGCGCGCTAGCGTTGAGAACGTTGCAAAAGAATATTCTGAAAAATTCCAAAATCCTGATTTCACAAAAATTCCGGAAGCGCAAGAGCTTTATAATGAGTGGATCAAAACCAACGAAAAATTATTTGGAGAGTTATTTTCAAGTGAAGAATTCAGCAAGATAAAAGGTGAAACTACCAACCTTGCAATGGATGTGAAAAAACATTTTGAAAAGCAATTCGAAAGCGTTTTGGTTAACTTCCCGGTTGTATTAAAAAGTGACGTAGAAGAATTACAAAAAACAATTTACGATCTAAAAAAACAAGTTAAGGAACTTCAAAGCAAGTTGAATATCGCTGGTGTTAGTGATTTGACAGATGATGAGAAGAGCAGCAAAAAAGGAAAGAAATAGTCCTAATAGCTGATGTGTTAAAAGCCGCCTTTGTGTTTGAGGCGGCTTTTTTTTTGAAACCATTTTAAAATTATAAAGTATAAATAGTGTTATGAGCAATATTTTTGAAGAAATGGGTGATGTTAGTCGCAAACTCACCAAGAGTTTTGAAACTTTGAGCAAACTAAAGGGGGTGGAAATAGCTACCACGCCTAAAACTGCGATTTATACAGAAGATAAACTCACACTTTATCGTTACGATCGTAAAACCGACGCCACATTTAAAACGCCTATACTTATTGTTTACGCCTTAGTGAACACTTACAAAATGCTGGATCTGCAACCTGATCGCAGCTATATCAAAAATTTATTGGATAATGGCTTTGATATTTACCTTATTGATTGGGGGTATCCAACAAAGAGCGATCGCTACATCAACATGGATGATTATGTTAATGGCTATATCAATAATTGTGTTGATCTTATTAGAAAAAGAAATCGCGTAGAGAAAATAAATATCTTGAGTATATGCCAAGGCGGAACGTTAAGTGTGATCTACGCCTCCCTATTTCCAAATAAAATAAAAAATTTGGTAACGCATGTAACACCAATTGACTTTAGCACAAACGATGGTTTGCTATTTCGCTGGAGCAAAGACATGGATTTTGATAAGATCGTTGAAGGTTTTGATGGATTGATCCCAGGTGACTATTTGAATCAAGGTTTTGATATGTTAAAGCCGATGATGAAAATACAAAAACAACAAACCCTATCTGCTAGCTTGGATGATGAGGCTAAGCTTACCAATTTCTTGCGCATGGAAAAATGGATCAGCGAAAGCCCCGCGCAAACAGGCGAATGTTTTCGTGAATTCATGACAGACCTATACCAAAAAAATAAATTAATAAAAGGCGAATTAGAAGTTGGTGGCAAAAAAGTGAACTTGAAAAATCTTACATCTCCTCTATTAAATATTTATGCAACCGAAGATCACTTGGTTCCTCCTGCAGCAACTATTCCTTTAAACGATATGGTTGGAAGTAAAGACAAAGAACTTTACAGCTTTAAAGGCGGACATATTGGTGTATTTGTTGGCGGTAAATCTCAAAAAGAATTAGCTCCTGCGGTTGTGGCGTGGTTGAAGAAGAGGGATAATTAGTTTTTCCCCATTTATTATATTGAATTATTAAGCCTCCCTACTCGGGAGGTTTTTTTTGTTTCTGTTCGCCTAACGGCGCAGGGTTGATTTTTTTAACCGCAAAGCACGCAAAGACGCAAAGGCAAATCGAACCTTCGGTTCAACATATAGTAATAAGCGTTAACCCCCTTTACGCACGCCGCAGGCGCTCTGCCTTCTTAGATTAAACACAGCTCACACACAGTTTAGCTTTAATAAAATTTAGCGCCTTTGCGCCCTTTGCGGTTAAAAAGAGAATTTCCCTTATTTTATAACGACTTTGTTTTCAAATACTTAAATTAATTTTCATTCAAATGCCGGCATTTCTTCATCTTATTTCAATAATCGCTTCTTCAATTATTTGCAATAAATGCAACTATCAAATCTTTCGTTGTGATTATTAAAACTATCCTAAAAATTCTTCTAACTTAACATGCTTGAAGCGTTTTTTGCGAATTAAAAATTGTATCCCGCGAAAAGCAGTTTTTTCTCGGCCTGCACTCACAATACCTTTACACTATAATATTAAACCAAAAAAATAAAATCATGAAAACACTAAACCAACCAACAAACTTAACTCAAAAGGTAACTTTACTTTTGGCTTTTGTATTATTCTCTTTTATAGCAGGAGCGCAAAACAAAGCCGGTGATGTAGTAGGTAATTATTTAGTACCATCGAAAGACGGTGCCATTCAAATTTATGAAAAGGCCGGTAAATATTACGGCAAGATTATTTTGAACAAAGATCCAAATAAATTAGATGTGAATAATCCTGACAAAGCTAAACAAAGCAGAAAAACTTTAGGATTAGATATTTTAAATGATTTTGTTTTTGACGGCGATGATACTTGGGAGAAGGGAACTATTTACGATCCAAAGAACGGAAAAACATACAGCTGCAAGATCACACGTTTACCTAACGGAGATCTTAATATCAGGGGATTTGTTGGAGTATCATTGCTTGGCCGTACCGAAACTTTTACAAAGTTAAATCCAACTAAACAATAAGATCCCTTTATTCAAACAATGAAATATTATTTCACCATAGCGATCTCGTTTTTAGCTTTTAATTATACTTTGGCTCAAAACTATGTGGATATATTAAAGGTGAACGCAAGCACCACTGCAGACAATACGTTTGACACAAGTACAACAAAAACAAAGATCCAACAAATTGATGCTGACCTTACTGTTCCAATTAAGATCAATGATCGCCTCTCAATAATTACCGGTGTGATGTACGAAACTTTTCAAACCAAATTATTTGAGGATGGTAATGTAAAAACATTTGGCTCAACAGCACTAAAACTTGGGGCCAATAAACAATTCAATGATCATTGGTCGGGTACAGCAGTATTAATTCCTAAAATTGCTTCAGATTACAATACTATTTCAGGTAAGGATATTCAGGTTGGCGTTGTAGGGATAATGAAATACAAAAAGAGCGATAACAAGAACTTTAAATTTGGATTGTATTATAACTCCGAATTATTTGGTCCCTTCTTTGTGCCAATGGTAGGCATGTATTACTTAAGCCCAAACAAAAAATTTGAAACAAACATCATGCTACCCTTACAAGCCGATGTTAACTACAAATTAATTCCTTTTATGAATATTGGAGTTAATTTTAATGGCCAAATTCGATCATATCATTTAACCGATGTTAACTCCACACATCATAGCACTTATATTGCTCGTTCTACTAATGAGTTTTACGCTTACCTAAAATTTAATATCACAAAAGGGCTAAGCCTTACAACAAAAATTGGCCAATCGCTTGGGAGAAGCTACAAAGTGTTTAACGAAGGCGATAAAGTAACGTTTGGACTACCCGCCACATTTATAGGAGGCAAACGTGAGCAATTAAATACAAACTTCTCAAATGGCTTGATATTTCAAGCAAGTTTACTTTTTAGAATACATTTGGATAAAAAACCAACAGAACAAACTCATAAAGAATAAACATATGCAAACCATTCCTAAGGACAACAAAGCCATCATCAAAGCGTGGACCATTTACGACTGGGCAAATTCAGTTTTCCCATTAGTAATTACCTCGGCTATTTTTCCGAATTTTTACGATTATGTAACTACTCACGATGAGGCAAAGAACATGATAGGTCATACGGTTACGTGCTTTGGAAGAGAATTTGAAAATCAAAATATTTATACGTTTGTTTACGCGTTTGCATTATCAATTGTAGTTTTTATTACACCCATATTAAGTGGTATTGCCGATTACCTGGGTAATAAAAAACGTTTCTTGCAATTTTTCTGTTACTTAGGATCTATCTCCTGTATGTGCTTGTTTTTCTTTACGCGAAATCACTTGGAGCTAAGTTTTATTCCCTTCATAACCGCCACCGTTGGTTTTTGGGGAAGCTTGGTTTACTATAACTCTTACTTACCCGAAATTGCGAGTCCCGAAAATCAAGATAAAGTAAGCGCGCGCGGCTTCTCAATGGGTTATTTAGGAAGCTCGCTCTTACTTATTATTTGCTTGGTAGGAATTATGGTTTTTAAATACGAAGAAACTGTTGTTGATGGTGTAGTTGTAAGTACAAAAGGATTTTTTAAAGTTAAGTACGCTTTTTTACTTACCGGCCTTTGGTGGATGGGCTTTGCCCAATACACCTTTAAACATTTACCCGCAAAAGTTCACACGGCGCATGGCAATGACACTAAAGGTTTGATCTGGAAAGGCTTTAAAGAATTACGATCTGTTTTTATACAAATAAGGAGTATGGTGGAGCTAAGACGATTTTTGATCAGCTATTTCTTTTACAACATGGGCGTTCAAACTGTAATGGTTGTTGCCGTTCTATTTGCACGCAATGAAGTTGAATGGGGAACCGGTGAAGCGGCCGAAAAAGCAAAAACAACATCTTTGATCGTAAGTATTTTAATTATTCAATTCATTGGTATACTTGGTGCATTTATTTTCTCGCGTTTATCGCGCAAAATAGGCAACCTTAGATCACTAATGATCGCCATATTAATTTGGATATTTATATGCGCATTCACTTATAAGGTAGTTCACTTTCCAATTCATTTTTATGTAGTAGCAGTTTTGGTAGGTTTTGTTATGGGAGGCATTCAATCCCTATCGCGAAGCACGTACAGTAAATTTTTACCAAAAACCGAAGACACTACCAGCTTTTTTGGCTTTTACGATGTAATGGAAAAGCTGGGAATGATCATTGGCACTGTTTCGTTTGGATTGATCAGCGAAATTATGGGCGGCATGCGTCCTTCAGTTTTATCTCTTATTCTGTTTTTTGTGATTGGCTTTATTGGCTTACTATTTGTTCCAAATCCTAAAACTCAAAAATAAAAACTATGTTCTACCAAATTTTACGTTTTCTATTCCGCATCTCCAATAAATTTTATTTTAAAACATTTCAGGTGAACGGACTAGAGAATATCCCTAAAAAAGGACCGGTATTCTTAGTGGCAAATCATCCAAGTGCTTTTATGGACCCTTTGGTAATTGCTACTATTTCTAAACGACCTTTATTTATGTTAGCCAAAGGTATTTTGTTTACAAATCCAATGGTAAAATGGTTTCTTTCGGGTCTTAATATAATTCCTATTTATAGAAGTCATGAAACACCTGAATTAACCGGTAAAAATAAAGACGTTTTTGCGCAATGCTATAAACATTTTGCAAAAGGGCGCGCCATCCTTGCCTTCCCCGAAGGAATTTCGTTAACCGAGCGCAAGATCAAAAAGATCCAATCAGGAGCGGCCCGTATTTGCTTAGGAGCTGAGGCCGAAAATAATTTTTCGTTGGATGTAAAAATAGTAACCATAGGATTGAATTTTTCTAATCCCCACAAATTTCAAAGTGATCTTTACATAAATATTGACAAACCAATTAATGTCTCTGATTATTACGAGCTATACAAAAAAGATACGTTCAAAGCGGCACATGCATTAACCGACGAAATTCGCAAACGCCTAGAAGCACAGGTGGTTGCCATACAAGATTCTGACGTAGATAAATTTGTAGCCAATATTGAAACCATTTTTAAAGCACAATTACTGGAAGATCTTGGACATTCGCCAAAGGTAATGGAACACGACTTTAATACCACGCGTTCTATCAGTGATTCGGTTCATTACTTCTTAGAAAGAGACCCTCAGCGTGTAGAAGCTCTTAATGTTAAAATAAACTCTTATCTCGAGCAACTCGATAAACTTTCACTTGATGATAAACTTATAAAAGGCGTAGAAAAAACACAACCAGTTTACGACACCATCCTTTCCTTAGTTTTCTTGATCCTAGGATTGCCTATCTTCCTATACGGATATATAAATAATATTTTGCCATTCAGAATTCCGTTTTGGTGTGCTCGTTTAATTGCAAAACGACCTGAGTTTCATGGCTCTGTTGCATATTCAATAGGCACTTTGACATTCATTGTTTTTTACTCACTACAAATTTGGTTGGTTAGTAAATTCTTTGGCGATTGGCGAATAATTTTGGGGTATGGACTTTCACTTCCAATCACCGGACTATTATCATTTTATTATTACAACCGATTTAAATCTATTCGTGGCAGCTGGAAGATCTTTTCGCTATTCTATAAAAAAACCACATTAATCACCTCACTTATCGCCGAACGAGAAATAATAATTACAGAATTAGAAAATGCCAGAAGAGAATTTGTGGCTTGGAGAGATGCTCCAAAAACAGAAACACTCACAACTGCTACTGCAGAAAACGAGAACACTCTTGCTCTTTAAAAAAACAAAACTTATAAAAACAAAACATTATGGAACTGACCAGAGTATTCGACATCTTAGAAAATTTGAAATTAAATTCAACCAAAGATGATATTTTGTGCTGTAAAGAATTGTTACCTAATGGCCGATCAGGTAAAGGTTGGACAAAACACAGCGTAGCTGATTTTGTTACACATGTAAACAACATTAGCTCTGGGCTTTTATCATTGGGGCTTACAAAGGGGGATACAATTGCGATCATGTCGAACAACCGACCTGAATGGAATTTTGTTGATTTTGCAGCGCAACAAGTGGCCATGCCAAGCGTTCCTATTTTCCCCACTGTAGGGGTCGAAGATCTTAAATTTATTTTATCGCATTCAGAAGCCAAAGTAGTTTTCATTTCCGATAAAGGCATTTACACTAAATTACAATCCATACAAAAAGATCTTCCCAATTTAAAACACATTTATAGTTTCAATCTAATTGATGGGGTAAAACATTTGTCGGAATTGATCGAGTTAGGAAAAAAGAATTACGATCAAGCGTATATTGATGCAGTTAAAGCGAGCATTACTGAAAATGATCTGTTCACTATTCTGTATACATCAGGTACAACCGGTCATCCAAAGGGCGTGATGATCTCACACAAAGGAATAATGAGCAATGTAAAAGCACTTCAAACTTTGGCACCAATTGAATCTTGGTGGAAAGCTTTAAGTTTTTTACCGCTCAATCATGTATACGAACGCGTTTTAGTGAACTTATATTTATTTAAAGGCGTGAGTATATATTATGCTGAAAATTTTGAAACCATTGCAGATAACGCCAGAGATATTCAACCACAAATTTTTGTATCGGTACCTCGCATTTTTGAAAGAGTAATTGAAAAATTTTATGCCGCCGGAGATAAACTAACAGGCTTTAAAAAGAAAATATTTGATCTCAGCATTAAGGTTGCCGAAAAACACGAACTCAACGGAGCAAACGGTGTTTGGTATGAATTGCAACGTAGAATTTGTGATAAGCTAGTGTATAGCAAATGGCGCGCTGCTTTTGGTGGAAAGCTTGTTTGTATTGTAAGTGGTGGCGCTGCATTGAACCCAAAAATTGAACGCGTATTCAGTTGTGCAAAAATAACCTTACTTCAAGGTTATGGTATGACAGAAACTTCGGTTGTAATAGCAGCTAATTGTTTTGGAGAGGGTAATATTAAATTTGGAACTGTTGGTCCGGTGCTGAGTGGTGTTAGCGTAAAAATTGCGGAAGAAGACGGCGAGATATTAATGAAAGGCCCGAATTTAATGATGGGTTATTATAAAAATCCCGAAGCAACTGCCGAAGCTATTGATAAAGAAGGATGGTTTCACACGGGTGATGTTGGAATATTAGTAGATAATAAATTTTTAAAGATCACCGATCGCAAGAAAGAATTATTTAAAACAAGTGCAGGTAAATATATTTCTCCGGTGGCTATCGAAAACAAATTAAAGGAATGTAAATTTGTTGAGCAATGCATGGTTATTGGCGAAGGGCAAAAATTTGCATCGGCTATTATTGTTCCAAACGTTCTTAATTTTAAAGAGCACTGCAAAATCAATAATATTGAATGGACAAGTAACGAAAAAATGATGGAGTGCGATGAGATCAATAAATTAATAAACGATTATGTGAAAGAGATAAACAAAGCGCATGCTCCTTACGAACATTTAAAACGCTGCAAACTTATTAACGGTTCGTGGAGTGTTGAGAGTGGCGAGATAACTCCTAAATTAAGTTTAAAACGAAAAGTAATCAAAGAAAAAAATAAAGCTGTTATTGATGCCATATTTGGTTCGGGCGAAGAATAATTAAACCTGATTGAGCGGAAAGATTGGGACAAACGATTTTTTTTTACTTGATGAGTGCTATCTTTTTTAACCGCAAAGGGCGCAAAGACACAAAGATTTTTAAAATTAAACTGTGTGTAATCTGTGTTTTATTAAGAAGGCAAAGCGCCTACGGCGTGCGCAAAGAGCGTTGATGCCTATTGTCATATCGATTAGTCTTTGCGGTTAAAAAAATATTTGACTAATTTTACTCATGCCTTATATCAAACCCCTACCCCGCTCTAATTATTACGCCGTGATTTTTTGTTCAACCAAACAAGAGCAACGCGATGGTTATGCCGAAATGGATGAACTTACCATGAAATTAGCGCACGAACAAGAAGGATTTTTAGGTTACGAAAGCGTTAACAACGGCAATACCGGAATTTTTATTTCGTATTGGGAAAACAAAGAGGCCATTGAAAAATGGCGCATTAATACCACGCACAAAATGGCAAAAGACCAAGCGAAGAATTGGTATAAACGTTATTTATCGCAAATTTGCTTGGTAGAGAGTTCGCATGAGTTTATTAAGTAGATACCACCTACTTTTTCTTAACGCAATTAGTAAAATCCGGAAACCATTTCTCGATACAATTTTTGCAAGAGGCAGGCAAAAATCACTCGAAATGACAAAGCCAAACCTCAGATCAACGATCACTTCTCGATACGTTTCGCTGAAAAAGCGAAACACTCGAAGTTTAATTCTTTTTAATACAATTAGCGCAGTCAGGAAACCAAGTGTCTATCACATCCGGAAGATCAACCAAGTGTTCATCATCGCCATTTACTTTTATATTGGTAAAGAAAATTTTTGTGGCGCGTTTTAAACTTTTTAATTCCTTAAGCATTTCGGGCGTTAGGGTGTTTGAATAACCCGCAAATTTTTTTGTTGATTTTTTTTCTTTGATCCATAAGGTATACGAAGCAAATGTGTTCTCCTGTGGATTACCAAATCTATCAATGGCCATTAATTTGTACTCTACATTATCAAATACGGCCTTTACTAAATTTTGTTCGCGTTTTATTTTAATTGTGCCAACGGGTTCTTGGGCAGAAACTGAAAGAGTGAATAAAGAGAAAATAAGTATGAATTTTTTCATAATAACCTATAATGGTTTCAGGATAAAAAGATACGGATAATTTTGGGATCGCGCTTTTTTAACCGCAAAGACGCTAAGACACAAAGCTTTAAAACTAAACTGTGTGTGCACTGTGTTTAATAAGGATGCAAAGGGCTCCGCCTGCGCAAAGAGTGTTGATGCTTAAACCCGTTTACACTCCAACTTTCCAACCTCTTTTCGAAGAACAATCTTCCTTTGAATACAAATCTTCATCCGGAGACGCGTGCGCGGGCCAGGCGCTTCGTGTTAGGAGTGTGGCATGTGTGAGGTCCCGATAGCTATCGGGATGAAGCGCCTTGATTTCTTTCCACACACAGGCCGGCCTAAATATGCACTGCATATTTATCCCTTTTCTTGATCAAGCAAGAAAAGTAAGCACTAAAAGTTTTGGTTCTTTTTCAAAAGAACACGAAGTACTATTTATAAAGTTTTTCCCTTTGTTCCTTCACCGCAGGGCTAGCCAAATACTCATCATAGGTCATGGCTTTATCAATGATCCCTTTTGGGGTTAATTCTATCACGCGATTAGCAACCGTTTGCATCAATTCGTGGTCATGACTGGTAAATAAAATGGTGCCGGCGTAATCTTTCAAGGCATCGTTGTAGGCGATGATACTTTCCAGATCTAAGTGATTGGTTGGTTCTTCTAAAATTAAAAAATTAGGATTGGCCAACATCACTCTACTCGTCATGCAACGCACTTTTTCTCCTCCGCTTAATACGCTTACTTTTTTCAAAACCTCTTCGCCGCTAAACAACATCTTTCCTAAAAATCCGCGCACATAACTTTCGTCTTTATTGGCGCTGTATTGACGTAACCAATCAATTAAATTATAGTCTCCTTTAAAATACGAGTTGTTATCATTGGGCAAATGACCTTTAAAAATGGTAGTTCCAAATGTATAGGTTCCTGCATCCGGCTTTTCAATATCTGCCAAAATATTAAATAGTGCTGTAATGGCTAATTGATTTCTGCTTACAAAAGCGATCTTATCTCCCTTTTTTAAATTGATATGTACATCTTTAAAAAAGAATTTCACTTCGCTATCCTTTTTAGCTAAACCCTCTATCAATAATAACTGATC
>JAGPDW010000218.1:0-4351 GCA_018057345.1 Bacteroidia bacterium | reverse complement strand
ATCTTAAGTTTGAAATATCCAAATAAAAGTGCTTACTTTGCATCCCTTATTGAAGAATTAAGGAAAGATAAATAAAAACAAAAAGTCATGATATTCTCAATTTTAATAATATTAGTTTGTATACTGCTTATCCTAGTAGTATTGATACAAAATTCAAAGGGTGGTGGTATCCAAAGTCAGTTTGGTGCTGCTAACCAAATTATGGGCGTTAAACGCGGAACAGAGGTTATCGAAAAGTTAACCTGGGGTTTAGCTATCGGTTTATTCTTTTTAAGCATTGTTTTGGCTCCAAAAAATAGCGGAACATCCGCAGTGTCTGAAGAAGATTCAATGTCGAAAGTAAAAAATCGTGCATCAACTGCTGCGCCGTTGCCACAAAATCAACAGCAACAACCAAATCAGCAAATGCCTAAACAGCCTTAATAAATTAAAGATTTTTCAAAGAGCCCCGACCGCAAACGTTGGGGTTTTTTATTTCCGATCTTTTGTGGATAAATGTAGCAGTAAACATTTCCATTCAAATGTAAATCACTTAAATTTACACGCAACAAATATGCAGGTATTTAAATTTGGTGGCGCTTCGGTTAAAGATGCCGAAGCAGTTATAAACGTTGGTAGCATTTTAAAAAAACATGCGCAACAGCCCACGGTAGTGGTGGTTTCGGCAATGGGAAAAGTAACCAACAAATTAGAAGAATTGGTAAAAGCCTATTTTTTTAAAGCGCCAAACGTAATGGAGGTTTTTGAAGAAGTAAAAAAATATCACATCGATATTTTAAAAAAATTAATTCCAAATTCGTCAAACCCAATTTACAACGATCTTGAAAATGTGTTCTTGGAAATTCTTTGGGCCATTGAAGAAGCGCCGGCATTTACGTTCAATCATCATTACGATCAAATAGTTTCTTTAGGAGAAGTACTCTCTACAAAAATTGTTTCGGCGTATCTTAACCAAGCAGGAATTTCAAATCAATGGATGGATGCGCGAGGTATTATTCAAACAGATAATACTTACCGAGAAGGAAAAGTAGATTATGAGTTGAGCGAAAAAATAGTGAAGGATCAATTGCAACCTTTGCTCGAAAAAAATAAAATTGTTATTACGCAAGGATTCATTGGAGGAACTTCTGAAAATTACACAACCACTTTGGGAAGAGAAGGGAGTGATTACACGGCATCGCTGTTAGCATATTTTTTGAATGCCGAAAAAGTGATCATTTGGAAAGATGTTCCCGGAGTTTTGAATGCCGACCCAAAATATTTTAAGAACACACAAAAATTAAAAGAACTTACATATCATGATGCCATCGAATTAACGTATTATGGTGCATCAGTCATCCATCCAAAAACAATAAAGCCCTTACAGAACAAGGGAATTCCACTTTTTGTAAGATCATTTTTAAAACCTGAGGAAGAAGGAACTGTGGTCAAAGAGTCTGATCAACGGTTGAACGTTACAAGCTATATTTTCAAAACAGATCAGATTCTTATTTCCATTCAACCAAAAGATTTTAGCTTCATCGCCGAAGATAATCTCAGCACTATTTTCGCCATATTTTCTAAGCATGGCGTTAAGGTAAATATGATGCAAAATTCTGCTATTAGCTTTAGTGTTTGTGTAGATGAGGATGATTTCAAAATAAAACCACTCATCGAAGAATTGCAAGATCAATTTAAGGTGCTTTACAACACAAATGTTCAGCTCATGACCATCAGAAATTACGACAACGACATCGTTAACAAGCTTTCTGAAAATAAAGTGGTTTTGATGGAGCAAAAAAGCCGCAATACCCATCAAATGGTTATTAAATCGGAGTAGGGGCTAATTCCGTCTAATTTAGCGTTTTAAATGTTAAAATTTTAACAAAATACTTCGTCTATTATTTGTTTTTTAATATACTTTAGCTAATTTAGCACCCTAGGTACATTGAGTGAAAGTGTACTATCAATTATTTAATGAAAAAAATATGAGAAAATTACTTACCAAAGTTACTCTTCTGTTAGTAGGCTTTTCGGGCGTTGTGGTTGCACAACAGGATCCTCAGTTTACACAGTTCATGAACAATAAACTGATGTACAACGCGGGATACGCTGGTAATTCAGGGAACATTTGCGGAGTATTACACTTCCGTCAACAATGGACAAGTTTTCCTGGTGCGCCGCAATCTTTTGCATTAACTGCAGATATGCGTTTACCTGAAACTCCACTTGGTGTTGGTTTGAACGTGATGATGGATAAGATCGGACCTATTCAAACTTTATTTCTTCGTATTCCTGTTGCTTACAACATGAATCTTATGGGAGGAACTTTAGGTTTTGGATTAGACCTTGGTATGTTACAAAAACAAGTTAATGAGAACTGGATTCAACCTGACGTTGGAGCAATAGATAATTCAATCCCGGGTACTTACGAGTTTGGTGTGAATCCAAGCTTAAATAAATTAACTTACGACGTTGGTTTTGGTGCTTTTTACTCTATCCCTCGTAAGATCTACGTTGGTATATCTTCAACTCACTTACCGGCTCAATTGTTAAAAACAACTGATAGCGTTCAGTACCGTGTAACTCGTCACTATTATATTATGGCAGGCTACCATTTAGCTTTAGACCCAAGAAATGAGATCATACCTAATATTATGGTTCGTTCTGACGTAAATGCCACAGTAATAGATGCTAACGTAACTTATATGTGGGATCAAAAAGTAATTGCAGGTTTAACTTACCGTCATGGTGATGCTGTTGCCCCAATGATTGGTTATCAGCACTTTACCCCAAAAGGAATGTCTATTAAAGGTGTATATTCTTACGACTATACGCTTTCAAAAATTAAAGGCTATTCTGGTGGTACTCACGAGATTACAGTAGGGGTTTGCTATCCTCTAACAAAGAAAAAAATGGCAAGTTATGGCGACGAGAGATTTTTGAACTAATTTAACTCAAAACGAAACCTTTTTAACTATCGACCGTTAAAGCCACTTACTGCTAACACCAATTGTTAATAACTCTTTAACATCCTGAGTTTGTAACCTTTGAAAAAAGCAGTGTTATAAAAAGAAAGTATATGAAAAGACTACTGATATTAGCTTCGTTTATGGCCGTGATTGTTGGCTGTAACACTCACAGTGCTGAATTGGTTGGCGTAGTAGGCCGTGAAAAATGGTATCAACCAGATCCGTTTGGAACGCTTTATATCCCAATGGGGTCGTACCATATGGGTCCTGACGATGAGGAAGCTCCAATGGCTCACACTACTAAATCAAAAATGGTATCGGTGCAAGCCTTTTACATTGATGATTCTGAGATCTCAAACAACGAGTACCGTCAGTTCGTTTACTGGGTTCGTGACTCTATAGCCCGTAAGTTATTGGCTTATGGTTCTAACGGAGAAGCTGAAGAATTTCAAATCTCTCAAGATGATTATTTGGCGGCATGGCCTATATTTAAAGGTGATAATAACCTACAAGATCCATATATCAACTGGGACAAGAAAATAAACTGGGAAAGTGGCGATGATGATTATCGTGCCGATCTTCAACCAATGTATTTGCCGGAAGGAGAGCGTTTCTACAACCGTAAAGAAATAGATACTCGTAAATTAAACTACGAATACTATCGTATCGATATCAAATTAGCAGCTTCTAAAACTAACCGTTTCCGTGCTAATAAATCAGCCGACGTACAAGATGCGGCGCATGATTATAAAAAGGCGGATTACATGAACGGTGTTCACTTAAATGACGGTCAAAATGGTGCACCGGGTGGAGTTTCTACTCAGGTAGCTGATCCGGCAAGAGATAGCAAAACATTAGGTACTTATAATGTAAAAGATCAAGAGTCAATTGGTGCAGGTAACTACCGTGAGCGCGTAAGAAATGGTGTTGACCGTTCGGTTTTCATTATTAAAGACGTAATTAATGTTTATCCTGATACTTTAGCTTGGGTACATGATTATACATACTCATTCAATGAGCCTTTAACTA
Organism: Bacteroidia bacterium; assembly: GCA_018057345.1. Lineage (GTDB taxonomy): Bacteria > Bacteroidota > Bacteroidia > B-17B0 > Aurantibacillaceae > Aurantibacillus. The sequence goes on along the minus strand of JAGPDW010000218.1, from coordinate 371 downwards.
ATATGTATTTCTGGCATCCGGCTTATGATGATTATCCGGTGGTAGGTGTAACTTGGAAACAAGTTCGTGCTTTCTCAATTTGGAGATCATTATTATTGAATAACTTCTTAATGGGAACTGGTCAATCTATCGTTAACGATTTCCGTTTACCAACTGAATCAGAGTGGGAATATGCTGCTCGCGGTGGCCTGGATAAATCTCCTTACCCTTGGGGTGGTCCTTATATCCGTAACTCACGTGGTTGTTTCTTAGGTAACTTTAAACCGATGCGTGGTTCTTATATAGATGACGGTGGATTCCACTCAGTGTATATTTATTCTTATAACCCTAACGATTACGGTTTATATTGTATGGCTGGTAACGTATCAGAG
>JAGPDW010000217.1:0-4355 GCA_018057345.1 Bacteroidia bacterium | reverse complement strand
AAGTCCGGTTACAAATGCGGTAACTTATTCGGTTAGTAATAGTGAAGCGAACATGCAAGGAGGTAAAGGTGTAGTTTCAAAAAAGCAAACTGTTACTATATTGATCACAACCGATATTCATTCGCAGTTAAATACGCACGACGAATTTTTTTGGGAGAACAACCAAGCCGTTTACAAAAAGCGTGGAGGAATGGCAGTATTAAAAACAATGATCGAGTCGTTTCGAAAAAAAGATCCTGCTAATACCATACTTTATGACGGAGGTGATTATTTTCACGGGCATGCTGTTGCTTCTTTAACCGAAGGAGAAGCGTTAATTCCAATATTTAATAAATTGGGGTACGACCTAATGTTGCCCGGCAATTGGGAAGTGGTTTACAAAAAGAAAAAAATGTTGTTTGATATGGGGCATGCCAACGCAGCAAAAATTTGCGCTAACATGTGGCATAAAACCAATGATGCCGACAATGGTGAATTGGTGTATCCTCCATATTGGATAAAATATATTGCCGGTGTAAAAATTGGTTTTATTGGTTATACCGATCATCTCATTCCAAAACGTCAATCACCTGCGTACAGCGAGGGATTAAGATTTGAACATGCCGAATTAAATTTGGCAAAATATGTAAAATTACTTCGCGAAGTTGAAGGTTGCGCCGTTGTTATTGTGGCAACACACATGGGTTTGGCACAGCAAGTTGGTTTGGCAAATAATCCTGCATGTGAAGGTGTAGATATGCTAATTGGCGCTGATACGCACGAACGCGTGCGCGAACCTATTCAAGCTAAATACACAAAAGTAGTTGAGTGCGGTGCGTTTGGTTCCTTCTTAGGTAAGTTAGATCTTGAAATTGAAAACGGAAAATTGATCAATACTACATATCAATTATTGGATGTAGACCCTGCAAAGTATTCCGCCGATAAGCAAATACAAGTTTTGGTGGATAAAGCATATGAGCCATTTAAAAAAGATCTGCAAACTGTTATAGGAACTAGCAAAACACCCTTAGTTCGTTATTTTGTTTTAGAAACGCCAATGGATAATTTGATAACCGATGCGATCAAATGGAAATTTAAACCTGATATTGCTTTATCAAATGGATTTCGTTTTTGTCAGCCTTTGGCGGTTGATCCTAAAATAGGAGTTGCCACAATTACCAAGGAGTTTTTATGGAACATGTTGCCCGTAAATAGTGGCGCCAAAACCGGAATTGTTACAGGAAAGCAAGTATGGGATTGGTTAGAAAAAGAACTACAGAATGCATTTGCAAAAGATCCTTCCAAAAGATTTGGTGGTTGGTTTGTGCGTTACAACGGCTTGGAAGTGAATTTTACTATTGCAAAAGAATTTGGTCAGCGTGTGAACTCGGTAAAGGTTAATGGAACGCCAATTGACATGAACAAAGAATACAGTATAGTGGCTTGTGAACGCGAAGGAGATCCTGATGATACTTTATGCAGGATAGAGCATGTGAAAGACCCAAAATTAACACCCCATCTTCTGCACGACGTAATTATTGAATATTTAAAGGAAAATTCTCCTATTGCCCCTAAAATTGAGGGCAGATCTGTTGCAACCGACGAGCCTAAAACACTTTTAACCCAGTTAAAAGGAACTACCTACGAGTTTAGATAATTTGGCACCTAAGTAATTTATAAATATCTTTAGGTAGTATGAATAACACAAAAGAGAAATTACAAGGTTTATTGGAGCTAAAGCTGGTTGACGAGATCATTAAAGAAGGTAAGATCATGTCGTTTAAAGAAGGAGATGTAATTATTGATTACAATAAAAACATCAAATTCATGCCCTTGATTTTAAGCGGAACGATTCGCGTGATGCGTAAAGATGAAGAGGATCGCGAGATATTATTGTATTACTTAAGTTCTAACGAAAGTTGCGCGATGGCTTACACTTGTTGTATGGAAGCGCGTAAAAGTGAAATTAAAGCAATTGCGGAAGACAATGTTGAGCTTATTGCTATTCCTCATGAGAAACTAGATGAGTGGTTGGTAAAATACCCAAGTTGGAAGAGTTATATCTTTAATAGTTTCACTCAACGTTTCAATGAACTATTACGTTCGCTTGAAAGCATTGCCTTCCATAAATTAGATGAGCGCTTAATTAAATATCTTAAAAATAAAGCCAAAGTTACCGGAAAAAATGCAATACAATTATCGCACAATCAAATTGCCGAAGAAATGGGAACGAGTAGGGTAGTGATCTCGCGTTTGCTAAAACAATTAGAGAACGATAAAAAACTATTGCTTTATCGCAACGAAATAAAATTGCTTAAGGATTTTTAGATTGTAACTTTTACAACAACCAAGTACTCTTTCTTGGATTCGTTGCCGAATCTTTAAGATGCGTTTTTAAACCTATGGCAAGAGTGTTCGCCAGTTCAAAAGCTTCTTGTTTGTTTTTTGTTTCTTGAATGGTTATCCGCCTGTTCTTGTTGTGAACTAAACTTACTTGGTAATACGAATGAATACTATTTTCAAGGTCATCCACAGCGCAAGTTTCGCATTTAGCAAACAGTGTTCTAAAAATAAGTACGTAATCAATTTTTGGCAGAGGTTTAAATTGCCCCCATTTTAATATACCAAAAATTCTTTCCTGTAATTGATACATTCGTTTGTTGATGTCAACAATGGTTATGAATTGTCGAACCCAATTGCTTATTGCATTGCGCTTACTAATGATCAGATCTGACATTACGAATGATTTTCGATGATCTGTTTTAATTGTTCGGCTTGCACAACACCCGATTGTCGCCAAACAATATTTCCATTTTTAAATAGAAGAAGTGTAGGCACCCCTCTCACCTGGTAGTTGTTGGCTGCTGCAAGGTTTTTATCTACATCTACTTTCAAAATAGAGGCCTTATCCCCAATGCTCTGCTTTAGCTTTTCTAGTATAGGCGCCATCGTTTTACATGGGCCACACCATTCAGCATAGAAATCTACTAACACCGGTTTATCCGTATTTATTAATTCGTTAAATCCCATCAAATTATTTTTTTACTTGATCTTCCTCTTCTTCTTTGGTAAGCTTGCCAATAGCACAGCTCACATAGGATTTGGCATTTGTTACAAATTTATCCAAACCCTCTACAGTTCCTCTTTCAGGATATCCCATTGAGTGCAATTTGTTTTTTATTATTTGGAGGTCCGCAGTATCCTCATGGGTTATTTCTATTGTGTCTGTATCGTTATTTACATTCACTTCCAATACTCCCGAGATCGACATTATTCCTTTCTTAATAGTGCTAGCACATCCACCACACTTAAGATTATCTACTACAACATTTGTTTTCATGGTATTAGTTTTTAGTTACTTCAGTAAAGGTAACTTCTTGGGCTGTGTTTTTTGATGACCTAGATTTGCCTCCCACATGATCAATATCACATCCCGAGCTGCCGCAGCAGCCAACATTTAACACCGATTGAGCTAAAAGAATAACTCCTAAAGCTCCTAATATCATTTCATTCGACCTCCAGGCCTCAGTTAATACAACACCGGCTAAAACCAGTCTAATAACCCTCATTAGACCCCAATTGTTTAATATTCTATTTTTCCAATTCATTTTCTTTTGTTTTTTGTGGTTCGCTGCTAAAGGTGTTCAGTATTAATCCTCCGGCAAATGCAAAGTATAATGTACTGTTTATTGGGTTTGATGTAATAGCGCACGAACCTGTGCTGCATCCAACAAAGTACCAATATGCCATGCCTATCAAGGCGCCAATTGCGACCCCTATCAATGTTAACCTATATTTAACTATGAACCTTTTCATACAACAAAGGTACACAAGCATTAACGCAAAGTGTGTAACATTTGTTGAATAACTTAGTTTTTAGAGAAATTTCACATAGCTTTTGCTTCAAAAGCTGGGTTCATTATAGCCAGTTGTTCTTGTTGGCTCTTGATATAACATCAAACATGGTTTGGCAGCCGGTAGTTTTTAAGATGGATTTGCGTTCAACAGTAAGTTTATCTAAGGTAAATCCTGTTACTAAGGATATTTCTTTAGTTGACGACCCTTGTTTTATAAGACGAATGATCTCTTTTTGCAGGTCGGATAATTGTATGTTTGCTTGATCAACTGAATTTTTTTCGGAAACGCTTTTCATTTTTAAGAGGATATTTTCTAGTATTTTTTTGCTTCTACACTACAAAGGTATGTCAAGATGAATATTAGTTTGTGATGTAACTTTTGTATTATTGTTATCCTAAAGTGAATAGTTTGCGATTATTACTTAACTGTCTTCTTACTTTGTCTTTTCGTCTTCGATCAGCTCCTATTCATCGGAAAATATCTTTATGAAAAGATATTTCACAAAAATTGTAAATTAT
>JAGPDW010000060.1:0-15260 GCA_018057345.1 Bacteroidia bacterium | reverse complement strand
TCAGTTCACACGAATGTATTTTGGTGTTTATGCCCAAGTGCTAACTTATATATTGAGGATACTTTGCCAAATTACGACCACTTGCTAAAAAATACACAACAGATATGTTTTGGTACAGATTCTTTGGCAAGTAATTCCGATCTTAACCTTATCAAAGAGGCCGCGATCTTTTATTCAAAAACAGGTGAATTGGAGTTAAGCTTAAAAGGATTGACCTTTAATGGCGCAAAAGCACTTGGATTAGATGACAAATTCGGTTCATTTATAAAAGGAAAAAACACTGGTTTGAATTTGATCACGACTAATAATAAAGATCTGAAACTAATAAAAGTTCTATGCTAAAGTTAAAATCATTTACAGTTAATCCCTTTCAGCAAAACACCTACCTCATTTGGGATAGTAATAATATTGCCGCTATCATTGATCCGGGAAACTCTACTAACCTCGAGAATCAAATGATCAAAAAGTATATTTCAGAGAATAATTTAAAGTTAGAACGTTTACTTTTAACGCACGCACACATTGATCACATTTTAGGTAATCGTTTTATTTTTGATGAATATGGCTTGTTGCCTGAAGTTCACAAGGAAGATCTTTATTTTATTGATGTGATGGGAAAAACTGCCGACATGTATGGTGTGCCTTACGAACAATCGCCAAACCCTGAAATATTTTTAGAAGACAAACAAGTGATCGAATTAGGGGAATTAAAATTCAAATGCATTTTTACTCCGGGTCATTCGCCCGGAAGCATCACCTTTTATTTTGAAAAAGAAAAAGTAATGATCGCAGGAGATGTTTTGTTCCATGGAAGTATTGGACGAACCGATCTTCCCAAAGGTGATCACCCAACATTAATTAGCTCAATAAAAAACAAACTACTTCCTTTGGGAGATGAGATCAAAGTATACAGTGGTCACGGGCCATCCACGATCACAGGTTATGAAAAAATGAACAATCCATTTTTAGTATAGTTCTTAATTTGTAAATTCGCTTACGTGAAAAATTTCCTTGTTATATTATTAATCCTAAGCTCATTTAAAAGCTTTTCGCAACGCGATACAAGCAAGTACGACCGCTTAGAAGAAATTATTGATAACGACAAGCGATATGCGCTTCACAATAATTATTTACAAGCAGGAGCAGGATTCGGCGGTTCAACTATTCGCAAAGGAGAACAGTCTTTCATTGGTATTGACTATGTGTTTCACATCAGGCGTCAGCATTTTCAGTTGGGGTTTTTAATGAGCGGCGATAAATTTCTTTCCAACAATAATTTATCAGGCCATTTTGGTTATTGCTATCGCATTGAAAATGAAAATAGAAATATTGCTTTTACGCTTGGCATAGCGCAAAATAAAGGCGCTATTGCGGCACATATTGACGGACAAGATACGATTGCAGAATTACAATATCGAAATACCGGAGCATACCTAAGCGCTTCATACATCAAAAAAATAACGTATGATATTGGTATAGGCATTGAACTTTTTGGCGAATTAAACCAAACACAACAATTCTTTGGCATCAAAGGCGTTCTGTTTTTTTCCGGCGCCTACCGTGGCAAAGCAAAGATCTATAACCGTCACGTAAAAACTAGAAGAAAGTAATGCTCGATCTAATTATTGTTGGCAAAGGACTTGCTGCAAATACATTGGCTTTAAGTTTACAAGAACATCAGCTTTCCTATTGCATTATTGGAGATCCATCCTTAAGTAATTGCTCTCGCATTGCCGCAGGTTTATGGAATCCCATTGTATTCAAACGCATGACATCCTCATGGAAAGCCGATGAATTCATTAAAGAATTGAAAGTGTTCTATACCTCCGCTGAAAAAAGAACAGCATCGCAATTTTATACCGAGCGAACAATTATTAAACCTTTTTTTTCGGTGGAAGAAAAGAATTTTTGGATCAAGAAGTCACAAAACGATCTATCTCGATTTATTGACCAACATATTTACACAGTAAATGCTCAACACAAAGATCTTGTGATACCTGATTCATACGGCCTTGTGAATAATTGTGGAAATATAGATATGCAAAGTTTTTTGAATGCTTGTGAAGATCTACATGCAGAAAATAAGAACGAAGTATTTGATCACTCTCAATTACAGGTCAACACAAATCATACTGTTTACAAAAACATAAAAGCAAAGAGTATTGTTTTTTGCGAAGGACATCTTGTAAAAAATAATCCATACTTTAATTGGATACCAATGAATTCAGTAAAGGGTGAGGTGTTTGAAATTGAAGCGGAAGGGATTGAATTAGAAAAAGAGATCCTGAATCATAATGCATTTATTTTTAAATTAAAAGATAAACGCTTTAAAGTTGGCGCAACCTATAATTGGAAAGAATTAAATGATGAACCCACCGAAAATGGCGCAAACGAACTAAAGGAAAAATTGGCAGGACTTATTAAAGTTCCTTATAATGTATTAGAGCACAAAGCAGGTGTAAGACCTTCTACAATTGACCGTAGACCCATTATTGGGCAACACCCTTTGCATAAAAACCTCTTTGTTTTCAATGGTTTAGGCACTAAAGGTGTAATGCTTGCCCCCTATTTCTCGAAAAAATTTGTACATTTCTACTTGAATAAAGAGGCCTTGGATGCAGAAGTTGATGTAAAGCGTTTTTATTCGAAATTCAGCAATGGCTAAAAAAATAAATCCGGTAAGAGTAATTGGCAGACGCGAGTTTGTTGATCTTCCTTTGCTGAATATTAATAACACAGAGGCTAAAATTGATACAGGTGCATTTTCGTCGGCCATTCATTGCGAAGAGATTGAAGTGATAAAAGAAAATGGAATCTCTTATTTACTATTTACCCTTCCGGCCGAATTTTATCAAGGAAATAAAACGCAACGTCACAAAACAACAGAATTCACGCAAAAAAAAATAAAGAATTCTTTTGGAGAAGCCGAAGAACGATATATCATTCGTACAAAAATTCATATCGGGCATAAGACAATTATGGCCGATTTCTCACTTTCCGACAGAAAAAGTATGCGCTACCCAATTTTGATCGGACGTAAAGCCATTAAGGGAAAATTTATCATAGACGTAAAACAAGCGCACTTGAATGGTAAAAAACTTTCGTTATATTTAAACCAAATTCTGAAAAAATGATGCGTATTGCTATTTTATCGCGCAACAAAAATCTGTACTCAACAAAAAGGTTGATCGAAGCTGCAGAAAAAAGAGGTCACGATGTGTTGGTGATCGATCACATGAAATGTGTTTTGGCCATTGAACAAGGCCGTCCACATATTTATTATGATGGAAAAGAAATTACCGGTGTAAATGCCGTGATCCCGCGTATTGGTGCGTCTGCAACATTTTACGGCACCGCTGTTGTTCGTCAATTTGAAATGATGAAAATATTTACCGCTGTTGAATCACAAGCTTTAGTTCGTTCGCGCGATAAACTAAGAAGTTTACAAATTTTAGCACGCGCGGGTTTAGGAATTCCAAAAACTGCCTTTGCTAACTCACCAAAAGATAAAGACATTGATAGCGTAATTGACGCAGTTGGCGGTGCGCCTTGTGTAATTAAATTATTAGAAGGGACCCAGGGCATTGGTGTAATTTTAGCAGAAAATAAAAAAGCCGCCAGCAGTGTAATTGAAGCATTTTTAAAATTAGATGCCAATATGTTGGTTCAAGAATTTATTAGTGAAGCAAAAGGAGCCGATCTTCGCGTGTTCATTGTAGATGGACAAATTGTAGGCGCCATGAAGCGACAAGCAAAAGAAGGCGAATTTAGAAGTAACTTACATAGAGGAGGAAAGGCAACCGTAATTAATTTATCTCCCGAAGAACGTGCTACTGCAATTAAGGCGGCAAAAAAATTAGGCTTAGGAATTGCCGGAGTTGATCTGCTACAATCTTCTCGCGGACCTTTAGTAATGGAAGTAAATTCTTCGCCGGGCTTAGAAGGCATTGAAGGAGCTACCGGTGTTGATATTGCAACAAAGATCATTGAGTACGTAGAGCGTAACGAATTTAATAAACCGGGGGAATAACGATCGTGAGTATTATAATTAATAAACAAACTATAAAACCAGGTGAACACAAAACCGTGATCTTGAATTCATATGAGCTGCACACAAAAACGCATATTGAAATTCCTGTTCATGTGATCAACTCCGGAAAACCCGGTCCTGCCATTTTATTAAGCGCAGGAATGCATGGTGAAGAAACAAATGGAATTGAGATCATAAGAAGAATAATTCAGCGAAAAGAAGTTCAGCATTTAAAATGCGGTTCATTAATTGCTATCCCCGTTATTAATATCATTTCTTTCCTTTATGGCAGTCGTGATCTTCCCGATGGCCGCGATCTTAATCGTTGTTTTCCCGGATCAAAACAAGGTTCAATTGGAAGCAGAATTGCGTATGACCTGGTGAAACATATTTTCCCCATCATCGATTTTGGAATTGATTTTCATACAGGAGGAGCCAAAATAAATAACTACCCGCAAATACGTTGCGTATTTGAATTTGATGGCAATTTAGAATTGGCCGAAAAATTTGGCGCGCCCTTAATTATCAATAGTAAATACCGAGATGGGACGCTAAGGAAAGAAGCGGCAAAAAAAAATAAACCCATTTTAGTTTATGAAGGTGGCGAAAGTATGCGTTTTGATTACTTAGCTATAAACGAAGGTTATAACGGTTGCTTACGTTTAATGAACGCGTATCAAATGATCGATGCTGAAGTGCCGGATATGCCCGCGGTAAAAATTGTGAAGGACACTTGGATACGTGCTAATTCAAGTGGTTTATTTCACATGAATAAAAGCAATGGATCACATGTTCTTAAAGGAGATCTGCTTGGTGTTGTTTGCAATCCCTTTGGGAATTTAGAAGATAAGATCTATGCTCCGGAAGCAGGATATCTTGTAGGGATCAATAATCAACCCGTAGTAAACCAAGGCGATGCTTTGATCCATTTAGGATTTACTGAAGAGTAGTTTAATTATGCTTTAACCGAAGCCGTAGCTTTTTCTACACACGCTAAAACTTTCGCGGTTAATTCGCTCATATCCTTTTCTGTCCACGTGCAACGAATTCCAAAAGAGATCAAACGTCCCACTACTTCTTGCGTTTTTGGTAAATTGAGATTATTATAATCTTGCGGCGCTCCTAATAATTGAATTGGAAGTTTTGAAGCTGTTTTTAAATTTTTAATATGGTCCCACTGATTAATAAAATGATACATGTTAGTGAACCAATAATTAAATCCACCTACTCCTGCTTTGTTGAATTCATCAACCGTACGTTTGGCAGTTTCAGTATCAGGCATCAATATATTTAAGAATGTTCCTGAATCTCCGGCGTCATCTCCAAGTTTAGCAAAACTGATATTTGAATTCTTGGATAATTCCTTTTGTAAGTATGCCTTGTTCTTTAAATTTGAAGTACGAATGGAAGGTACCTTACGTGTTTGTGCTGCACCAACAGCAGCGTGCAATTCAGAGATGCGATAATTGAATCCAATAATAGGATGATTCTCCATTCCGCGATTAGAACCAACATGGTCATGACCATGATCACAGTAACTATCAGCTAAATGATATGTCTTTTCATCATTAGTAACTAAAATTCCGCCTTCGCCTGCAGTTGCAATTTTAAAGAAATCGAAAGAATATGCGCCTGCTTTACCGAACAAACCTGTTGCAGTTCCTTTATACGATGCCGCAAAAGCTTGCCCTGCATCTTCCACTAAGATCAGTTTATTATCGTTCACTACTTTCATGATCTCATCCATATTAGCATTACCGCCACACATATGAACTAAACAAACCGCTTTTGTTTTTGAGGTGAGTACTTTTTTTATTCCATCTGCACTTAAACATAAGGTCTCATCAATTTCAGCAAATACAGGTAATGCGCCTAACATTAATACAGCTTCAATTGTAGCAATATAAGTAAATGGTGGACAAATAACCTCATCGCCTGCGCCAATACCGCTCGACGCTAACGCGGCTAAAATAGCAGCCGATCCGTTTGATACTGCTAATGCATATTTTGCACCGGTAATTTTTTTTGCTTCAGCTTCAAAATCCTTAGCCTTCCAAATATTATTACGCTGTGCATCATGATTAAATCGGAACATGATCCCAGTTGATAAAACATCTTCAATTTCCTTGCGCTCTTCGGCGCCAAATAATTCTGTTCCCGGCATAGTGTGTGTTTTTAATTATACAAATATACGATTAAATAGAAACGTGATTTTGCCTGTATTAGTATACTCTGCTGCAGGTATCTCAACAAAAAAGCCACCCTATAGAGTGGCTTTTTGTATTTTCTGTGATCCCGCTGGGATTCGAACCCAGGACCCCTACATTAAAAGTGTAATGCTCTACCAGCTGAGCTACGGAATCATCACGATTGTTAAAATCGAGGCTGCAAATATACCATCATTATTTAATCTACAAAAATTATTTTGGGGTTATTTTAAGTCTTAACTTAGTTTAGTTTTAAACGCATTTTCAACAACAAGAATATGGATGTTTTTTTTGAGTTTGAGCCCGCAAAAGCCTTGTGTGGCGTGGCTTTAGAGCAGATCACTCCTTCCACTGTAGGCAAACTTTTGCAAGAACCTGACGAGATCGAACCTAACGAAAATAACAACTTCGGCGAAGCTTCGTTTACTTATCATTTCAATAGCCTTGGATTAACGCTTTTTTTCAATATTCAAAACTTGCTTTGCATCGCTGTTTCTAATCCTTCATTTAAATTATTTGGTGAGGATGTTTTTAAACTGCGTGAAGAAGAATTGATCGCTCTTTTTGCAAAGAATGGATTTAAAGATCATGAACTAGATAAAGACTGGGGTGAAAAACAATTGGTGTTCTCAGAGGCAGGAGTTACAATTTTCTTTGATAATCAAAAAGTATCAGAGGTGTTTATTGATGTTTGATCAAATTCAATTTATCCCTCTCGATTTTTTAATGTTCTCGTAAGCCTCTTGTATCTTCTGGAATTTTTCTTTGGCTCCTTTTTGATATTCTTCGCCCATGGCAGCTACTTTATCTGGATGATAACGAATAGCCATTTGTCTGTAAGCTTTTTTAATTCCTTCTTCGGTTGCAGTTGAATCGATTCCTAATACGGAATAATCCGAATTCACATTGCGATAAAACATATTCTTTACACTTTCAAAATCGGCATTAGGGATCTCTAAAAGATTTGCTATGTTCTTGATCACATTTAATTCTTGCTCTGCAACATGTCCGTCGGCCTTTGCCAATCCAAACAAAAAATGCAATAATTGAATACGTATCTCGATCTGCGTGCGTGTGCGAATATCACCACAAACCTGTACAAGCGGAATTGTACCGCCATCTAAAAAATGCTTTAAAGTGCTTAAATGCTCGGTAGTAAAATTGGGGCCAAACTGTGCCGAAAAAAAAGATTTTAAATACTCCAACTCGCTTTTCAGGATCTTTCCATCAGCACGCATCACCGCTGCCGATAAAACAACTAGCATTGTTGCAAAATCGCCCTTGCCCTGCGAGTGCGAATGTTGTCGGTAATACTCAAAAATATCCTCCGGTTTTGCGCCCGACTTTATTTTACCTTGAATAGTTACATAACTATCAACAAGTGATCCTACCACAAAACCAATAATGATCCCGAAAAAATGCCTGCCGAGTAAAAAATAGCCTATGATGGCACCAATGAATTTGAACATAGTTTGGCTGCAAATATAAGGTTTAGAGCAGCTCTTTTGCCACGAATTACACGAATTTTCACAAATCTGTGTGTGATCTACTGAGTCTGGATTAGTGCTAATTAGTACAATTAGTGGCTAAAAAAAACGGAAAATAAAAAGCCGGATTCCCTTAATCCGGCTTTATGATTTTTTAATTAAAGTATGCCCAAAAACAAGAAACCGTATCCCACCTTTGCTTAAGCTTTAGGTGTCGGCGTGTGGTAAAAGCAGGCATATACCTATAACCATTACAAAGTTAATGCCAATTTGTTATGGTTCTGATATGAATACGTGTGCTTAGCGTTAATTATGACCCTATAACGGCCTTTTAATTCAACATCTAATTAACAGCTTAGTTAAAATGTTCATCACTTGTTAATTACTATGGCAATTCTATCTCACAATGCCTAATTTAACCTGTATTCGTGGCCTTATTGGCTTTTATTACTAGTGTAGAATATGTAATTTGGCCCTCGCTATGTTAAAAAGAATCTCACTTATTGCAACCGGCTTATTATTTAGCCTTAATGTTTTGTGTCAAAGTTGGTCATTAAAACTAAGCAGCAATGTTGAGATCCGTAATTGGAAATTAACCAGCACCTACGAAAAAGAAGAAAAATCACTTGGTGGCGCAAAAATTGTTCTTACTAAAGCAGGCGCCGTTATCGCTGAAACTAATACCGATAGCCGTGGTGATTTTTCTGTAGATGTTCCTTCAGATGGTGAATTTCTTCTTACAGTTTCCTATCCCGGATATAATACCAAACGATTTGCAATAAATACAAAAGGTGTTCCTGAAGATGTTTCCAAAGATGATTGGAAACCAACATTTAGCATTGGTGGATTCATTATGGCTAAACCTTATCCCGGTATAGATTATTCAGGACTACAACAACCTTTAGTAAAGGTTGTATACATGCCAAAGAAAAAATTATTTAACGCCGATGAAGATGCTACAGAAAACGGATTGGATATTGTAATGAAAATATATAATGCTGAAAATGCGCTCATAACAAAATTTTGTAACACAAATAAAGCCGGGGATGCTGCATTAGCAAAACCTGATTGTCCGCTTGCTAAAAAATTATACCAAGAAGCGATGGCAATGATCCCTTTTGAAACATACCCTCCAATGCAACTGGCTAAAGTTGCTGAATGTTTAAAGAACGCCAACGATGCCCAAGCTAAAGCCGCTGAAGAGGCTGCTAAAAAAGCAGCGGCAGAAAAAGCAGCAGCAGAAAAAGCATTGGCAGATGCAGCAGCAAAAGCGAAGGCAGATGCAGATGCAGCAGCAAAAGCAGCGGCAGATAAAACAGCCGCAGCAAACAAAGCCGCACAAGAAAAAGATGCTGCAGCAAAAGCTAAAGCCGATGAAGCCGCAAAAGCTGCCGCTAATGAGAAGGCCGAAAAAGAACGTAAACAAAAAGAAGGCTTAGCAAAATCAAAAGCAGAAGATGATGCTGCGATAAAAGCTGCCGAAGACAAGAGAAAGCAAAAAGAGAAAGAAAGATTGGATGCAGAAGCTAAAGCTAAGCAAGCCGATCTAGCAGAGGCAAAAGCTAAAGCCGAAGAAAAGAAAGAAAAGGAACGTAAACAAAAAGAAGGCATGGCAAAAGCTAAGGCCGAAGATGATGCCGAAGCAAAAGCCCTCGCAGAAAAAAGAGAAGCCGAAAGATTAGCAAAAGAAGAAGAAGCGAAAAAATCAAATAATGAAACCGGCGGTAGCGATAAAGATCCTTCAGTTGGCCATGGTAATAGCAAATACCATATTCCCGGCGTAATTGGTGGTGCAGATAAATACAAAGCCACCATTAAACGTGCTGACGAACTCTTTAAAATGAAACGCTGGGCCGAGGCAAAAACATCTTATGAAGAAGCCTTGAGTTATAAAAAGGATGATCCTTACGCCATTTCAAAGTTAGAACTCGTAAATAAGAATTTAGCTCCAAAATAAAATGGACGGCTCAAAAGAATTACCAATTTTAAATGCAGTTGAGCAAAGAGTTTTAGGATCGCTCATTGAAAAAAGTGTGGCAACGCCAGATTATTATCCAATGACATTAAATTCTTTGACTGCTGCTTGTAATCAAAAATCGTCGCGCAAACCTGTTGTTGAGTACGATGAACAAACGGTAATGAATGCGCTTAATAGTTTAAAAGCGCAGAGTCTTGTTTCTACAGCCGTTGGTGCTAGCATTAGAACTGCCAAATACAAACACAATTTCACAACCGTATATCCATTAACCGAAGGACAATTAGCCATTATTTGCTTACTGCTTTTACGCGGCGCACAAACTCCGGGCGAATTAAATACAAATTCAGGACGTTTACACGAATTTAGTTCGTTAGGTTCGGTACACGAAGCACTTGATGCATTAAGAACTTACGGTAGTGGTTTTGTAAAAGAACTTCCGCGCCAGGCCGGACAAAAAGAAACACGCTTTGTTCATTTGCTTGGAGAAACTCCTGTAGAAGCTGAAAACACAAGCTCATACAATGAACCTATTCGCTCTTCATCAAACGAACTTGAGTCGAGAGTTTCGGCGTTAGAGGCAGAAGTTGCAGAGTTAAAGGAAAAACTTCGTGATCTATTAGGATAAACGGTTTTTTTCATCTTTACTTATTGTCTAACTTTGCCTCATGAGCAACCCTCTTATCCCTAAAAGTAGTTTCGATTTTTTAAAGCTTCTTTCAAAAAACAACGATCGCGATTGGTTCAATGCTCATAAAGAACGCTACCTATCAGAATTAAAACATATTGAACTATTTGCAGATGCTTTATTAGCGCAAATGAATAAACATGATGTGATAGAAACATTAAGCGGCAAAAAAAGTTTACATCGCATTTACCGCGACATTCGTTTTTCGAAAAATAAAACGCCTTACAATACACATTGGGGAGGAAGTTTTTCCAGAGCCACCAAGCTTCGCAGAGGTTCGTACTATTTTCATTTTGAGCCGGGAAATTCTTTTATTGCAGGAGGTTTTTGGGGACCAGAACCTTCAGACTTGAAACGCATTCGTGATGAATTTGCTTTTGATGCTGAACCTTTTCGAAAAATATTGAAGAGTAAAACATTTATAAAAACATTTGGCACTTTAACCGGCGAACAAATAAAAACAACACCAAAAGGTTATAATGCCGATGATAAAGCCATTGATCTTTTACGCTACAAACAATTTCTACTCATCAAACGTTTTACTGATAAAGAAGTATTAAACTCCGATCTTGTAAAGCAAGTAAATGAGGGCTTTAAAGCCATGCGTCCTTTTTTAAATTACATGAGCGAAGCACTTACAACAGATGTGAACGGCATTTCAACCGTTTAAAAATTTGAAATGTTCAAACGCGGATTAAATTTATACAGATCTTCCTTCACGGGCCTTTCGCGCGAAACCTGGTTGCTTGCGGTTATCATGCTTATTAACCGAAGCGGAACAATGGTTTTGCCATTTATGACACTTTATTTAACGAGCAAAGGCGTTGATCGAACACTCAGTGAAGCCGGTACCGTAGTTGGATTATGGGGATTGGGCGCAATTATTGGCGCTTTTTTTGGTGGTAAGCTTACCGATAAGATAGGATTTCATAAAGTGCAACTCATCACATTGTTATGCGGAGGTATTTTATTTATTATACTCGGACAAATTCGTTCGTATCCACTCATATGTTTATTCACATTTATTTTGAGCACGGTAAACGAAGCATTCAGGCCCGCCAATGCCACGGCTGTAGCGGTTTACAGCAAGCCCGAAAATCGTACGCGTTCCAACTCGCTGAACAGATTAGCCATCAATTTGGGTTGGGCTTTAGGTGTTTCGGTTGGTGGTGTAATTGCCAGTTACAGTTATACATTATTATTTTGGGTAGATGGTATAACAAATATCCTTGCCGCTTTGAGTTTACTTTATTTTTTAAAACCCGTTTCACAAAAAAAAGAAGACAAGGCCAAAGAACTTGTTTTACAACCCATACAGCGATCGGTTTACAAAGACAAAAATTTCTTGGCCTTTGCATTCTTCACCATGCTTTTTGGCTTTTGCTTCTTCCAAATGTTCTCAACGGTACCAAGTTATTTTAGAGATGGTTTACATTTAAGCGAAAAATATATTGGAGCCATCATGGCACTAAATGGTTTACTGATCGTTTTAATAGAAATGGTGCTCATTAATTTCTTGGAAGGAAAACGACATCTCATGATCTATATTTCGTTTGGAACTTTATTATGCGGTATTGCTTTTCTCTTGTTACTACTTCCATTTCACGGAAAGATCATTTCTTTATTTATGATCTTAATGATGACCTTTGGCGAAATTATCTCCATGCCTTTTATGAATTCCTATTGGGCTGCTCGAGCAAACGACAAAAACAGAGGACAGTACGCCGCGCTTGTTACCATTGCCTGGAGCATAGGGCAAACCGTGGGGCCATACGCTTGCTCAAAATTAGTTGAAGCAAGTAGTTTTAATGTGATGTTCATGGCACTTGGAGCCTTGCTATGCTTTACAGCCCTTGGTTTCAGCTGGTTAAAGTCGAAAGACTAGTTCTTCAATTCCTTTCAAAAGATTATCTTTAACCTATGCAATTCGCGTTTTTAAACGAACCCATTTATAAATTAATAGGAAAATGCGCCGATGAACTTGGCGTGGAAGCTTATTTAATTGGTGGTTTTGTGCGCGATATTTTTTTGGAACGTCAAAGCAAAGATATTGATATAGTTGCTGTAGGAAGAGGAATTGATCTTGCTACAAAAGTAAAAGAAAATTTAGGCGACGAAGCGCATTTATCTATTTTCAAGAATTTTGGTACAGCACAAATAAAATATAAAGAGTTAGAAATTGAATTTGTTGGGGCGCGTAAAGAAAGTTATGATCGTAACTCGCGCAAGCCGGTTGTTGAGGATGGAAGTTTAAGAGATGATCAGTTACGCAGAGATTTTACGATCAACGCATTGGCAATTGGAATTTCCAAATTGAATTTTGGAAAATTATTAGATCCATTTGATGGAATGAACGATATGAATAATAAGGTCATTCGTACACCGCTTGATCCTGCCATTACTTATAGCGATGATCCTTTGCGCATGATGCGCGCCATTAGATTTGCAAGTCAGTTAGGATTTACCATTGAAGAAAATTCATTTAAAGCCATTAGCGAAAATAAACAACGCATAGAAATTGTAAGCAAAGAACGAATTTCAGACGAATTGAATAAGATCATCCTCTCTCCCACTCCATCATACGGATTTAAATTATTATTTGATACAGGTTTATTGCATTTGATCTTTCCCGAGATGGTAAAACTACACGGCGTAGATACTATTAAAGGCTTATCCCATAAAGATAACTTTTATCATACGCTTGAAGTTTTAGATAATCTTTCTAAAAAAACAAATGACCTATGGCTAAGATGGAGCGCCATTTTGCACGACATTGCCAAACCCGCCACCAAACGTTTTGAAGAAGGAAAAGGATTTACATTTCACGGTCATGAAGATAAAGGTGCGCGTATGGTGCCAAAGATATTTGCCAATTTAAAATTGCCATTGAACGAAAAAATGAAATACGTTCAGAAATTGGTGCAGTTACATTTGCGTCCTATTGTATTAGCAAAAACAGAAGTAACCGATAGTGCTGTGCGAAGAGTTTTATTTGAAGCAGGTGATGATGTGGATGACCTAATGGCTTTATGTGAAGCAGATATTACCACAAAAAATCCGAACAAAGTAAAACGTTACATGCAAAACTTCGAGATCGTTCGCAAGAAACTTGTTGAGATCGAAGAGAAAGATCACCTTCGCAATTGGCAACCTCCTATTGGAGGAGAAGAGATCATGGCCATGTATAATTTAAAGCCAGGACGAGAAATTGGGATATTAAAAAATGCATTGAGAGATGCCATTTTAGATGGTGCGGTAGAAAATAATTACGAAAGCGCCAAAGTATTTTTGGATAAGAAATTTAGTGTTTTAAAAAAATAATGCAATTCCATTTAAATTATAAACCAAAACCTTCTTTAATAAAGATCGACCATCAACAAAAATTGATGCTTGTTGGCTCATGCTTTTCAGAAAACATTGGAATTGCCTTGCAAAAACATCATTTCAATTGCCTTGTTAATCCAAATGGGATCTTGTTCAATCCGCAAAGCATTCATCAATCGCTTTTGCATTGCTTGGAGAATAGTTCAGATATAGCCTCACACATCCACGAACGTGAGGGTTTACATTTTTCATTTTTACATCACAGCAGTATTTCTGAAAATAGCGAACAAAAACTAAAAGCCTTAATAACAAAAAAACAACAAGAAGCACATGATCATCTTAAAGTCACAGATGTTCTTGTATTAACTTTTGGAACAGCTTATACTTATTTTCATAAAACGCAAAATATAACTGTGGCTAATTGCCACAAACACCCCGGAACTATTTTTGAGAAGAAATTATTGAGTGTTGAAGAGATCGTAAATGACTATTCAAACCTAATTGATAAACTCAAAAGCTTTAATCCCAAATTAAAATTCATCTTCACCGTTTCGCCGGTAAAATATCTAAAAGATGGTGTAGAAGAGAACAACCTCAGCAAAGCCACGCTATTACTGGCTATCAGCGAGCTTAAAAAGAAATTTGAA
Source organism: Bacteroidia bacterium (assembly GCA_018057345.1). Classification (GTDB taxonomy): domain Bacteria; phylum Bacteroidota; class Bacteroidia; order B-17B0; family Aurantibacillaceae; genus Aurantibacillus. Next base: position 902 of record JAGPDW010000060.1, on the reverse strand, counting down.
ATCGACTATTTCCCTGCTTACGAATTAGTGATCGATGATCTACGCGACTATCGCTTTTATAAAGAAGATTTGGCGCATCCAAATGATGCAGCTATAAAATACGTTTGGGAAAAATTCTCTGACACTTATTTTACTGAAGAAACAAAGAAATTAAACTCCGAATTACACTCTATAAATGCCTCAGAAGACCATAAGATCTTATTTCCTGAGAGTGACGAGGCGAAAAAATTCAAAGAAACTGTTGAGCATAAAAAAAGAGAACTTAAAGCTAAGTTCTCCTTTTTAAAATTTTAAAGCTATTTATTGTGCTTCTACTGACTTAGTCATGCGTTTACGAGTGTTCTCATCCAAATGGATCTTACGTAAGCGAATATGCAATGGCGTGATCTCAACGTACTCATCCCATTGAATGTATTCCATTGATTCCTCTAAACTGAACTTTATCTTTGGAACAATACGCATTTTCTCATCTGTTCCGCTCGCACGCATGTTAGTTAATTGCTTCTCCGTACAAACGTTCACTACTAGATCATCAGGACGAATATGTTCGCCAATGATCATACCAGGATAAATTTCTTCACCGGCCTCAATAAAGAACTTGCCTCTATCTTGTAATTTATCAATACTGTAAGCTACCGCAGCACCTTTATCTTTGCTGATCAATACACCTGCAATTCGGCTTGGTATATGTCCTTTCCAAGGCTCATATGCTTTAAAGCGATGTGCCATAATAGCCTCACCTGCTGTTGCAGTTAAAACGTTATTACGTAAACCTATAATTCCACGAGAAGGAATTTCAAACTCAATGTGAGTTAGATCTCCTTTTGGTTCCATGATCAATAAATTTCCTTTACGTTGTGTTACAAGGTCAATTACTTTACTTGATGATTCTTGCGGAACAT